>DBFWVW010000030.1:0-23793 GCA_048217285.1 Oscillospiraceae bacterium
ACTATGAAGTGTGCACGCAAGCAATAGCCAGACAGGCGTCTGGTATCCAGACGCCTGTCTGGCGCAAAATTACAAACCACGCTGCTGCTCGACCCACGCGATCTGCGCCTCGACACTCGGCACGGACGTGCCGCCGTAGGACACGCGCCGCGTGACGCAGTTGGTGAGATCGATGGCGTCGAACACGCCGTCGTCAAAGAGGTCGCTGAACGTGCGGAACGTCTCGAGCGGCAGCTTTTCGAGCACGGTGTTGTGCGCGATGCAGTAGGCCACGAGCTCGCCGGAGACTTTGTACGCACTGCGAAACGGCAGGCCCTTCGTGACGAGGTAGTCCGCGAGGTCGGTCGCGTTCAAAAAGCCCGTCTGCGCCGCGTGGAGCATCTTGTCGGCGCGCACGGTCATGGTCGCGAGCATCGGCGCCATGACGCGCAGGCACATCTTCACGGTGTCGACCGCGTCGAACACGGCCTCCTTGTCCTCCTGCATATCCTTATTATATGCCAGCGGCAGACCCTTGAGCGCCGTGAGCATGGCGATCAGGTCGCCGTAGACGCGGCCGGTCTTGCCGCGGATGAGCTCGGCCATGTCGGGGTTTTTCTTCTGCGGCATGATGGACGAACCGGTCGTGTAGCTGTCCGAGAGCTGCACAAACTGGAACTCCCAGCTCGACCAGAGCACGAGCTCCTCGCTCAGGCGCGACAGGTGCATCATCTCGATGGCGTAGGCATCGAGCAGCTCGACGCAGAAGTCCCGGTCGGACACGCCGTCAAGACTGTTGCGCGCCACGTCGTCAAAGCCGAGCCGTTTGGCCTCGAAGAAACGGTCGGTGTCATACGTCGTGCCGGCGAGCGCGCAGCAGCCGATGGGCGAGACGTTCATGCGCTTGACCGCGTCCTGCATACGGTCGATGTCGCGCAGGAGCATCATGGCATAGGCCATCAGGTGGTGGCCGAAGGTGATCGGCTGCGCGCGCTGCAGGTGCGTATAGCCGGGCAGAATGTCGCCCTTGTGCGCCTTGGCCTGATCCACCAGCGCGGCGAGCACGTCCTTTGTCAGCGCGATGACCTCGCTCGTCTCGTTGCGCAGGTACATACGCAGGTCGAGCGCGACCTGATCGTTGCGCGAGCGGGCGGTGTGCAGCTTCTTGCCGAGGTCGCCGATGCGCGCGGTGAGCACCTGCTCGACGAACATATGGATGTCCTCGCACGCGGGGTCAAACGCGAGCGCGCCGCTGTCGAGATCATCGAGGATGCCCTGCAGCGCGTCGATGATGGCATCGGCGTCCGCCTGCGGGAGGATATGCTGCGCGCCGAGCATCGCCGCGTGCGCCATGCTGCCCGTGATGTCCTCGCGGTACATCCGGCTGTCGAACCGGATGGAGGAGTTGAAATCGTCCGCGACCGGATCGGTCACGCCGGCCGTGCGGCCCGCCCACATTTTTGCCATGGTGATGGTCTCCCTTCGTCAGTTGTCCCCGCGCCGGGAAGCCCGGCGCGGGGATCGTATCGTTTCTCTATATCTATTGTACCGCTTACATGCTCTTGCCGTCAACCTTTGCCTGCACGGCGATCGGCAGACCGTAGAGGTTGATGAAGCCGGTCGCGTCCGCCTGGTTGTAGTCGCTCTCGCCGAAGGTCGCGATCTCCTCGGAGTACAGGGAGTACGGGCTCCAGACGCCGGCGTTGATCATGTTGCCCTTGTAGAGCTTGAGCCGCACCGTGCCGGTGACGTGCTCCTGCGTCTTGGTCACGAACGCGCTGAGCGCCTCGCGCAGCGGCGTGAACCACTGGCCGTTGTACACCAGTTCGCCGAAGGTGACCGCCAGCTTCTGCTTCTCGTGCATGGTCATCTTGTCGAGGCAGAGGGTCTCGAGCACGCTGTGCGCCTTGTAGAGGATCGTGCCGCCCGGCGTCTCGTACACGCCGCGGCACTTCATGCCGACAAGCCGGTTCTCCACAATGTCGAGGATGCCGATGCCGTTGGCGCCGCCGATGGCGTTGAGCTTGAGGATGATGTCCTTGGCGCTCATCTTCTCGCCGTCGAGCGCAACGGGCTTGCCCTGCTCAAAGTCGAGCGTGACATAGGTCGGGGCGTCCGGCGCGTCGATGGGGCTCACGCCCATCTCGAGGAAGCCCTTCTTCTCATACTGCGGCTCGTTGCCCGGATCCTCCAGATCGAGACCCTCGTGGCTCAGATGCCAGAGGTTCTTGTCCTTGGAGTAGTTGGTCTCGCGGTTGATCTTCAGGGGCACGTTGTGCGCCTCGGCGTAGTCAATCTCTTCCTCACGCGACTTGATGTCCCACTCCCGCCACGGGGCGATGATCGGCATATCGGGCGCGAAGTGCTTGACCGCCAGCTCGAACCGGACCTGATCGTTGCCCTTGCCGGTGCAGCCGTGGGCGATGGCGTCCGCGCCCTCCTTCTGGGCGATCTCGACAAGGCCCTTGGCGATGCACGGCCGCGCATGGCTCGTGCCGAGCAGGTACTCCTCGTACACGGCGCCGGCCTGCATGGTCGGGATGATGTAATCGTCCACATACTCGTCCGTCAGGTCGAGGACATAGAGCTTCGACGCGCCGGTCTTGATGGCCTTCTCTTCCAGACCGTCGAGCTCGTCAGCCTGGCCGACGTTGCCGGACACGGCGATGACTTCACAGTTATTGTAGTTCTCCTTCAGCCAGGGGATGATGATGGACGTATCCAGACCGCCGGAGTAAGCAAGGACGACTTTTTTGATATCTTCTTTTTTCATCATGGTTGCCTCCATTGATTATTCATTCATAATATGTGCATATTATTCACCTTTTTCGTGCAAATGTCAACCCCTTTTTTGAATAAAATTCACGCAGGAAACGGCTTTCTTTCGGTGATATGCACAAAAAGGCGAATTTCATGCGCAAAACGCCGCCGCTCCGGGTATCCAAGCGGCGGCAGGATATGCACTTATGCATGAATATTGGAAGCTTCGTCTCAGGACAGCTCCCGGCGCAGGGCGTCGATCTCGTCGCCCCAGAGCGCCCCAGCCGCATCCGGCGGCCAGCGCAGCGCCTGCGCGCTGCTGCCGAGCGTGACGTGTGCCGGCAGGGCGGCCGGCCGTCGGAACAGGCAGCGCGTGAGCGCGGCCATGGCGCGCAGGATATCCGCATCCGTGGCCGCATCGCCGAAGGCGGCGCGCGCCAGCCGCAGGATGCGCCGCGGGTGCGCGCCGCAGCGGATGAGATGATAAAAGCAGAAGTCCGTCAGCGCGCACGGAACGCCGGCGCAGTCGGCATCCGGCGCGGAGAGCGCGGCGCGCAGCTCCGCGCGCAGGGGATCTTCGGCACGCTCGGCCTCGGCCGCGATGAGCCAGCGCACGAGCGTGCGCGGCACGGCGGCGTTGACGCCGTAGGCGTCCGGTGCGCAGACGGCCTCGCCGAGGAGCAGTGCCGTGAAGTCGGCCGCGGCAAGCGGGAGCGCCGCGTGCGTGCGCGCGAGCCCCGCGAGGTCGGCGTTCGGCCGCACGGACACACCCAGCGCCTTGCACAGGCGCAGCACGCGCGCCCGGTCGCCCCTCGGCTGCGTGACGGCGATGACATCGTGTCGCGCGCGGCCGAGCAGGTCCATCGTGCGCGCGCACACGAGCAGGGCGAGCACACTGTCGGCATCCTCCGTCACGGGCAGCAGCGCCGCGCGGCTGCCGGTGTGCAGCAGGCGCTTGCGCAGACCGTGCGCCTGCATGGTCAGCAGCAGCTCGGCGCGCTTCGTGCGCTGTGACGCCTCGTCCGGCACGAATGGGTGCGGCGACACCGCGCGGCCGAGTGAGGCCGTGCGCAGTGGCAGGGAAAACGTCACGGCGCGCACGCCGCTCCCATCGGGCACAAAGGTCGTGTTGCGGCGGCGCTCGGCCGAGAGCGTCAGCAGGTCGAGCTCCGTCACGAGCAGGCCGGGCTCGGGCGCAAACGGCGCGTGCTCGGCAAGGATGGTCCCGTTTTCCGCGATGAGGTGGTGCGCGGAAAAGACGGCGCGCTCGGTCGATTCGTCCGGCCCGGCGTTGGCGTAGACATAGCCGCAGAGCCCACGTGCGGACGCGGCACGCAGCAGTGTGCGGCGGTGAGCGGGCTTGCCGGCCGCCTCGGGCGAGGCCGAGCAGTTGGCGATCACGGTCGCCCCGGCGAGGCACAGCCGCACCGACGGCGGCACCGGCGCCCACACATCCTCACACAGCTCCACACCGAGGCGAAATGCCGGCATCTGCGCGCAGCCGAACACCAGCCCCGCGCCGAACGGCACCTCCTCCCCGCCGACGGTCACGCAGCCGGGGCCGTTGTACGCTGCCGCGGACGTGAAGCAGCGCTTTTCCGCAAACACGTCATAGTTCGGCAGCCAGGTTTTCGGCACGACGCCGAGGATGCGACCGCGGTGCAGCACGGCCGCGCAGTTATAGAGCTTGCCCCCGGCGCGCAGCGGCACGCCGAGCACGACGACGGGGTCGCAGTTTTGCGTGTGCGCGCAGATGCCTGTGAGCGCCGTCTCGGCCGCATCGAGCAGCAGCGCGGATAAAAACAGGTCGCCGCAGGTGTAGCCCGTCACGCACAGCTCCGGCAGCACGAGCAGCGCCGCGTGTGCGCGGTGCGCCTGATCGATGCGCGCACAGATCGCAGCCGCGTTGCGCCTTGGATCGGCCGCGGCCACGGGGATGGATGCCGCCGCCGCGCGCAGGAAACCGTCTTGCATGGTCATTCCTCCCTTTGAGGTCAGTATGCCCAAAAAAGCGCGCAAAAAGCCGCCGCGCCCACTTTTCAAGCACCCCGCCGCGCGGTATAATACAAGCAAAACAGAAAGCCCCCCACCTTGGCGGCGGCAGCCTAGCCTTCTCCTTGAGGGGAAGGCAATGCCCACCGGCAGTGCGGCAAAAGACGCACATTTCCTCCCGCGCTGCCGATATGGCTCTCGCTCCCAACGAGCTGCCGGGGCGATTTCCCACTTCCAGTCTAGTATGCTTTTGCATAACTTGTCAAGCGCTTTTTCTCTTGGCAAGAAAGCCAGCCAGCGTGCCCTGCGCTGCACCGGCGTCCTGCACCGCACAAGCGCCACAGCGCAGCCAGCCTCCGGTCCGCTACCCGACCGCACCGTCTGCAGCCGCCACATCAAGTTTTCCACAGGCTTTCCACAGAGTTTTCCACATTTCTGCCGGTTTTCCACAGCAGCTTTCTTTCCCCTTGGCTTTCTTTGAGAGAGACAGGGTAAGATATGCTGTGCAGTGCGTTCTTACTGCGCAGTAAGGGTAGGGTATGGTATGGTACGGTTGGGTACGGTACGGTGCCCCGTTACTTTGCTGCTACGTCACGCGTGACAAAATATACCCGTCGTTTCGGGCATAACCAGGAGAAAACCAATAAATATTCATTTCAAAAGGATGACCCCTATGCAATCTACCGAACAGAAGATCGAACGCGCCGCACTGGCCGGTCTCGCCGCGGCGTGTATGGAGGAACGCGAGCGCTCGACGGACATTTCCCTTGCCGAGCTTGCCGCGCTCGTGGAGACGGCCGGCGGCCAGCCCGTCGTGACGCTGCTGCAGAACAAGCCCACACCCGACCCGCGCACCTTCCTCGGCGAGGGCAAGGTGGCGGAGCTGCGCGAGCTCATCACCGCCAACGACTGCGATCTCGCGGTGTTTGACAATGAGCTGTCCCCGTCGCAGATGCGCGTGCTCGAGGAGGAGCTCGGCGTGCGTGTGCTCGACCGCTCCGGGCTGATCCTAGACATCTTTGCCCAGCGCGCCCAGACGCGCGAGGGCCAGCTGCAGGTGGAGCTGGCGCAGTATCAGTACCTGCTGCCGCGCCTGACCGGTATGTGGACGCACCTCGTGCGCCAGATGGCCTCCGGCGGCTCGTCGCCGATCGGCACACGCGGCCCCGGCGAGACCCAGCTCGAAACCGACCGCCGCCACATCCGCCGCAAGATCCAGAAGCTGCAGCAGGAGCTTGAGGACGTGCGCAAGGTGCGCCGCACGCAGCGCCGCCGCCGCGAGAAAAACGCCCTGCCGGTCGTGGCGCTCGTCGGCTACACGAACGCCGGAAAATCCACGCTGCTCAACTGCCTGACAGGGTCGGACATTCCGGCCAACGACCGCCTGTTCGACACGCTCGACACGACCACCCGCCGCTGGCGCATCGACGCCGCGCAGGAGGTGCTGCTCTCGGACACGGTCGGCTTCATCCGCAAGCTGCCGACACACCTGGTCGAGGCGTTCAAGGCTACGCTCGAGGAGCTGACATATGCCGACGTGCTGCTGCACGTGATCGACCTCTCGAACCCCGAGTGGGAGGCGCAGGCGGAGGTCGTTGACCGGCTCATCGACCAGCTCGGCGCGGCGCACACGCCGTGCATCCGTGTATTTAATAAGTGTGACGCCTATCTCGGCATCCTGCCGCACGGGGAGAACATCGTGTGCATCTCGGCCCGCAGCGGTGAGGGCGCAGCGGAGCTGACCGAGCGCGTGCGCGCCATCCTCGGCCGAGCCGACCATCACGTGACGCTGCTGTTGCCGTATGTGCAGGGCGCGCTGCTCGAGACGCTGCACCGCGACTGCGCCGTGCTGCGCACGGACTACCGCGACGACGGCATCGCGCTCGAGGTCATCATCCACCCGGAGCAGTGGCCGCGGCTCGAGCCGTTCGTCCTCCCGGGCGAGGAGGGCGGAATATGAACAGCTACCGTATCCCAACAAAGACCGGCGCGTCGGAATACGTGGACAAGCGCTCGCGCTTTCTGGGCCTTGTGCAGTCGGTCGGTTCCGAGGACGAGGCGCGCACGGTCATCGCCGCGTGCAAAAAGCAGTATCACGACGCGCGGCACAACTGCTGGTGCTACCTGCTGCGCGACGGCACCGAGCGCTATTCCGACGACGGCGAGCCGCAGGGCACGGCCGGTATCCCGATGCTGGAGGTGTTCCGCCGCGCGGGTGTGACGAATGCCGTCTGCGTCGTCACGCGCTATTTCGGCGGCGTACTGCTCGGCACGGGCGGCCTGCTGCGGGCGTATACCGCCGCCGCGGCCGACGCGCTCACGGATGCCGGCATCTCGGAGGTGCGCCGCTGGCTCGCCTGTGAGGTCAGCACGCCCTACGCGCTCTACGAGCCGGTGCGCGCGGCCGTCGCCGCGCTCGGCGGCGTCGTGCAGGAAACGCAGTATGCCGCCGCCGTGACGCTCTGCGCCCTGCTGCCGGAGGAGGCCGGCGAGGCCTTTGCCGCGCAAGTCCGCGATCTGACCGCCGGCCGCTGCGCCGTGCGCCCCGTCGGCGAAACGGAACGCGCCGTCCCCCTCGCCGGCGCCGGACTGTAAGCGCTGCCGGTGGTGCTCAGGCTGTCTGACACAAACACCTCATCCGTCGCGGCGTACCGCCGCGCCACCTTCCCCTCAAGGGGAAGGCTTTCCTGACGTCACGCACACAGGCAATTTCGCCCCTGCCCATGCTCAACCAGCAGTGTGACAAGAGACGCACATTTCCTTCTGACACCCCAAGACCGTCTCCTTACGGAGGCGGCCTTTTCTCCGCCCAAATCCGCATAAATATTCCGCTTGACGCATTCTTATCCGCACCCGGTTTCCGGCGCATTTCTACCGCGTAAGTACGCGCAAAACGCTCGTGAAAAAATTGGCACTCGATTTGAAAATCTTTTTGCTGCGTTTTTTCAAAAAAAAGAGGGAAATGCACAGCAATGTCGTATAAGAGTATTGCAGCCGGAAATGGCGCAAGGCGCTCCGGCCGCAAGCTCTGATTTTTTGTGGAAACGGAGGGATCCCTGTGCCCTGCCCGAGAGAAAAACGCGAGGCCGCCGAGGCGCTGTTCATCGGCCCGCACGGCCTGCTGAGCACGCAGTCTACCGGCCGCCCGGCGCCCGAGCCGCCGTGCCAAATGCGCACGTGCTTCCAGCGCGACGTGGACCGCATCACGCACTCGAAATCGTTCCGCCGCCTGAAACACAAAACGCAGGTGTTCCTGCGCCCGGAGGGCGACCATTACCGCACGCGCCTGACGCACACGCTCGAGGTCGCGCGGCTTGCGCGCACGATCGCCCGCGCGCTCGAACTCAACGAGGACCTCACCGAGGCCATCAGCCTCGGGCACGACCTCGGCCACACGCCGTTCGGTCACGCAGGAGAGCGCGCGCTCAATGCGATCTATACCGGCGCCGGCTTCCGGCACTATGAGCAGAGCCTGCGCGTCGTTGACCGCATCGAGCGCGACGGCCGCGGCCTGAACCTCTGCAATGAGACGCGCATCGGCATCCTCAACCACACGACCGGGCAGCCGCGCGGCACGCTCGAGGCCGACGTGGTGCGCCTGGCCGACCGCGTGGCCTACATCAACCACGATCTGGACGACGCCATGCGCGGCGGCATCGTGCAGCCGGAGGACGTGCCCGCCATCGTGCGCGAGCGCGTGGGCGAGCGCAATAGCGTGCGCATCAACTCCATCCTCACGGACATCATCGCCCACAGCGGCGACGGTGCGCTGCGTATGTCGCCCGAGATGCAGCAGGCCGTGGACGTGTTCACGGACTTCATGTACGAGGGCGTGTACTACAACCCCATCGCCAAGGGTGAGGAGCGCAAGGTGCAGAATATTCTCGGGAGCATCTGGGAACATTATGTCAACCACATTGACGAGCTCCCTGCGGTCTATCAGGCCATTGCGGACGAGGAGGGACCGCAGCGCGCGGTGTGCGACTATGTGTCCGGCATGACCGATAGCTACGCGCTGGAGGTCTATTCGGAGCTGTTCATCCCGGCCGCATGGACCATTAAATAATCAGGAAGTACATCCAACGGAACCCCAGAAAGAAGGTGACGCACGTGGCATTTCCGGAGGCCTTTTTGCAGGAGCTGGCTGAGCGCAACGATATTGTTGACGTCGTGGGCAGCTACGTGCGCCTGACGAAAAAGAGCGGGTCGAACCTCTTTGGGCTCTGCCCGTTTCACAGCGAAAAGACGCCGTCGTTTTCCGTCTCGCCGGATAAGCAGATCTACCACTGCTTCGGCTGCGGCAAGGGCGGCAGCGTCATCAGCTTCATCATGGAGATCGAGAACCTCTCGTTCCCGGAGGCGGTGGCGTTTCTGGCCAACCGCGCGGGTATGCAGCTGCCCGAGCAGTCGGACGACCCCGGCGCGAAAAAGCGCCAGCGCCTGCTCGCGCTCAACCGCGACGCGGCGCGCTTTTTCCACGCGCAGCTCAAGACCCCGGCCGGCCGGCCGGCGCGGGACTATCTCGCCCGCCGGCAGCTCACGGCGCAGACCGTGACGCGCTTCGGCCTCGGCTTTGCGCCCGACACGTGGGACAGTCTCGTGCGCGCGATGAAGGCGCTCGGCTACTCCGAGCAGGAGCTCTTCGACGGCGGGCTCGTGCGCCACGGCCGCTCCGGCGGCGTGTACGACACTTTCCGCAACCGGCTCATGTTCCCGGTCATCGACGTGCGCGGCAACGTCATCGGCTTCTCCGGGCGCATCCTCGGCGACGGGGAACCCAAGTACATGAACAGCCCGGAAACCATCGTTTTCAGCAAGAGCCACAATTTGTTTGCGCTCAATTTGGCTAAAAAGTCGAAATGCGGGTATATCATACTGGCAGAGGGCAACATCGACGTGGCGAGCCTGCACCAGGCGGGGTTTGACAGCGCGGTCGCCTCGCTCGGCACGTCGCTCACGCCGGAGCAGGCGCGGCTCCTGTCGCGCTACACGGGCGAGATTGTCATCGCCTACGACAACGACGGCGCCGGGCAGAAAGCGTCGCAGCGCGCGATCGGCATCCTCGAAAAGCTGGAGGTGCGCGTGCGCGTCCTGCAGATGCAGGGTGCGAAGGATCCCGACGAATATATCAAGACCTTCGGCGCGGACGCGTTCCGAAACCTCCTCGAGCAGTCGGAAAACCACATCGACTACCGCCTCGGCGCCGTGCAGCGGAAATATGACCTGAGCATCGACGAGCAGCGCGTGGCCTTCGTCAAGGAGGCGGCGGGCGTGGTCGCAGAGCTGCCCGGCAGCGTCGAGCGCGAGGTGTACGCCATGCGCGTCGCGGAGACGGCGGGTATGCCCGCCCCGGTCGTGACCGATGAGGTGCAGCGCCAGCGCAAGCGGCGGCTCAGCCGCGCGCGCAAAGAGCGCGAGCGCGACCTGCTGCGCCCCGCGACAGCGATGCAGCCGCCCGGGCGGAGCATCCGCTTCGATAACCCCCGCTCGGCGGCCGCCGAACAGGGCATCATTAAATTATTGTATCTCGACCCCGGTCTGTTCCGGGATCGGACGAATGTGCCGGACGCGGCGCAGTTTTCCTCGCCGGAGCTGCGGCACATTTACACCGTCCTGCTCGCCCACGGCGGCACGGGCACGGTGCAGATCGCGGCGCTCTCGGGCGAGCTGAGCCCAGACGAGCTGGCGCTGCTGACCGGCATCATCCAGCAGCCGGCAGAATTGGCCAACGGCGCGCGCGCTCTCGACGATTACATAAGCATTCTTCAGACCCAGGCCACCGCCGGCGCTGCGGCATCGGAGGCGGACCTGCTGGCCTTTGCAAAGCAACTCAAAGAACATAAAGGGTATGGTGGTAAAGATGGAACAGAAAGACATAAATAATCTCTCCCCGGCGGAACTCAAGGCCATGGCCGACGCGCTGCTCGCGGCCGACGACGCCAAGCAGGCGGAAGCTGCAGCCGCCCCCGCGGACAAGCCCGCAGAGGACAAGCCCGAGTCGGAAAAGACCGCGGAGGAAAAGCTCAATGACCTCGTGGAAAAGGGCAAGAAGGCGGGCAAGCTCTCGAGCAAGGATCTCATGGCGCTTGAGGACATGAACCTCTCGAGTGAGGAGACGGAGAAGTTCTACGACCGGCTCGAGAGCCTGAACATCGACGTGCTCGGCGACGACGCCCTGCCCCCGGTGGACGAGGACGCACTGCCCGAGCTGGAGGAGCTCGAGGAGATCGAGGAAGTCACCGAGGAGGAGATGAACGAGGCCGAGGCCCTGGCCGACACGTTCTCGACCGATGACCCGGTGCGTATGTACCTCAAGGAGATCGGCAAGGTGCCGCTGCTCACGCCCGAGGAGGAGCAGGATCTGGCCAAGCGCATGGCCGAGGGCGACGAGGAGGCCAAGCGCCGCATGGCCGAGGCAAACCTGCGTCTCGTCGTGTCGATCGCCAAGCGCTATGTCGGCCGCGGTATGCTGTTTCTCGACCTCATCCAGGAGGGCAACCTCGGCCTGATCAAGGCCGTCGAGAAGTTCGACTATACCAAGGGCTACAAGTTCTCCACCTACGCCACGTGGTGGATCCGTCAGGCCATCACCCGCGCCATCGCCGATCAGGCGCGCACGATCCGTATCCCCGTGCACATGGTCGAGACGATCAACAAGGTCATCCGCGTCTCCCGTCAGCTCCTGCAGGAGCTCGGCCACGACCCGAGCGCCGAGGAGATCGCGGCGGAGATGAATATGCCGGTCGACAAGGTGCGCGACATTCTCAAGATCGCGCAGGAGCCGGTCTCGCTCGAGACGCCGATCGGCGAGGAGGAGGACTCCCACCTCGGCGACTTCATCCCCGACGAGGACGCGTCCGAGCCGAGCGAGGCGGCGAGCTTCTCGCTGCTCAAGGAGCAGCTCATGGAGGTGCTTGACACGCTCACCCCGCGCGAGAAGAAGGTGCTCGAGCTGCGCTTCGGCATCGTCGACGGCCGCACCCGCACGCTCGAGGAGGTCGGCAAGGAGTTCAACGTCACGCGTGAGCGCATCCGTCAGATCGAGGCGAAGGCCCTGCGCAAGCTCCGCCACCCCAGCCGCAGCAAGAAGCTGCGCGATTTCCTGAACTGAGTTTTTGAATCATCAGCGCTTTCCGGGCGCGGCAGAGAACTCTGCCGCGCCCGGATTTTTATGCTGCGTCCGGCATCCGCTGCGGCGTGGATAAAAACAGCGACGTCACGGGGGACAGTCCCCGTGACGTCGCTTTGTCGCTGCGCGCGCGTTAACGCTTGCGCTTATTCTTTTGATACAGAGCCCACAAGCCGTTGAGCAGCAGGTTCTTATCATATGTGATCTCGCGCCGGCAGTGCGGGATGATGCAGCCGCCGAGGCCGCCGGTCGCAATGACGGCGGCGGGTTCGCCAAGCTCGTCCTCCATGCGCGCGATCATGCCGTCGAGCATGGCGGCGGTGCCGTAGACACTGCCGGAGCGCATGGCCTCGACCGTTTCCGAGCAGATGCACTTTTTCGGCGCGTCGAGCGAGATGTGCGGCAGCTGCGACGTGCCGCTTGCGAGCGCCTCGAGCGAGATGCCCACACCGGGGATGATCGCCCCGCCGAGCACGCGCGCCTCGCGGTCGATCACGGTCATGGTGGTGGCCGTGCCCATGTCGATGATGATCAGCGGCGGGGCGTGGATGGCCAGCGCCGCGGCCGCGCCGACGACGAGGTCACTGCCCATGGTGGCAGGATTGTCGAGCGCGATGTTCAGCCCGGTTTTCATGCCGGGGCCGACGACGAGCGGGCGGATGCCCGTGATCATGCGCACGGCGGCGATGAGCGCGCCGTTGATCGGCGGCACGACGGACGACAAAATGGCGCCGTCGATGTCCTCCGGCGCGATGCCGGAAAACTCGATCACCTGCCGCAGCGAGATGGCGTACTCGTGCGCGGTCTTGTCGCGGTCGGTCTCCAGACGGGCAATGTTGCGGATGCCGGACTCGTCGAGAAAACCGATCACAATATTCGTATTGCCAACGTCCAGAGCCAGAAGCATATCAGTCTGCCTTGCCTTTCTTTCCGGCCGCGATCAGCCGGGTGATGGTCGGGCTCAGGACGAGGTTGACGCCCAGCTCGAGCAGGAAGTTCACGCCCACGAGACCCGTGACGATATAGGTTGCAACGGCGGTGTCACCCGCCCACGCCTGCAGCTGCGGCTGGTAGAACAGCAACATGGCGAGCACGAACAGCCCGGTGTTGACGACCGGCGCGGCAGCGGCCGCGACGATGACGCCGGCGAGCGGGTGCTTTTTGCCAATGGCGCGATAGAGCAGACCGGCCACATAACCGGCCGCCGTGCCCTTGATGAGGCAGACGAGCACGGTCAAGACCGGGCGCGCGGAAAACATGATGTAGCCGCCTGCATCGGCGCCGGTGACGACGGCGATCGTGACGACGACGCCAAACGCGAAGCCGAGCCACGCGCCGGCGCTGACACCGTAGACGGCCGCGCCGACCACGATCGGGATCAGCACGAGCGACACGGAAAACGGGCCGACCTTGATGAAGCTGCCGAGCAGCTGCAGCACGACGACGATGGCGGTGAAGAGTGCAAGCCCAGCCAGACGCCGGGTCTTACCATTGCTGTTGTTCATTTTTGATACCTCCTAAGCTGCTGTTCCCGCTCCGGGCGGGATATAGCGCACGAGTATATTACCCAATCCGGCGCAAAAAATCAAGAGCGGACGTGCAAAGTTTGCACGTCCGTTCATGACAATTTTTGATGATGCAATTACTTCAGCGCATCCACGGTCGCCAGATACAGCGCGTCGGAGCCGTCGGACGGCATGAGGAAGCCGGTGCGCGGCGAGAAGCTGAAGCCGTTGAGCGTCGGACCGTCCTGCAGGCAGGAGCGCTTGAACTGCTGGCTGAAGAGGCGGCGGCAGTAGCTGCGCAGCCACTTTTTGAGCGTCGCGTGGTCAAATTCGTCGCCGTAGGCGATGTCGGCCAGACGCAGCACCTTCTCGGGCGCGAAGCCGTGATCGACCAGATAGTACAGGAAGAAGTCCTGCAGGTTGTACGGGCCGACGGAGTCCTCGCTCTTCTGGGCGATCTCGCCGTTGCGCGTCGGGGGCAGCAGCTCGGGGCTGACCGGCGTGTCGAGCACGTCGAGCAGAGCCTTGGCGAGCACCGGGTCGTCCGTCGTCTCGGCGACGTAGCGCACGACCATCTGCACCATGGTCTTGGTGGAGCCGGCGTTGACGTCGTACATGGAGATATGATCACCGTTGTAGGTGCACCAGCCGTCGGCAAACTCGGACATATCCTCCGTGCCGACATGGATGCCGCCGTCGGCAAAGCCGTTGGCCACGTCCATGAGGATCTGGGTGCGCTCGCGCGCCTGGGCGTTTTCGTAGACAACATTGCGGTTTTCGGGGTCGTGACCGATGTCCTTGAAGTGCTGCATGACGCTCTCGCCGATGTCGATGACGCGCACGGTCGCGCCGAGCTGCTCGGACACGATGATGGCGTTGGACTTCGTGCGGTCGGTCGTGCCGAAGCACGGCATGGTCACGGCGGTGACGTAATCGGCCGGCAGGCCCATCATCTTCACGGCCTCGGCGCAGATGATGACGGCGAGCGTGGAGTCCACGCCGCCGGAAATGCCGACGACCGGGTGCTTGAGGTTGGCGTACTGCATACGGCGCACAAGGCTGGCAGCCTGCATATGCAGCAGGCGCTTGGCGGCGGCGTGGTAATCGGCTGGGTCGTCCGGACGGTAGGGATACTTGCCGAACGGGCGGGTGAGCACGGTTTCCTCGACGCCCTCACCCCACTCGGTGACGACATAGGACGCAGCGTCGCCGGTGAAGGTCGCGTCCTTGCGGCGTGCGGCGATGAGCAGCTGCACGTCCAGCTCGGTCACGACGTCGGAGCAGCCGTCCTCGGCGCACTCGAGCACTTTGCCGTCCTCGGCGACGAGGCACAGGCCGGAATACGTCGCGTCGGTGCTCGACTCGCCAAAGCCGGGCGCGGCCAGCACGACGCCGGCGTGCAGCTTCACGCTTTCGGCGCACGCGGCCGTGGTCACGCGGCAGGCGGAGTCCGTCGCCATCGGGAAGCCCGCCATCTCGACGAGCACGGTCGCACCGGCGAGCGCGTGGCGCACGGCCGGGGACACCGGGGCGGACACGTCCGCGCCGACGAGCACGGCGACGTTCAGCTCGCTGACCGCGCTGTGCTGGAACAGCTGCTGCGGGTGGAAGTCGACCGGGCCGAGCCCGCCGATCTGAATATCGTCGAGCAGCGTGCCGGGCAGGGCAAAGTGCTTGTCGCCCGGGCAGCTCGCCGGCACGACGCCGAGCAGCTCGCCGTTGCACACGGCGGCCGCCGCGTCATACACCTTCGCGCCCTGCGCGATCGGCAGGCCGACGAACACGAGCATATCCTTGCCCGCGGACGCCTGGACGACCTTTTCGAGCGCGGCCGCCGCACCCGCAAGCAGGGTGTTCTGGTAGAACAGATCGCCGCAGGTGGCGCCCGTGAGCGTCAGCTCCGGGAACACGAGCACCTTCACACCGAGGCGCGCGTGCTCGTCCATGGCGCGGATGACGGCATCCGCATTGAACATTGGGTCCGCTACCCGGATCTCGGGAGCAGCCGCTGCAACCTTGATAAATCCGTGTTTCATATTGATTCTTCCTTTTCTCTATTCTAATTTGCTTTCTCGAATGTAAAGAGCGCCGCGTCGTAAAACTTCAGCACCGCGCCGCGCACGGGCACATACTCCTTTTCCGACGCCGTCACGGTGACGGTGCCGCTGCCCGCCTCGGCGTGCGCGGTCTCGTCGAGCACGGGCAGGACGTTTTTATTCAGCTCCTGCGCCAGCTCGTCGAGGTGCTGCGCGTAATACGCGCTCTCGTGCGGCGGCGTGTAGCCCGGCACGGGGTTTGCGCCCCGCGTGAGGCAAAACACGATCATCAGCACCGACAGCAGCAGCACGAAGCCGCCGCCCACGGGCCCGAGCCAGCGGGCGATCTGCGCGCCGGGCTCCTCCTTCGCGGTGGGGTCCGGCGGTGGGACGATCTTCGGCATGGCTTAAAACCGGATGCGCGCGGCGATGTAATCCTCCAGCTGCTCCATGGGGATGCGCTCCTGCTGCATGGTGTCGCGGTCGCGCACGGTCACGCAGCCGTCGGCAGCGGAATCGAAGTCGAACGTCACGCAGTACGGCGTGCCGATCTCGTCCTGACGGCGGTAGCGCTTGCCGATGGAGCCGGCCTCGTCATAGTCGCACATGAAGCGCTTTTGCAGCTTGTGGTAGAGCTCGGTCGCGGGCTCGGAGAGCTTTTTCGACAGCGGCAGCACCGCGCACTTGAACGGCGCGAGCGCCGGGTGGAAGTGCATCACGACGCGGGTGTCGTTCTTGGCCGCGTCCACGACTTCCTCGTCATACGCCTCGCACAGGAAGGCCAGCGTCACGCGGTCGGCGCCGAGCGACGGCTCGATGACGTAGGGGATGTAGTGCTCGTTTTTCTCCTGGTCGAAATAGTCCATGTCCTGGCCGGAGAACTTCTGGTGCTGGGTCAGGTCATAGTTCGTGCGGTCGGCGACGCCCCAGAGCTCGCCCCAGCCGAACGGGAACAGATACTCAAAGTCGGTCGTGGCCTTGGAGTAGAAGCTCAGCTCCTCCTTCTCATGGTCGCGCAGGCGGAGGTTTTCGTCCTGCATATTCAGGCCCTTGAGCCATTCATGGCAGAAGCTGCGCCAGTAGTCGAACCACTCGAGATCGGTGTCCGGCTCGCAGAAGAACTCCAGCTCCATCTGCTCGAACTCGCGGATGCGGAAGATGAAGTTGCCCGGCGTGATCTCGTTGCGGAAGCTCTTGCCGATCTGGCAGACGCCGAACGGGATCTTGCGGCGCGTCGTGCGCTGGATGTTCTTGAAGTTGACGAAAATGCCCTGTGCGGTCTCGGGGCGCAGATACACCTCGGCGGCCGTGTCCTCGGTCACGCCCTGGTGCGTCTTGAACATGAGGTTGAACTTGCGGATATCGGTAAAGTCGCTCTTGCCGCAGCCCGGGCAGGGGATCTGCTGCGCGCGGATGAAGGCGACCATCTCGTCGTTGGTCATGGCCTCGACGTTCACGTCGGGCATGGGATTCTCGGCCAGCCAGCCCTCGATGAGCTTGTCGGCGCGGTGGCGCATCTTGCAGGACTTGCAGTCGATGAGCGGGTCATTGAACGTCGTCACGTGGCCGGAAGCCACCCAGACCTGCGGGTTCATGAGAATGGCGGAGTCGAGCCCGACGTTGTAGGGATTTTCCTGCACGAACTTCTGCCACCAAGCGCGCTTGACGTTGTTTTTGAGCTCCACGCCGAGCGGGCCGTAGTCCCAGGAGTTGGCGAGGCCGCCGTAGATCTCGGAACCGGGGTACACAAAGCCGCGGTTCTTGCACAGGGCGACGATCTTGTCCATCGTTTTTTCGGTGTTTTTCATTGTTTTTCCTCCTCGCTCCGCCAATGGCGATGGCGGAAGCCAAATGATCTCCGCCGATGGCTTCGGCGGGACGCGCCCGGCCGGAAATGACCCGATCGGACAAATAAGTATTATAGCACCACCCCCCCTGTCCTGCAAGGAATGACACAACGTTAACACGAGGTATGGGTTCTTGCGCAATTTCTGTTGCGTTCCGGGAAAAATCATGTTAAACTCATCTTACCCCGGATGCCATCCGGGGGTACTGAAAAAGTAAAGGAGACGATAACCATGTCCATTTCCGTTGGCGCCGTCGGCACCGCTTCCGCCGTCGTGACGCCTGAAAATACCGCGGCTGCGGTCGGCTCCGGCGCGCTGCCGGTGTTCGCCACGCCGTATATGATCGCCCTGATGGAAAACGCCGCCTGCAACGCCATTGCCGACGGTCTTGAGGAAGGCCAGAGCAGCGTCGGCACGAAGCTCGACGTCTCGCACGATGCGGCGACGCCCGTCGGTATGCACGTCACGGCCAGGGCCGAGCTTGTCGAGGTCGACCGCCGCCGTCTCGTGTTCCGCGTCACGGCGGAAGACGACGCCGGCCCCATCGGCCAGGGCACGCACGAGCGCTTTCTCATCATGGCGGACAAGTTCCTCGCCAAGGCGGAGGCGAAAAAGGGCTGAAGCCCGTCCCCCGCAAGCGGATTTACCGGTCATGCGGTAATTGAGAAATATTCACAAAATGTCCCTTTCTTTTTGCCGCGAAATCGGTTACACTGTACTTACAGATCCGGGAACACCCGGAGTGGAAAACCTGAAAGGAGTGGCGTTTTATGAAGTTCACGTTCATCGAAAAGAAAATGGCCCCGTCCGATTCCCTGCGTGCGTACACGGAGAAAAAGGTCAGCAAGATCGACCGGCTCTTCCGCACAGAAAGCGAGGCAAACGTCACCTTCAGCACGGAGCGCGGCCGCTTCACGGCCGAGATCACGATCAAGAACAACGGCACATTCTTCCGCGCTCACGAGACGACGAGCGATATGTACGCCTCCGTCGACTCCGCCGTGGCGACGATCGAGCGCCAGATCCGCAAGAACAAGACCCGCCTGGCCAAAAAGCTGCGCGAGGGCGCGTTCGAGCGTGAGGTGCAGCCGGAGTACGTCCCCGCGGACGACACGGTCGAGGCCGGCGCGTTCGAGGTCGTGCGCCGCAAGCGCTTCCCCATCAAGCCCATGAGCGTCGAGGAAGCGATCCTGCAGATGGATCTGCTCGAGCACACGTTCTTCGTCTTCCGCGATGTTGCGTCCGACGGCGCGGTGTCGGTGGTCTACCGGCGCAAAAACGGCGGCTACGGCCTCATCTCCGACGAGGCGGAGTAAGCGCCCATCCCCCCGGCCGGGGGGGCGAAAGCAACGCTCCTTGTCCCCCCCTGGGGTGGACAAGACAATATCACAAATCATGCACGCCCCGCGCCAAATGGCGCGGGGCGTGTTTGCTGTCTCCCCTTCCTGTGTAAGGGCGGCGGCACGACCGGCCGGGCAAGTGCGGGAAAAACCGTCCGGGTGCGTAACGTCAGGAGATACCGCATCAAAAAAGCCAGCCACGACGGATGCCGTGACTGGCTTTCTATGTTGTTTGCTCAGCGTTTTTTCTTATTGCCGAAGATGCCGCTGCGGCCCTCGCTGACCGATTCGTTCATCGACTCGGCGTAGGCGTGCAGGCGCTCCTTCTGCTCGGCCGTCATATTCTTCGGCACGGTGATCGTGATCGTGACGAACTGATCGCCGCGGCCGCCCTTGCTCTGCAGGTATGGGATGCCCTTGCCACGCAGACGGAACACGCTGCCCGGCTGCGTCCCCTCGGGGATGGTGAGCTTGACGCGGCCGTCGATGGTCGGCACCTCGATCTCGGCGCCGAGCGCCGCCTGCGCGAACGTGACCGGCATCTCCATGAGCACGGAGCTGCCGTCGCGCTCGAAGAGCGGGTGCGGCTTGACAAAGACCGTGATGAGCAGGTCGCCCGCCGGTCCGCCGTCGAGCCCGGCATTGCCTTTTCCGCGCAGATTCAGCGTCTGGCCGTCGTCAATGCCGGCCGGAATCTTGACCTTGATGGTCTGATTCTTGCGCACGGCGCCGCGGCCGCCGCAGCGCGGGCACGGCTGGTGGATGATCTTGCCGCTGCCGCCGCACTTCTTGCACGCGCCGCTGGTCTGCACCATGCCGAATGGGGTGCGCTGCGTGGTGCGCACGCTGCCGGTGCCGTTGCAGTCCGGGCAGACCTCCGGCGTGGTGCCGGGGGCACAGCCGGTGCCCTTGCAGTCCGGGCACTGCTCGACGCGGCCGACGTTGATCTCCTTCTCGCAGCCGAACGCCGCCTCTTCAAAGGTGATGTTCAGGCGCACGCGCAGGTTTTCACCCCGGCGCGGGCCGCTGCGCTGGGTCTGACCGCCGCCGAAGCCGCCGCCGAAAATGTTCCCAAAGATATCCCCGAAGCCGCCGCCGAAAATGTCCCCAAAGCCGCCGAAACCGGTGCCGCCGGGTCCACCGGCGGACGGGTCGAACGCCGCATGGCCGAACTGGTCATACTTCGCGCGCTTGTCAGGATCGGACAGCACCTCGTAGGCCTCATTGATCTCCTTGAAGCGCTCCTCGCATTCTTTATCGCCCGGATGCAGATCCGGGTGGTTGGCCTTGGCCAGCTTGCGGTAGGCTTTTTTGATCTCGTCCTCGGATGCGCCCTTTTCGACGCCGAGCACTTCATAATAATCTCGTTTTTCAGCCATACATGAACCTCAACTGTCTATGGATTCCCCCGCGTGGGGGGCAGAAAGCTCCAAATGCGGGCGCGCTTGTTCGGCGCGCCCGCTTTGCTTTTCCCTTGACGGGGGCGGGGTGTTTACTTCTTGTCGTCGTCGACGACGGTGTAGTCTGCGTCGTAGTACTGCTGGCCGTTGTCGCCGCCGTTGCCGCAGTCGCCGCCCTGGCAGTTCGGGTCACAGCCCGGGTTCGCGCCCGGCTGGCCCTGCGGGTTGGCCTGCTGATACATCTTCTCGCTGAGCTTGTAGAACACCTGCGTCAGCGCCTCGGTCGCGGCCTTGATGGCTGCGGTATCGCTGCCCTTGAGGGTCTCCTTGAGCTCGTTGAGCTTGCTCTCGACTTCGGCCTTCTCCGCGCCGTCGACCTTGTCGCCCAGCTCCTCGAGCGTGCGCTCGGTCTGGTAGACCATCTGGTCGCCCTGGTTGCGGGTGTCAATCTCTTCCTTGCGCTTGGCGTCCTCGGCGGCGTACTGCTCGGCCTCGTGGACAGCCTTCTCCACGTCCTCCTTGGACATATTGGTCGAAGAAGTGATGGTGATGTGCTGCTCCTTGCCGGTGCCGAGGTCCTTGGCGGAGACGTTCACGATGCCGTTGGCGTCGATGTCGAACGTGACCTCGATCTGCGGCACGCCGCGGCGGGCCGGGGCAATGCCGTCGAGCTGGAAGCGGCCGAGGCTCTTGTTGTAAGCGGCCATCTCGCGCTCGCCCTGCAGGACGTTGACCTCAACGGAGGTCTGGTTATCGGCCGCGGTGGAGAACACCTGACTCTTCTTGGTCGGGATGGTGGTGTTGCGCTCGATGAGCTTCGTGCACACGCCGCCGAGGGTCTCGATGCCGAGGGACAGCGGAGTCACGTCGAGCAGAACCACGCCCGCGACGTCGCCGCCGAGCACGCCGCCCTGAATGGCAGCACCGTCGGCCACGCACTCATCGGGGTTGATGCCCTTGAAGCCTTCCTTGCCGGTGAGCTTCTTGACCATTTCCTGCACGGCCGGGACACGGGACGAACCGCCGACGAGCAGGACCTTCGTCAGGTCGGACGCGCTGATGCCGGCGTCGCTCATGGCCTGACGCACCGGGCCTGCGGTCTTTTCGACGAGGTGGGCGGTCAGTTCGTTGAATTTGGCACGCGTGAGCGTCACGTCCAGGTGCTTCGGGCCGGTCGCGTCCGCCGTGATATACGGCAGGTTGATGTTCGTGCTCGTCACGCCGGACAGCTCGATCTTCGCCTTCTCGGCAGCCTCTTTCAGGCGCTGCATGGCCACGCGGTCGCCGGACAGGTCGATGCCGTCGCTCTTCTTGAACTCCTGCACGAGGTAGTTGGTGATGCACTGGTCAAAATCATCGCCGCCGAGGCGGTTGTTGCCGGCCGTGGCCAGCACTTCGATGACGCCGTCGCCGATCTCCAGCACGGAGACGTCGAACGTGCCGCCGCCGAGGTCGTAGACCATGATCTTCTGGTCGGTCTCCTTATCGAGACCGTAAGCCAGCGCGGCCGCCGTCGGCTCGTTGATGATACGCTTGACGTCGAGGCCGGCGATCTTGCCGGCGTCCTTCGTCGCCTGGCGCTGCGCGTCGGTGAAGTAGGCCGGCACGGTGATGACGGCTTCGGTCACGGGCTCGCCGAGGTAGGCTTCCGCATCCGCTTTCAGCTTCTGCAGAATCATGGCGCTGATCTCCTGCGGGGTGTACTTCTTGCCGTCGATGGTGACTTTATAATCCGAGCCCATCTCGCGCTTGATCGAGCTGATCGTGCGGTCCGGGTTCGTGACGGCCTGACGCTTTGCCACCTGGCCGACCATACGCTCGCCGGTCTTGGAGAACGCGACGACGGACGGGGTGGTGCGATGACCTTCCGCGTTGGGGATGACGGTCGCTTCGCCGCCCTCCATGACGGAGACGCAGCTGTTCGTGGTGCCAAGGTCGATACCGATAATTTTACTCATAATGATTTCCTCCTGTATTGAAAGCAGATTGTGTATACAAATTTAGAATGGAATCAGTTTGCGACTTTCACGACGGAATACCGCAGGACGCGGTCACCGATGCAAAAGCCCTTTTCAAACTCTTCCACGACAACGCCCTCGCCGTAGGCATCATCCTCGATGTGCATGACGGCGTTGTGGCGGTTGGCGTCAAATGGCTGGCCGACGGCTTCGATCGCCGTCACACCGAGCTGGGTGAGCGCGGTGTTGTACTGGTTCATAATCCCCTCGAGACCCTTGCGGGCGGGGTCATCGTCCGGGGTCTGCGCCAGAGCGCGCGACAGACTGTCGTACACCGGCAGGAACTTTTTGAGCGTGTCGCAGCGGACGTCCGCGTAGATCGCTTCGCGCTCGCGGGTGCTGCGGCGGCGGTAGTTGTCATATTCGGCGAGCAGGCGGAGGTACTTGTCTTTCTCCGCCGCGAGATCGGCTTCGATCTCCTTTTTCGTCTCTTTCTTTTCCTTGGGTTCCTTTTCCTTTTTGGCTTCCTTCTTGTCGGCCTTCTTGACCGGGATCTCTTCGGCTTCGGCAGCCGGGGCGGCCGTGTCGGTCTTTACGGCTTCAGCGGCCGGTTCCGTTTCCGGCGCCGTCTGCTTCGGGTCGTTCGTTTTCGTGCTCATCTGTATCGTCTCCCTTAATGATCAGCTTGTTGTCCAGCCCGGGGGGCGGAAGCGTACCGCCGCCGAGCAGCTTGGAAAGGCCGGCCGCGATGAAGCTGAGCTTCGCGGCGACCTTGGAATAGTCCATGCGCGTCGGGCCGACCACACCGATCAGGCCCCGCATATTTTCACCCGCGTCATACGTCGCAAGCACGACGCTGCTGTCGCGCAGCTCCTCGGCCACGTTCTCCGGGCCAATGAGCACGCGCACCTCGTTGTCGCCGCCGAGCTGCTCCATCGGGATGTCGAGCAGGTTGCTGCCGTCGGACAGGTAGCTCATGAGGCGGTGCGCCTTGTCGGGATCGCGAAACTCCGGCTGGTGCAGCAGCTGCGACTCGCCGACGAGGTACGTCTGCGCGGCGCCTGCGCCCGTGAGCACCTCGATCGCGAAGGCCGCGATCACGGCCGTGATGCCGAGGTTATCCTGCGCGGCGCGCTCCGCCGAGCGGATGAGCACCGGGGTGATATCCTGCTCGCGGACGCCCGTGAAGTGGGCGTTGAAGATGGTGGCCAGCTTCCGGATCATGCTCTCCTCTGCCGAGACCGGCAGGTGCACGAGCTTGTTTTTCACCGTATCGTCGCTCAAAAGCAGGACGATGATGAAGCTGTTCGCGTCGAGATAAATAAGGTCAAAGCGGCGGATCGTCACGCCGGCGCTCGCCGTGAGCGTCACGGCCGGGTAATTGGTCAGCTGCGAGGCGAGACGGCTCGCGTCCGTCATGAGCTCGCCGCGCTGATGCCGACCCGTCAGGCTCTGCGTGATGGCCTGCGTCTCCTCCGCGGTGAGGTCCTTGTGCTCCATGAGCTCGTTGACGTACATCCGGTAGCCGAGCGGTGTGGGCACGCGGCCCGCCGATGTGTGCGGCTGCTCGAGATAGCCCATGGCGACCAGCTCCGCCAGCTCGTTGCGGATCGTGGCCGAGGAACAGCCGAGATCCGCGCTCGCGGCGATGGCCTTCGAGCCGACCGGCTCCGCCGTGCGGATGTATTCCTCGATGACCGCGGCAAGTATTTTCTTTTTGCGGCTGCTGATGTCCATGATCTCCTCCGCTGGCACTCGGAGTTGCCGACTGTTGGCACTCCCGGCCTTCGAGTGCTAATTTACACCCCGCCGCCCGGAAAGTCAAGTGCTTTCTCTATATTATTGAT
>DBFWVW010000031.1:0-32914 GCA_048217285.1 Oscillospiraceae bacterium
CGATTCGGGAGGGCCGGTTTGCTTTTCGTGACGTCCCGCGCCGCAAAGCCTTCCCCTGAGGGGAGGACTTTGGGATTCCCGCACCCCACAAATGGAAAACGCCCCTGCCGGAACGGACAAACCGGCAGGAGCGTTTCCATAGGAGAAATGGAGTTGGAAAAAGGAATTATCATGTTGCTTTGGGGGAGAGAATTGCGTGTCCTGTCAGTGGGCGGAGAGATTCGTGTGCGGTCACGAAATTCGCGCTTGCTATCTGACAGTGCCCATTATATAATGCCGGTATAGATAAGTAAAGCAAATAATTCTGATAGTTAAATTAGCGTTTCTTATTTGTGAGGTGCTTATGAACCGATATATCGCCTTTCTGAAGGTCTTTGAGCGCAACAGCTTTTCCGATGCTGCGCGCGATCTCGGCTACACGCAGTCGGCCGTCAGCCAGATGATCAAGTCGCTGGAGGAGGAGCTGGGCGTGACGCTGCTGGTGCGCTCGCGCTCGGGCGTGGCGCTCACCTACGAGGGCCGCCACCTGCTGCCGTACATCCGCGACACGGTCAACGCCTACCGTATGCTCCAGTCGCGGGCGGCGGGCTTCAGCGGGCTCGAGCAGGGCACGATCCGCCTCGGCACGTTCACGAGCGTGTCGAGTTTCCTGCTGCCGCCGGCCATGGAGCGCTTCCGCCGCGAGCACAGCGGCATTCGCTTCGAGCTCTATCAGGGCCTGTATTACGAGATCGAGGACTGGGTGCGCGAGGGTGTGGTCGACTTCGGCTTCACGGATATGTCGCGCACGACGCCGTTTGTCTGCGAGCCGATCTACCGCGACACCATGCTCGCCGTTCTGCCCGAGGGCCACCCGCTGGGCGAGAACATCTTCATTCAGGTCGATGAGCTGGCGGCAGAGCCGTTCATCCTCCTCGAGGAGGGGCGCGGCGGCGGCTGTATCCGCGAGCTGCTTGCGCGCCACCCGCAGATCGACGTGCAGTACCGCGTGGCCGATGATTACACGATCCTGAACATGGTCGAGAGCCATCTCGGCGTGTCCATCCTGCCGGAGGCCGTGCTGCGGTGCAGCGGCCAGCGCATCACCGCGCGCCGGCTTTCTCCGGAGCTGCAGCGCAACATCGGCGTCATCTATAAGCAAAAGACCGGCCTGTCCACCGCCGGGCAGCTGTTTTTGAGCGAGCTGAAGGCGTCCGGGCCCATGCCGCACGGCTGAATTTGCCGCATTTGGGTGTTTACACTGCCGGGCGGTTGTGCTATCGTAGAGCGGTACAGTTCACGGCGCGCTGTGTCCGGAGACATACATTATTTAAATAGTGCGGACGCGGCGGGAAGGAGCGGATCATTCATGAGCATGACAGGCGCTATCGTCAACGCGCTGGCCATTGTGGCCGGCGGTGCGGTCGGTCTGCTGTTTCAAAGGGGCATCCCTGAGCGCGTGAGCAAGACGGCCATGATCGGCCTCGGGCTCTGCGTGCTGTATATCGGCATCTCGGGCGCGTTCGTGTGCCAGAGCATCCTCATCGTCATCGTGTCCATGACGCTCGGCGCGGCCGCGGGCGCGCTGCTGAACATCGACGGGGCGATCCACCGCCTCGGCACCTGGGTCGAGGCGCACGTTCACCGGCACGAGGGCGGACCGTCGCTGGCCGAGGGCTTCGTCACGGCAAGCCTGCTGTGCTGTGTGGGCGCCATGGCGGTCAACGGCTCGCTCGATGCCGGCATCCGCGGCGACAACAGCATCCTGCTCACCAAGTCGATGATCGACCTCGTCTTTTGCGCCATGATGGCCACGACGCTCGGCGCGGGCGTCATGCTCGCAGGCGCGGCGGTGTTCGTGGTCGAGGGGGCGCTCACGCTGCTGGCTGGGGCGATCGCGCCGCTGCTCTCGGAGGCGACGGTTGCGGATCTCACGTGTGCGGGGTCGCTGCTCGTGGCGGCCATCGGTCTCAACCAGACCGGCGCCACGAAGATCAAGGTGGCGGACTATTTGCCGGCGCTGCTGTTTGTGCCGCTCATCCGGTGGCTGGTCAGTCTGCCGGTCTGGCAGCAGATCGCCGCGTGGTTTTGAGGAATACCATTTAAATATAGAGGCACCCCGCCGATGTTACGGCGGGGTGCCTGTTTTAACAGGGTTTGCCCGGTGCAGCGGGGCTCACCTCAGATGCTCAGCGCGCGGATGCGGCCGAGAAAGGGCAGCACGCGGCCGAACAGCGACACGAGCGGCCCGACGACCATGGCCGATACGACCGTGCCGATACCGACGCCCTCCAGCCGGCCGAAAAACAGCAGCGACAGAGCGGACGCGACGACGATGAGCGTCACGTCGAACACGAGCTTTACGCGGCCGAAGTCCTTACCCGTCGCCTGCGCGAGCACGCGCACGATCCCCTCGCCGGGCACGGTGATGACGTCCGGCGCGATCTCGATGCTGATGCCGCAGGCAAGAATGGCGCAGCCGAGCAGCATACAGCCGCCGCGCGCGAGCCACCCGGCCGGATGCAGCCAGCTCAGCGCGGCCATACTCACGTCGATGAAGCCGCTGAAGAGCACGTTCGCCGCGATCTGCAGCAGCTGCACGGGCGGAAAATTCCGCCGCTGGATGGCGATCTGCATGAGAATGTACACCGTGTTCATCAAAAACGTGAAGCCGCCGAAGCTCAGTGGGAAGCGCAGGCTGAGCACGTATGGCAGACTCAAGATCTGCGACGTGCCGAGGTTGCTCTTCGTAATGAAAGCGATGCCGAAGGAATTGATGAGCAGGCCGAGCGTGAAAAAGAGGTAGCGCACGGCGATTTTTCTGGCGTTTTGGGTGCACGGGGCGGGGGACATGGACATTCTTCTTTCTAAAATCCATGGGATAGAAATAGCGTAGCCGTTTTTGGGACAGCTGTCAAGGCTTGTGCCACACGGCTGGCCGAAAAAAAGGCGCGGGATGGGTTGTTTTTCTCGCGTTTTTGTGTTACAATCCTCTTTCCCGCGGGAAGAAAGGGTGTGCGCATATGGGTTTCTGGCTCAATCAGGCGCTGGGGCTGCTCGGCAGCCTGATCGTGTTTGTCTCGGTGCAGTTCAATAACCGCCGTGTCATCCTCGCCGCGCAGGCCGCCGCCTGCCTGATGTGGATCGTGCACTACGGGCTGCTCGGTGCGATGACCGCCGCGACGATCAATATTTTGTCGTTCGCGCGCAGCGTCGTGTTTTATTTTAACGACCGGAAGTGGGTGCAGAGCCGCGCATGGCTGTGGGCGTTTCTGGCGCTGTACGTGGTCAACACCGTCCTCACGTGGGCTGGGCCGATGAGCCTGCTGCCTGGCATCGCCATGAGCATGACGACCGTCGCGCTCTGGACGCGGGATATGCGCCGCACGCGCATCCTCTATCTGACCAACTCGCCGTTCTGGTTCACGTATGATATCCTCGCGCGCTCGTACTCGTGCATGGTCATCGAGGCCATCGCTTTCGTGTCCTACGTCGTCGCCGTGTGGCGGTTCGACATCCGGCATAAAAACACCTCCGTATGATCTGGGCATACGGAGGTGTTTTCGTTTCGTCAGATCTTCGGCACGGGCGTCGGGCGGGCGCTGTCCCAGACGGTCTTGGTGTCGAACAGGTCGTCGAGCAGGTTCGGCTGATAATACATCCGGTAGCCGTCGATGTTGCGCCGGCCCTGGCGGACATACCCGTCGTGGATCTGCACCCAGTGCTCGGCCGAGTCCACGTTGCAGAAATAGCGGAAGCCCAGACCGTAGAGCGTGTCAAACTTCGCGCCCTTGTAGGCCTCGATACCGGCAATGTCGCTTCCGAAGGGATAGAGCAGCACGTCGGTCTCGCCGATGATGGCCGCGATCTGATCGTTCCACTTCTGCGCGTCGCCGGCCAGACGCTCGGGCGAAATGTCACCATAGGTCAGGTGGCCGTAGCTGTGGCTTGCGATCGTGTAGCCTTCAGCACGCAGGGCGTCGGCCACTTCGCGCGCGTCCTGACACGACTGTGCGAAGGCCTCGTCGCCGAGCTTGGCCTTGTAGTCGCTGCTGATGCGGTAGCCGAACGCGCCCTGATACCCGGTCACGGCGATGGTCGCGCGCGCGCCGCGGTAGGAAAAGTCCGGGTGCGCGGCGAGGAAATCATCCAGCAGCGGCACGAGGTCGTAGCTGCCGTAGAGCGTTTGGCCGTCGGCGTCCACGTATTCGCACGTGAGCTTGCCGTCTCGCACCAGCAGGCGGGAGGCAAAGCCGTCGCCGCCCTTGTCGGGCTTCCCGTCGCCGTCGCTGTCGGTCATGTATTCGTAGTAGCACACGTCGTCCTGCGACATGACGATGGGCTTTTTCCCGGCGGGGAGGTAAATGTCGCCCGCGACATATTTTGTCGAGCCGTCGGCCTGCTGCTGCGGTCCGGCGATGTCGTGGATGTCCACGAGCACGAAGTCCCGCTCGTACAGGCTCTGCAGCACGGCGTTGAACTCCCGGATCGTGGCCATGAACTGGTTGTAGCCGCCCTGCTCGGGGTCACCGTCAAAGGCGCGGGCCGTGTCGGCGATGAGCGTGTGGAAAAAGATATGCGGAATGGTCGTGGGGTCGGCGTAGCGCACGGCCTGCGCCTTCTGCGCCTCAAAATCGGCCTTGGCCTGCTGCAGCTCCGGCACATTCTCCCACCCGGTAAAGCCCGTCACGGCAGCGATGGCCTTGTCGTAGTCATACTGCGCGGCGAGGTGCTTCGCCTCCGCGAGCACGGTGTCCTGCTCCGCGACCTGCGCGGTGGGCGTCGCCGGCGCGGCGGGATCTTCCCCGGGCGCGCGGTTATGCCGGCTCACGAGCACGAGCACCAGCACGGCTGCCAGCACGATCACGGTCAGCACGGCCGCGAACACCAGCATCGACCGGTTCGGTCCGCTGCGCTGCGGCGCGCGGCGCGTCCGGGCGGCCGCCTCCGGCTTCGGTGTGCGGGTATCGCTGTCGGGCCGCTGCGTGCGGCGAGGGTCGGTTGTCTGCATACGAAGTCACCTCCGGGAGATCATTGGTTTCCGAAAATCTGTTAATTACTGCTTCTACTATACGCGCTCCGGCGCCGGTTTTGCAAGCGTGCGCGAAAAATTCAGAATTCTTAAGGAAAGCGCCCGGCCGGTGGTCAACCGGCGGGCGTGATGTCTTTGAGCGTGCCGCTGTTCGTGATCTGGCTGAAGGAGAACGACAGGTGGAACGTGCCGTCCGGCTGCGCCTCTACGGTGGCGAGCTGCTCGGCCGAGCACTTGACGTGCACGGTCGTGCCGGCCTTCGTCACGGTCAGCAGACCGCCGTCATCGGTCGCGGCGTACTGGTCGATGGTGTAGTCCCCGGTGCCGGACACGCGGTTCATCCCGACAAATCCGCCGTAGGTCAGCAGGCCCAGAATGGCGACGATGACGATGACACGGATGACGGTCGTGACAGTTTTTTTCATGCGCACACCCCCTTTTCTGTCAGTGTAACAGGCCGGGCGGCATTTGACAAGTACCTGGCGCAATTCCGCTTTACAAGACGCAATATCTGGCATATACTATTTTATACTGGGGAGTTAGCGCCATGCGCCGCCCAGTGAGAGAATCCGAAGAGAAGAGAGAAAACGGAAAATGAATTTGTCCACTGTCTTTGCCGAAATGGGTATGCTGGTCCTCATCATACTCCTTGGCTACCTTTGTGCGCGCATCGGCATCACGGGACCGGAGTTCAACAAGCGCGTGACGCCGCTGGTGATGAACGTTCTGCTCACGGCGACGATCCTCAACTCCGTGCTGGGTGCGCCGGATTTCAGCGGCCGCGAGATCCTGAATTACATCCTTGTGCTCACGGCCATGACGCTGCTGTGTCTGGCGGTGGCGTGGTGGCTGCCGCAGCTTTTGCGCACGCGCGCCGGGGACGTGGGTGCGATGCGGCTCGTGACGGCGTTTAGCAACGTGGCCTTTGTCGGCCTGCCGGTGATCGCGGCGGTCTACGGCGACGAAATGGTGTTTTTCGCCTCGCTGGCGAACATTCCCTTCAACATCCTGCTCTATTCGATCAGCGCGGTGCAGCTCTCGGACGGCGCCGGTGCGCATTTCGACTGGCGCAAGGTGTTCAATATGCCCGTCATCGCGACGCTGCTGTCGGTCGTGCTGCTGCTCTCACGCATCCATGTGCCCACCGTCCTTGTCGACACGATCTCCACGCTCGCCGGCGCGACAATCCCGCTGTCGATGCTGATCATCGGCACGTCGCTCGGCGCGATCTCCGTGCGCTCCGCACTGGGCGATTGGCGGGCCTATGCCGTGGCGGCGGCGCGGCTGCTCGTGTGCCCGCTGCTGACGTGGCTGGTGCTGCGGCCGTTTGCCAGCGGCGCGCTGCTCGGCATCCCGGTGCTGCTCGCGGCGAGCCCGTCGGCCATGGTCGTCACGGCGCTGTGCCTGCAGTACGGCCGGTCGGATGCGTTCGCGTCCAAGTGCATTTTTCTCAACACGATCCTGTCCGCCGTGACGATCCCGCTGCTGATCTGGCTGCTGTTCTGATGCGCGCCGCCGGTCTCGCGCCGCGTCTGTCGCGGCACACACCCAAAGAGGAGGTTTTCCCCAAATGATCGATCCGTATATGTTCATCGCGCTGCTGCCGGCCGTCGTGCTGGTGGTGTATATCTGCCGCAAGGACCGCACGGACAAGGAACCGCCGGCTTTGCTTGCCAAGCTCCTGGGCTACGGCGCGCTCTCGTGTCTGCCGGCCATCGTGGTCGAGCTGATCCTCAGCGCCATCATCGAGCGGCTGAACGTGCGCAATGTCTACCTCGGCTACTTTCTTGAGGCGTTCGTCGTCGCGGGTCTGACGGAGGAGACGTGCAAGTTTCTTTTCCTGCGCACGACGTGGCGCAGCCCGGCGTTTGACTATCAGTTTGACGCGATCGTCTACGCCGTCATGGTCGCGCTCGGTTTCGCCGCGTTCGAGAACGTGAAGTATGTCTACAGCTACGGCTTTGCCACCGGCATCGTGCGCGCGGTCACGGCCGTGCCCGGGCACGCGATCTTCGGCGTGTTCATGGGCTATTTCTACGGCTACGCCAAGCTCTCCGACTACTGGGGGCGTGACGAGGACCGCGGGGCTTACCTCGCGCTGAGCGTCGTCGTGCCGGTGCTGCTGCACGGGTGCTACGACTTTCTGGCCTTCGCGCAGGAGAGCGACGCGCGCTTCACGCTGCTGTTTTACGCCTACCTGATCGCGCTGTATGTGTTCGGCATCCGGCGTGTGAACCGCTCGGCGCGCTCCGACCGCCGCGTCACGCGCGAGACGGTGTTTGACTATTTCCGCCGTATGCAGTACCCCGTGCCGCCGCAGTACCGCGACCGGAACGACGACTTCTGGCGCTGAGCGGCAGCCGAAAAGGAACATACGCCCATACAAAAGGGATGCTGTCATAGGACAGCATCCCTTTTGCGGTCTGTTGTTCCCGCCGTGGGTTGGAAAAGCCGGCGGGTGCTTTTTATTTGCGCGCCTGCGTGCAGGCGGGGGCGCCGTGCGTTTTATGCGCTGCAGCGGAGCGCGTCGCGCAGGTATTCGAACTTGCTCTCGTGCTTGTCCGTGGAGTAGAGCAGCATCGGCTCGGCATTGAGCCCGAGCACTTCGCCCGTCGCGGCGTCGACATAGCCCTCATAGTGCATCCACGCGGTGAACAGGGTGGCCTCGTACAGGCCGTTGTGCACAACGATGTTATAAAACTCCAGATCGCTGCCATGGAGATGCAGCTCGTTGAGCAGGGCCTGGAATGCGTCGGAAGTGTTGATGATGTTATTATTTTTCATGATGTTGTCATCCTTTCTTGAAATCATGTGGTTTGCTCTCTTGATCTTATGTGCCTAGGATACCGGCCAATTTTAAGAAAGAAATGAGATAAGTGAAAAGAAATTTTAAACGGCGCGGGGAACAGCAGATGTTCCCCGCGCCGTCGGACGCTCACAGGATGACGGAAAATGTGCTCCCTTTTCCGGGGCTGCTCTCCAGCCCTACGGTGCCGCCGTGCAGCTGCACGATCTCCTTGACCATGGCCAGACCCAGCCCGCTGCCGCCGTCCTCACCGCGGGAGGGATCGGCCTGCCAGAAGCGCTGCCAGACCTTGCCCTGATCCTCCGGCGCGATGCCGGGGCCGTCGTCCGCGACGCGAAGCACGGCTTTGCCGTCCGTGTTTTCGTGCAGTGAGACGCGGACGTGTACGCCATCCCCGCCGTATTTATAGGCGTTTTGCAGCAGGTTGACGACCACGCGCGACAGGAGCCCCGCGTTGCACGCGGCCTGTACGTCGGGCTGGATGTCCAGCTCCACCTCCGCGTGCGTGTCCGCCGGCGGCGGGCATTCCTCGCAGCAGGAGCGGACCAGCTCGCTCAGATCCATGCGCCGGAGCGGGTATTTGTCCGTCCCGTGCTGCATACGTGTCAGGCCCAGCAGCGCCTGCACGAGCTGCGACATATGCTCGCCCTGCTGCTCGATGACGCCGACCGACTCCAGAAAATCGTCCCGGGTGTACGCCTTGCGCTTTGCGCGGTCGCACTCGGCGAGAATGACCGTGATGGGCGTGCGCAGCTCGTGCGAGGCGTCGGACGTGAACTGCCGCTCGGTGTCAAAGGATTTCTCCAGCCGCGCAAACATCCGGTCAAACGCCGCACTGAGCCGGCGCATTTCGCGCGGGCCGCGCTGCATATTCAGCCGGGCGCTCAGATCCTCGCCGGCGGAGATGCCGTCCACCGCCGCGAGGATTTTCTCCATCGGCCGCATGGCCGACCACGCGATGAGCCAGCCGCCGCCGATGGTGACGACGAGCAGAATGGGCAGCAGCGTCGCGGTCAGGACAAGGATCGTGTGCATCACGCCCGACTGATCGTCGGCGGAGATCATGCCGCGCACCCACAGGCCGGTGACGTCCATGTCGACATAGCTGTCATAGACGTAGTAATTCTTGTCGCCGCTGCTGACCGTGCGCACGATGTTCGGCGAAAAGTCCAATTCGGGATGGAAGTCTTCCGGCAGCGCGCCGTGCAGAAATTCGCCGTCCGTGTTGTAAAACTGGCTGTAGACGCCGCCGCTGTACATGGACAGGTCGTCCCACTCAAATTTCCCGCGGTCAAATTCCACGTCCTTCACATTGCTCTGCACGACGTTCACGAGCCGTCCGGCGGGGTCGTCCGTGATGGCGTTGTGATTGACCACGAGCACGAACACAAGGGTCATTGCTGCCAGCAGCAGCATCATGAGCGTGATCCACGCCGTGATTCTGACTTTGATCGACATATCAGTCCTCCCTCAGCGTCCAGCCGCTGCCCCAGACGGTGCGGATCAGCTTCTTGTCAAATCCGGTGTCCATTTTCCTGCGCAGATAGCCGATGTAAACATCCACGACGTTCGTTCCGCCCTCATAGTCGAAGTTCCAGAGGTTGTTCTCGATCATTTCGCGCGTGAGGACGATGCCCTTGTTGCGCAGCATATACTCCAGTAGCGCAAATTCCCGTGCCGTCAGGTCGATGTTTTTCCCTGCGCGCGTCACGGTCTTGGCCGAGATGTCCATCGTGAGGTCGGCGGCCGTGAAGATGTTGGAGCGGTTGCCGGTATACTTGCGGCTGATGGCGCGGACGACGGCCAGCAGCTCCGGAAAATGAAACGGCTTGACGAGGTAATAGTCCCCGCCGCTCTCCAGCCCCTCCACGCGGTCGGCAATGCTGTCGCGCGCGGTGAGAAACAGCACCGGCGCGCCGATGCCCTCGCGGCGCATCTGCCGCACCGCCTCGAGCCCGTCCAGGCGCGGCATCATGATGTCCATGACCATCGCGTCGTATTGCGCGGTGCGGGCGTATTCCAGCGCCTGCTCGCCGTCAAAGCAGGCGTCGACGCTGTAGCCCTCGTCTTGCAGCGCTTCGCAGATGATCTTGTTGAGGCGCTTTTCATCCTCTGCTACCAGTATTCTCATGTGCAACCCCCTCATGGTTGGATTTACGGACAGCATAGCAAGAAAAAATATGAAAAGAATAAGTCTTTCATCCTTTTCTTACTTTTTTCGTGTATTTCCCCCTGCGAAAACACCGACAGCGGCGCTCGCGCTATGCGCTGCCGCTGCCTGATGTTTCGTAGGCGTTATCCAAAAACTGCCGGAACGCCGTCGGCAGGGAGATCTCCTCGCGCAGCTCGTCGGGCGTCGCCCAGTAGTAGCGCGGCGGCATGGCGGAGCACTCGAGCGTGTAGCAGCGCATCGTCCAGACGATGTGCGTGAAGATGTGCTTACCGTCGTGCGCGCTGCGCAGCCGCACATCGCCGAGGCCCTGCCCGCTGGCGTATGCGCCCGCCTGCCGTTCGTCGAGCAGGCCCGGCGTGTTCGGCAGCTGCCAGAGCCCGGCCAGCAGGCCGCTGTCCGGCCGCCGCTCGACGGCGAGCCGGTCGCCGCAGCGCAGGCAGAACACCGTGTAGTCCTCGGCGCGTTTGGCGCGCTTCGGCGTCTTGACCGGCAGGGCGGCCGCCGTGCCGTGCGCGCGGCCGAGGCACAGCGCCGCGAGCGGGCAAGCCTCGCACTGCGGCGCGCGGTTTGGGCCGCAGACGGTCGCGCCGAGCTCCATGAGCGCCTGCGTAAAGTCGCCGCAGTGCCCGGCGGGGTAGCACGCGCTCAGCGCCGCGGTGAGCGCGGCCTTGTGCGCGGCGTTGTCGATGGGCGTCGCGTCGTCGAGCACGCGCGCGCACACGCGCAGCACGTTGCCGTCCACGGCGGCGGCCGGGCGCTCAAAGCAGATCGAGGCGATGGCCCCGGCCGTGTACGGCCCGATGCCCGGCAGCGCCAGCAGACCCTCCACCGTGTCGGGCCAGACGCCGCCGCGCGCCGCGATCTCCTGCGCGCAGGCCTGCGCCTTGCGCGCACGGTTGTAGTAGCCCAGCCCCTCCCAGAGCTTGAGCAGCTGCGCCTCCGGCAGCGCCGCGAGCGTGAACACGTCCGGCGCGGCCGCGAGAAAGCGCGTGTAGTACCCGCGCACGGCCTCGACGCGCGTCTGCTGCAGCATGATCTCCGACAGCCACACGTGGTACGGCTCACGGTTGGCGCGCCAGGGCAGCACGCGCGCGTGGTCACGAAACCAGTCCAGCAGCGGCTGCACCGTCTGCGATAGTCTCCCTGTGTCCATGTCCGCACCTCCCGAAAAAGTCTGTTCCCATTATAGCAGAGATCTCCCCGCCGCGCAAAGGCCATATCTGCCGGTCCCGCGCCCTTGGCCTTCTGCGCAGATGGAAAACTTTTGACGTCCGCACGGCATTGCGCAGGCACTTCCGGATGGCGCAAAAACGCCCCGCAAGGCAAATGGCCTTGCGGGGCAGTGTGTGGGCGTTGTTTACTTCCAGCGCCAGGTGAACGGCATAAACAGCAGCAGCAGCGGGAAGATCTCCAGACGGCCGAGCAGCATGCAGATCATGAGCACGATTTTGCTCAGCGGCGAGAAGATGGCAAAGCTCCCGGTCGGACCGACGAGGGAGAGTCCCGGTCCGACGTTCGACAGGCACGAGAGCGCGGCGGTGAAATTCGTCGTGAAGTCCAGCCCGTCGAGCGACACGATCAGCCCCGCGAGCAGCAGGATGATGATATAGAACGTAAAATACGTCAGGGCGTTGTACACGGTTTGACTATCTACGGGCTTGCCGTCGAGCCGAACTTCCTCAATGCAGCGCGGCCGCAGCATCTTCTTGACCTCGACCGTGCAGGACTTAAACAGCAGCATCACGCGCGAGAGCTTCAGGCCGCCGGCGGTGCTGCCGGCACAGCCGCCGATGAACATGAGCAGCACGAGCAGGAACTTGGAATATTCCGGCCAGAGATTGAAGTCAGCCGTGGCAAAGCCGGTTGTGGAAATGATGGACGTGACCTGGAAGAAGGAATAGCGCATGGCGCTGAAAAAGCCGCCGTAAATGCCGCGGATGTCCAGCGCGATCGTGATGACGGCGAAGGCGATGATGCCCAGATACCAGCGCAGCTCCTCGTTGCGCAGTGCTGTGCGGATGTTGCCGAGCAGGATCAGGTAATACAGGCTGAAATTGATGCTGAACAGCAGCATGAACACGCCAATGACGATATCAATATACGTGCTGTTGTAGTAGCCGATGCTCAGCGCGCGGGTGGACAGGCCGCCGGTGCCGGCCGTGGCAAACGAGTGCAGCAGCGCGTCATAAAAGCTCATGCCGCCCGCGATGAGCATGACCGTCTCCACGAGCGTGAGCGCGATATACAGCAGATAGAGGATCGAGGCGGTCTTGCGGATGCGCGGCACGAGCTTGCCGACCGTGGGGCCGGGGACCTCGGCGCGCATGATGTGCATCGACCGGTTGCTGCTCATGGGCAGCACCGCCAGCACGAACACGAGGATGCCCATGCCGCCGATCCAGTGCGTGAACAGGCGCCAGAACATACAGCCGCGGCTCATGGCTTCGGGCTCGGTGATGATGCTGGCACCGGTCGTGGTCAGCCCCGAGATGGTCTCAAACAGGGCGTCGATATAGTTCGGAATGTCGCCCGTGAGCACGAACGGGATCGCGCCGAGCAGCGACATGGCGATCCACGACAGGCCGACGATCAGAAAACCGTCGCGCGCGGTGATGCCGCCGGACTTGGCGCGTACACGCCACATGACCAGCCCGATGCCGCCGGTGATGCCGATGGTGATCAGAAACGGGACCGGAGATTCGTTATAGACCAAGGCTGCAATCATCGGCAGGAGCATCAGCACGGCCTCAATGCACAGCACGCGGCCAACGACCTGCCCGATCATTCGAAAGTTCATGGTTTTGCCCTCTTTATGCTTTGTTATCAGTTGGATAATTACTAATTATACACCGGCTTGTCCGGCTTGTGAAGCCCCTGTGTGCTCAGAACATACCCAGAGACTTGAACAGAAAGACCCACAGAAACATCGTCAGGATGCTCACGGCGGAGGTTACGACGACAATGTCGCCAGCAAGCTCTGCGTCACCGTCCATTTGCTGGGCCATGGTGAAGGAGTTGACCGCGTTCGGCGAGGCGAACACACCCAACAGCGACACGAACGCCGCGCCCCGGAAGCCGAGCAGCGCACCGAGCCCGAGAAACAGCGCCGGGAACACGACGAGCTTTGCCGCCACGACGGCCGTGAGCTCGCGCGCATAGCGCCGGATGCCGGAGAACCGGAAAAACGCGCCGAGCAAAAACAGCTGCAGGGGCGAGGCGATGCCGCTCACGCTCTGCACCGTCTTTTCAAGGATGTACGGCAGGCGGATATTTGCCGCCAGCGCCAGCACGCCGAGCACGGAGGCGATGACGAGCGGGTTTTTTGCGATCTGGCCGAGGATGTGCAGCGGCTTCGGCTTCTGACCGCGGAATACCTCCAGCACGATGATGGACATCATGTTGAAGATCGGCACGATGATGGCGATCAGGATCGAGACCGTGCCGAGCTGATCCGCGCCGAGCAGCGCCGTCGCCACGGGGATGCCCATGATGACGTAGTTGCTGCGAAACATGCCCTGGATCATCACACCGCGGCGCTCCGGCAGCTTTTCCGTGAGCAGCGTGTAGCCGAGCGCCAGCGCGAACGACAGCAGTACGCCGCCGACGGCATAGGCGATCAGCAGCGGGTCAAACGAGCCGGACAGATCGGAGCAGTACACATTATAAAACAGCAGGCACGGCAGAAAGATGCGGAAGGCAATCTTGTTGATGTTTGCAATCTCCTCCCGGCGGATCCAGCCGAGACAGCGCGTGCCGTAGCCGAGCGCCATCACGAGGAACATCGGCAGGATCGCGTTGACAGAAATGATGAAATTATCCATATGCATACCACCCTTGGGTAAAAATTAGAAAACCGGAGAAAACCGGCGAAAAAACGAGTATTTCATAGTTTACTCCCGCCGTAGGCAAATTGCAAGGGGGCAGGTTGCCGCGCGGCATGAAATGTGCTATAATTTTTCCGTTTGATTTTTTCACGCGGGAGGTACTGCGTAATGACCATAGAAGAGGCGCGGGAGCTGATCCGGGGTGTCGAGTGGCGCGGTTCCCGCCCGGGGCTGGCGCGCGTGCGCGAGCTGCTGCACCGCCTTGGCGACCCGCAGGATGAGCTGCAGTTTGTGCACATCGCGGGCACGAACGGCAAGGGCAGCACGGCGGCAATGCTCGCATCGGTCCTGCAGGCGGCGGGCTACACGACGGGACTGTTCACATCGCCGTATCTGGAGCGGTTTGCCGAGCGGATGCAGGTCAACGGTGCGCCGGTGCCGGATGCGGAGCTTGCCGCCGTGTGCCAGACGCTGCAGCCGTGCATCGCGGCGATGGACGATCCGCCGACGGAGTTTGAGCTCGTGACGGCGGCGGCCATGCTGTGGTTTCGGCGCCGGGGGTGCGACGTCGTGGTGCTGGAGGTCGGCCTCGGCGGCCGGCTCGACGCGACGAATGTCATCGCCGCGCCGGCGTGCGCCGTCATCACGAACATCGGCCTTGACCACACGGAGATCCTCGGCGATACGCTCGAACAGATCGCGCGCGAGAAGGCGGGCATTTTGAAGCCCGGCACGTGCGCCGTCAGCTATCCGCAGGTGCCGGAGGTGCGCGCCGTGCTGCACGAGGTGTGCGCGCAGCGGGGCATCCCGCTCGCGGAGGCGGACGCGTCTGCCATCGTGCCGCTGGCCGACGGTGTGGACGGGCAGCGCTTCACCTACCGCGGCGCGGAATATGCGCTGCCGCTGCTCGGTCAGCATCAGCTGCGCAACGCGGCCGTCGCGCTGGAGACGGTGGCGGCGCTGCGCACGCGCGGCTGGCGCATCCCGGACGCGGCCGTGCACGCGGGTCTGGCGCAGGTGCGTTGGCCGGCGCGGTTTGAGCTGCTGCGGCGCAGCCCGTGGTTCGTGCTCGACGGCGGGCACAACCCGCAGTGCGCGCAGACGGTCGCGGACAACCTCGCGCGCTATTTCCCCGGCCGGCGCGTTATGTTGCTCGTGGGTGTGCTGGCGGACAAGGACTACCCCGCCATGCTCGCCGCGCTCGACGGGCAGGCGGCGGCATACATCGCCGCGATGCCGCTCTCGCCCCGCGCACTGCCGGCGGCGGAGCTGGGGGACTATTTGAAACGATTTGGAAAACCGGTTATGGTCTGCGCGGACCCCGCGCAGGCGGCAGAGCTGGCGCTGGCACACGCGGCGCCGGAGGACGTGATCTGTGCGGTCGGCTCGCTGTATATGGCGGGCGCGATCCGCGCACATCTGCGGAGGGGCAACGATGAGAATTCTGGGTATTGATTATGGCGACGCGCGCATCGGGCTCGCGCTCTCGGACGCTTCGGCCACACTCTGCGGCCGGGCGTGGACGCTCACGGAGTGGAATCTCGACCGGGCGGTCGATGCGATCGCGGACGTGGTGCACACCGAGGACGTGGAGCGCATCGTGCTCGGCCTGCCGAAAAATATGGACGGTACCGAGGGGCCGCGCGCGGAAAAGAGCCGCGCCGTTGCGCAGCGGCTCACGGCTGCGACGGGCTTGGAGGTCGTGCTCTGGGACGAACGGCGCAGCTCCATTGAGGCGCACGGCATCCTGCAAGCCAATGGCCGCAAGGAGAAAAAGCACCGCCAGACGGTCGACGCCGTGGCGGCGAGCCTGATCCTGGAGGGTTACCTCGGCACGCTGCGCTGAGGCAAGTCCGGGTGGGAGGCAGCATCGCGCCGGCAGCGGAAGAGACGGCAAGGGCGGACGCCAGATGGCGTCCGCCCTTGCTTTGTTTTCGGTTCACATTTCCTCGACAGCCAGAATATCCGGCAGCGCGGCCACAGCGTTGCGCAGGTCGCCGGGCCGGAGCGGGGTGCGGCTGTGGATGGGGATGAGCGCGCAGTAGTGGTGCGGCGCGTCGGAGGCGTCGGTGTCCGCGATGCGGCTGATCTCCAGATTCTCGATCTGGACGCGGTGCTCGCGCAGCAGGGCGAGCACGGACTCCATGCACACGGCGTGCGCGTACTCGATGTAGAGCGTGAGGTCGGTGTTCTTGCTCGTGAGCCGGAATTCCAGCCGGATGAGCACCAGCTCCACCACAAGCACGACGAGCGTGGCAAAGACCGCGCACTCGACATAGCCCGCGCCGCAGGCAAGGCCGATGATGGCCGCGGCCCAGAGCCCGGCAGCCGTGGTCAGGCCCTTGACGCGCTTGTCGCGCGTGACGATGATCGTGCCCGCGCCGATGAAGCCGATGCCGGAAATGACCTGTGCGCCGAGGCGTGCGACATCGGTAAACAGGTGCAGGGAGAGCAGCAGGTACTGGCTCGTGAGCGTTGTGACGGCGGCGCCGAGACAGATGAGGATGTGCGTGCGGAAGCCGGCGGGGCGGCGCTTGGCCTCGCGCTCGGCACCGATCACGCCGCCGCAGACGACGGCCAGCGTCAACCGGACGAGAATGGCCCAGAAGGTCAGGGTACGGATGGAATCCAGACAATGCAGCATGGCACAGCCTCCTTTCTCAGATCTCTTCGATGAGGATCACGCCGTCGAGCGCCGACAGCTCCGCCAGCAGGCCGGGGTGGTCGCGCCGGTCGGGCAGCACGGCGCTGAACTGGCACAGGAAGCTCGGCAGCGCGCCCGAACCGCTGCGGTTGACTTCAAAGTCGAAAATGCGCACACCCTGTGCGTGCAGGTACCCGATGACGGTGCCGAGCTTTTCCATGCTCTCGACCTCGAGGCTGATGTTTATGTGGTGCGCGCGGCGGGTCATGCGCCGTTCGAGCGGTGGCAGCGCGTACATACACGCGATCATGTACAGGATGCTGATGAGCGCGCAGGCGTAAAACCCCGCGCCGATGGCAAGCCCCAGACACACGCTTGCCCAGAGGCCGGCGGCCGTGGTCAGCCCCTTGACCTGCTGGCGGGCGGTGACGACGATCGTGCCCGCGCCGAGAAAGCCGATGCCCTTGACGGCCTCGGCCCCGAAGCGGGACACGTCCTGCGTCGCGCCGGCGCGCGCGGCCTGCGCCTGCCACGGGCCCTGGAGCATCTGGTCGAGGTACAGGCTCAGCAGCACGGTCATGGTCGCGCCGAGGGCGGCGAGCATATACGTGCGAAAGCCGGCGGGGCGGTTTTTCCGCTCGCGCTCAAGCCCGATCAGCCCGCCGCAGAGCACGGCGAGCACGATGCGCAGCATCATGGTGACGATGTTCAGTTGGCGCAGATAGTCCATCACGGGCACGCACCTCCGCCGGAAGATTTCGGATATTCTATGATAATGCAAAACCGCGGCCTTGGCAAGGCCCGGGCGAAAAACGGCAGAAAAATCCCTCCGGCAACCGCATAGCCGGAGGGATTTCATGTTATGGGATCAGATCTTCATACAGACGTCCCACGCACGCCAGATAACGGTGCGCAGGTTGCCGATGGCAACACAGTCGCCCACGCGGTGGACCTGCTTGTTGTCCTTGCCGCCGACCGGAGTCGGGATGAAGCCGACGCCGTTGACCACGTTGTCGCACGCGACGAAGGTGCTCTCGCCGGTCTTGATATTCTTGACGGTGCAGCCGGTGTCCGTGATCTCGGTGACGGTGGACTCGAGGTAGGTCGGGACCTTGTGGTACTCCATCGCGTCACGCAGGAAGGAGGTGTTGGCAAGGCAGGTGGCCTGCGCCGCGACCAGGTCGTTCGCGTACTCGACGATGATGGGGTGCTTGCCCTGCAGGACGAGGTCGTAGGCCGCCTCGCAGGAGGACTGGCCGCCGCCGATGAACAGGACCTTGTCGCCGACTTCCTTCTTGTCCTTGAGCAGCTCGGTGAACGTGAGCGTCTTCTCAAAGCCGGGGATCGACGGCATGGTGCGCGGGATGGAGCCGCTGGCGACGATGATCTCGTCAAAGCCGCGCAGGGTGTTCACGTCCGTGACCTCGGTGTTCAGGCGCACATCGATGCCCTCCTTGGCGACCTCGTTGAGGTACCAGCGGATGAGCTCTTTGTCGTTTTCCTTGAAGCTCATCGCGGACGCGGTGAGGAACAGGCCGCCGAGCTCGCCGGTCTTTTCAAAGATGACCGGGTTGTGGCCGCGCTGCTTGAGCACGAGCGCGCACTCCATGCCGCCGATGCCGCCGCCGATGATGGCGACCTTCTTCGGATTCTTGGTCGGGACGATTTTGTACTTGTTGTGCTGCATGGTCGTCGGGTTCAGGGCGCAGCGGGCCAGGTGCAGGGAGTCGTCCATGCTCTGGAGGTTCGCGGTGCCTTTGTACTTCGACATATTGAAGCAGCCGTTGTGGCAGCGGATGCAGGGCTTGATCTCATCCTCGTGGCCGCTGAGGATCTTGTGGATCCACTCATGGTCAACGAGGTTCTGGCGCGCGATGGCCACGGCGTCGAGACGGCCGGCGGCGATCTCTTCGGCGGCCTTCACGGGATCCATGCGGCCGGCGCAGACGACCGGGCGGCTCGTGAACTGCTTGATGTGCTCGACATATTCAAGGTTGCAGTTGTCGGGCATATACTGCGGCGGATGTGCCCAGTACCAGGCGTCGTAGGTGCCGTTGTCGCAGTTGAACATATCGTAGCCCGCGTCCTCGAGGTACTTGACGGCCTTCTCGGACTCGGCCATGTCGCGGCCAAACTCGACGAAGTCGGTCTCGTACGGCATGGCGCCCTTGCCCCAGGCCTTGGTCTTGGACACGACGGAGTAGCGCAGCGACACCGGGAAGTCGGAGCCGGCCTGACGCTTGATCTCCTGCACGATCTCGACCGGGAAGCGGAAGCGGTTTTCGAACGAGCCGCCGTATTTGTCGGTGCGGTGGTTCCAGTTGGCCATGGTGAACTGGTCGAGCAGGTAGCCCTCGTGCACGGCGTGGATCTCAACACCGTCGACACCGGCGGCGCGCAGCTTCTTGGCGGTCTGGCCGAAGGCGTAGACCATGTCCTCGATCTCCTTGACCGTCAGCGGGCGGGACATGACGTCCTCCTTCCAGCGGTTCGGCACCTCGGACGCGGAGGCGCAGATGTACTGCACGTCCACGATGGGGCTGACGATCTTGTTGAGGACGTTGTTCTTGGCCAGCTTCGTCATCCAGCCGTTGATGGCCATGGAGCGGCCCATACCGGCGGCGAGCTGGATGAACAGCTTCGCGCCCGTCTTGTGGAACTCGACCATGTACTCCTTGAGCTGCTTGAACATCTGGTCGTTCTGATACAGCCACTTGCGGCCGGGGATGCCCAGCGGGTCGCGGATGCACTGCATACCGGGCAGGATCAGGCCCACGCCGTCCTGCGCGCGGTTGAGCAGGAAGTAGGCCGCTTCCTTGTCAAAATGGTTCGGCTCCATCCAGCCGAACAGGGACGTGCCGCCCATGGAACACTGCACAATGCGGTTTTTGATCTCCACATTGCCGATCTTCCAGGGCGTGAACAATGCGTTGTACTTTTCGTTCATGGAATACGCTCCTTCTATTTTTTAGGTCTCCACAGACCCGGGTTCACGTTCCTCCGGGACATGGATCTCCCGGATGGTGAAGTCCTTGCCGGACAGCACCGTTTTGTTGAAGCTGTTGCAGTTCGGACAATGACCATTGCACTCGATGACATTGAAGATCTCGTCGCAATCCTCGCACTCGGCCATGCCGGGCACGATGTTGACGATGAGCTTCGTATTTTCCAGCGGCGTGCCCTTCACGACGGGGGGATAGAGCTCCTCCACGTACTCCGGAATGACGAGCGAGAGCTCGCCGCAGTCGGCCACGATCTCGGAGATCTCCGAGATCTGGTTTGCGGCCGCGTAGTCGGTGACGGTCTTGACCATGGCGCGCACCACACCGATCTCATGCATGGCGCTGCTCCTTATCTGCCGCGCGTCTTGCGCACGAGGCGGCCGATGGCGGCGGGGGTGTTGCCGGCCACGGTCAGCAGGGTGCGGAAGTATTCACGGCCGTGCGTGTCGTTGACCTTCTCGAGGCGGATGGCGTCGAACTTGCACTTGGTGGTGCAGATGCCGCAGCCGATGCACTGGTCCTCGTTGAGGACGACCGCGCCGCAGCCGAGGCAGCGCTCGGTCTCTTTCTTCATCTGCTCCTCGGTGAACACACCGCGCAGATCGTGGAAGGTCTTTTTGGCCTCTTCGGCGGAGCCGTCGTGCGCGTGCTGGCGCGGGGTGTTGTCAAAGCTCTCGATCGGCACGGCCACGGTCGCGGGATCGAGCGACTTGTAGTCGCGGTGGTCACGGCCGATGAGCTGGCTCTGGCCGGGGTGCACGAAGCGGTGTATGGACACGGCAGCCTCTTTGCCGGCGGCGATGGCGTCGATGGCAAACTTCGGGCCGGTCACAAGATCGCCGCCCGCGAACACGTCGGGCTCGGCGGTCTGATACGTTGCGGGGTCAACAAGCACGGTGCCGCGCTTGCCGAGCTGGAGCTTCGAGCCGGCGTCGATGCCGCACAGGCCGATCTGCTGGCCGATGGCCGAGATGACGGCGGAGACTGCAAGCGTCTCGAACTCGCCCGTGCCGACGGGCTTGCGGCGGCCCTTCTCGTCCGGCTCGCCGAGTGTCATGCGCTCCACGCGGATGCCCGTGACCTTTCCGTCCTCGCCGAGGATCTCGACCGGTGCGGTCAGGAAGCGGAACTGCACGCCCTCGGCCATCGCCTCTTTGACCTCTTCGGGGTCGGCGGGCAGCTCGGCCTCGCTGCGGCGATAGAGCACGTATGTCTCATCCGCGCCGAGGCGCACCGCGCTGCGGCAGACGTCCATGGCCACGTTGCCGCCGCCGATGACGGCGCAGCGTTTGCCGATGTTCGTCTCGTGGCCGAGGTTCACCGCGCGCAGGAAGTCCACGCCGCCGTAGACACCTTCCAGCGCTTCGCCCGGGATGCCGAGCTTGGCCGACTTCTGCGCGCCGATGGCAACGTAGAAGCCCTTGTAGCCCTGCGCACGCAGCTGCTCAATGGTGATGTCCTTGCCGACTTCGACGCCGCACTGGAACGTGACGCCCATCTCGCGCAGGATGTCGATCTCGGCGTTGAGCACGTCTTTTTCCAGGCGGAAGCTCGGGATGCCGAGCGTGAGCATACCGCCGGGCACCGGATTGCGGTCGAACACGGTCACGGGGTAGCCCTTGTTGGCGAGGTAGTAGGCGCAGCTCATGCCCGCAGGGCCGGCGCCGATGACGGCGATCTTCTCCGTGTACGGGCGGCCGATCTGGTTGCACAGCTTCGGCACGTAGCGTGTGGCCTCATGCAGGTCATGGTCGGCGATGAAGCGCTTGACCTCGTCGATGGCGACGGCCTCGTCCACGTCGCCGCGGGTGCACTCGGCCTCACAGCGTTTGTTGCAGATGCGGCCGCAGACGGCCGGGAACGGGTTTTCTTTTTTGATGAGCTCGAGCGCGTCCGTGTAGCGGCCCTGTGCGGCGAGCTTCAGGTAGCCCTGCACGGGGATGTGCGCGGGGCAGGCGGTCTTGCATGGGGCGGTGCCGGTGGGCACGACGTCCTCGTGATCCTCGCGGTAGTTCGGGTCCCAGCTGCGCTTCGGGCGCAGGGTCTTGGAGAGCTTGACATAGTCCGGCTTTGGCGTCAGGTCCTCGGTCGAGCAGAGCTTTTGGCCGAGCTTGAGCGCGTTGCCGGGGCAGGTCTCCACGCACTGGCCGCAGGCGACGCACTTGGCCTCGTCCACCTCGGCGACGTAGTTGGAGCGGATCGCGTCGCGCGCGCCGTACATCAATCCCACGCGCAGACCGAAGCAGGCACAGGCGCAGCAGTTGCAGATGGCTGCGCTCTCGCCCGGCTCTTCAATGTTGACCATGTCGTGCATGAGGCCGTTTTCCTCCGCGCGCCGGATAATTTCGAGCGCCTGTTCGCGCGTGATCTCCTTCGCGCGGCCGGTGCGGATGTAGTGCTCGGCGCCTTTGCCCATCTGGATGCACATATCCTCATCGAGGTGGCCGCAGCCGTCGCCGATGCTCGTGCGCGACGCGCGGCAGGAGCACGGAGAGACGGAGAAGCGGTCGTACTTGTCCAGATAGTGCGAGATGCGCTCAAACTCATTCACGCCGGGGATGCCTTCGAGTGCGCTCTCGACCGGGATGACGCGCATGAGGCCGTAGCCGTCGGGAATCATGGCGCCCATGTTCGCCGCGAGGTTGCGGGTGTATTCCTCGAATGCGCGGCCGACCTCCGGATGCGTGTCGAGCAGCTCCTTCTGGTTGACCATCATCTCGAGAATGCCGGGCGCGAAGATCTGCATATAATAGACGTCCTCGCCGAGCGCTTCGTCCTTCGAGCGGCGGAAGATGCCGTAGTATACGAGGTTGTCCAGCAGGGGCTGCACTTCCTGCACGGTCTTGCCGACTTTCTTGGCCAGATAGGCCGCGGTGCGCTCCTTGCGCAGCCCGGCCGCGATGGCGACATCCGCTTCCTCGTCGGTCAGGATGCCTGCCATGCAGTAGTATTCGGGCGCGTTTTCGTCGATCTTGGTCGTGATGCCGGTGACGCCCCCAATGATCTTTGCCAGCTTCACGATCTTCGGTCTGAGTTGTGCCATGGTCTTTCCTCCTTCCTGTTGTTGCGCTGAGATTGTCATCAGGATAACATATGTACCCGCGCGCGGGGAAGCGAAATTTCCCATTTGGCGCGATATACAACAAGTGATGCGCAAATGTGCCGGAACGTGCAGAAAAAACAGGCCCCCGAAAAGCTGCGGGGGCCTGTTGCGGTGCGCGCCGTCAGAACTTGACGAAGCCGGTGGTCGTGCCCATCGGGTAGCCGAGCGTCCACGCCTGCTTGCCGCAGTGGGGGCAGACCTCGCCGCGGGCATTGAGCTCGTCGATGAAGGCCTCGGCGCGCATGATGTACATATTCGTTTTGCGCACATAGCGGCAGTGTCCGCAGAAGACCACATAGGTCGCAAAGCTGTCGTAGACGCCGCGGGCACGTTTTTCCTTTTCCTCGGCGGTCAGCGGCCGGGGATTCACATTATGATTGACTGCCATGGTTTGCTCCTCCCCTGTCAGATCTGGTGCTCGCGCTTGACGCTGTCATAGTGCTTGTTCAAAAACGGCACGACGACGGAGCGCATGAGCTTCATGTCGAGGTTATAGTAATAGATCACGAACAGCACGGCCAGCGCGCCGCCGGTGATGCCAAAGGCTTTGAACAGGAATTGCGCAAATTTGCATTTCATATCGGTGACCTCCTTTACCAGCCCATGCTGTCGTCAAAGTCGAGCAGCGACGGATCGACCGGCTCCTCGTGCATGACGTTGATCATGTATTCGTTGACGGTGCGGCGCGCCTCGGCCGGCGAGACGATGCGGTGATCCATCAGCGAGTGCGGCATCCACACCGTGTGGAAGCGCTCGTCGTGCTTGCGGATCTCTTCCTCGATCAGACCCTGCGCACCGGCCATGCCCTTGCAGCCGATGTCATCGTACATGATGATCATGTCGCAGTTGAACTTTTCTGCCGTTTCCCACATCTGCATCAGGTGGCGGTTGCCGCCGACGGTGTGCGTGCGCATTGGGGTGCGGGCGTGCCAGTCGGCCACGTCGCTCATCATGATGTCGCGATCCTCGGTGTCGACGATGTTGTGGCCGGTGAGCGAGTCCATGTTGATCAGGCACAGGATGCCCCAGCAGTTATACAGCCACTGCACGCCGTGCGCATAGTACGTCGAGCCGCAGCTCCAGGCAATGGCGCGGTGGCGTGTGCGCGGGAAGGTGTTGATGTTTTTGCGCACGCACTTGTCAAAGATGCGCGTGATCTTGCGCGAGGCCTTGAGGAAGTACTCGTTGCCGCCCTGCTGGTAGAAGTAGATGCGGAACAGACCCTGACAGACGGGGTTGAGCGCGCCGTTGTTCGTCTTGGCATAGACGTCCCAGCGCTCGGTCTCCTCGCGGTTGAACTGGTTGGTGTTTTCAATGTGCTGGATGAACGTGTCCCAGTTGAACGGCTGGTGGAACTGCTCCTCGAGGAAATGGATGGCGTCGTACACCTCGTGCACGCCGAGCTCCTTGCAGGTCGGGTCGTCGTACATGAGCGGCGTCGTGAACGGGTGCACGGCCTTTTTGCCGTCGCTTGACAGGGCGCGGTACATGGCGACGTTGTCCATCATGTTCGCGTCGCAGGGGTTGTTCGTCGTGAGCCAGCAGTTGCCGATGTCGGGGTACTCGCCCTCGACGGCGACGCCGGTCTCTACGAGCGGCAGCGTGCACATATCGCCCGGGATGCCGCAGCTGACAGCCTGGTCGACGTAGTACGAGCCGAGATTTTTGTTCAGGATCGGCACCATGAACGCCGCGTGCTGCTGAATGTTGATGCCGAAATAGCCGGGGAAGCCGTAGATGATGTGCTTTGGCAGCGTGTAGTCAAAGGCGATCGTGCGCTCGGTCCACTTGTTCTCGCCGAAGCGGCGGTCGGCGCGGATCTCACGCCAGAGCGTCGTGATGGAGTCCGATACCATGCAGTCGATGGCCGTCAGGTCGGCGCGCAGGACCATGCCGCGGTCGCCCTCGATCCATTTGTCGACCATCATCGGCGTGGCGAGGTAGGCGCTCAGCCAGCGGTATTTCCAGAAGGCGCGGATCATGCGCACCGGGTCGCGGCCGATGAGCCCGGCCATCTTGCCCCAGGTCTGCAGCCAGCGGGCGAAGGCATAGGCCGTGTCCTTCACGCCGCGCCACTCGCGGTGGCGGTAGAAGTTCGTGCCCTCGATGTACAGGTCGCCGAGATAATGGCAGTCGTTGTCACCCCGCAGGAAGTGGCCGAGCGTGCCGTATTCTTCTTTGAGCGTGCGTTTGCGTTTCCACATAGCTGAACCCCTCCCTTATTGCTGCGCCTGGATCTTTTTGATCTCCAGCGACTCGATGAACGCCTGGAACCGGGTACGCAGCTGGCCGGAGGCGGCGCTCGTGTAATCCTTCTCGATCTGGCACACGGGGATGCTGCGCGGCAGCTCATAACCCTCATAGAACCACATACCGTCCTGTGCGCGTTCATAGCCCCAGTATTCGCAGAACTTCATGTTCTCGACGATGATGCCGTCGGCACGGTATTTCTCCGCGAGATCGAAGATGTATCTCTTGCGCGCGATGATGTTCTCGGGGCCCATGGCGCGCGGGCACTGGTTGCTCCACATATAATAGTCGGCGATGGACTGCAGGACATCCTTACCCTCCTCAAGCGGGATCTCCTCGCGGCCGGGCATCGAGCCGAAGCAGTAGCGGTCGGCCACGACCATGCCGCCGGCCATCTCGCACATTTTCGTGAACTCGGGGTCGTCGATCTCGCTGCCGGCGATGAGCACACGCGCACGGTACCACGGCTTCGGGTCCGGCTCGCGCGTGCGCAGCTCCTGCAGCGTCTCGCGCAGGTACGGCAGAATGAGGTCTTTCGGGCACGTGAGCGTGCACAGCTGGATGACGTGAAACTCATAGCCCGTGATGACCGGGTTATCCGCCATGCGCATGGCGTTCATCTCCGTGATGATGCGGCACACTTCGTTGAACTGCTCGACGGCCTTGCGCAGCTTTTCCTCCGAGAAGTCCACGCCGTAGACCTTTTCGAGCGGCTGGATGATCTTCTGCTCGATCTGGCGGCGGTAGTAGCCCGCGTGCCACTCGGTCTTGCGCAGCGGCATATCGAGATACGTGCAGAAAAACTTGTCGTTCGGGATCAGCTCGCAGTATTCAAAATACTGCTCCATGCGGTTCATCGTCGTGCAGCATTCCTGCCCGATGAGCGCGGAGAGGAAGTTGTAGCCGCCCTCAAACGCGCGCTCGAGGATGCTCTTGGAGTACGGACACGAGCGGTTGGTCATGTAGTAGGTGGCCATGTCGGGATTCGTGCAGTTCGGCGCGCGCAGACGCACGCCAAAGCAGTTGTCCACATCCAGCAAAACCTCCGGTATGTACGAACAGTTCCATGCCAGCGCCAGCCGCCCATTCTTGCAGGCGTCCTGAACCAGGTCGTTGTTTGCCTGCTGCAGCAGGTTTTCAAAATAGATCAGATGCTTCAGGTCTCTCATTCGCGCATTCCCTCCTTCGATACACAAATTCCGCGCAGAAGATGAAAATTAGACATTTTACACAAACGCGGAACGTTAACACACACTTATTATAGAACTTTGTCTGAAACATGTCAATATGTGTAACAAATGATTATTAAAGGACATTCCGCTTTTTTCTGCCTGAAAAGCGGAAAAACGGCAGGAAAGGGCTTGCTAAAAGATAAACAAAATGATAAAGTAAACCTGTATGTGCAAAAATCTGCCGGAAAAACCGGCGTTCAGACGCGCGCGGGGGAAGCGCCGTCTGCTGGAAAGGGGAACGAAGAAGATGGGTTACATGAAGTATCTCAAGCTCATGAACCGTATGAACGCTGTCACGCAGGTGCCGCAGCCACCGGTGCCGCAGTTTGAAAAATACTGCAAACTGTTCGTGACCGATGAAGAGTACGACATCATGATGGGCATGAAGCTGCGCGGCAACACGGAGAGCGAGCTGCGCGCGCTCTACACCGGCAGCGACTGGGCCGGCACGCTCTACGATATGTGCCGCAAAGGCTTCCTGCTGAAAATCTATGACGGCGCCGAGCCGACGTATGACCTCGCACCGATGCTGCCTGGCTGGTTTGAGTTCCCGCTCTCGACCGGCGAGGACAGCGACACGATCCAGAAGGCGTCGGAGCTGTTCACCTCGGCCGTCAACATGGTCACGACGCTCAACGTCGAGCCGCTGCGCACGGGCTACGCCGCCATGAACAACCTCAAAAAGCTCAAGGGCGATAAGGGCCATATGGAAGTGGCACTCCCACTCGAGGGCAAGGCCGCCGGCAAGGTCGTGCACGTTGACCGCAAGCTCTCCAACGACACGACAAGCGTTGTGCCGAGCTACCAGCTTGAGGCTTATCTCGACAGCCTGCCGGACGATGCGCCCATCAGCGTCATGCACTGCTTCTGCCGCAATATCCGCCGCAGAGAGGGGATGCAGCCCAAGCACCCCACGCCGGATGAAGTGTGCCTGTGTGTCGGCAACATTGCCAAGCAGATCATCGAGTTCGGCATCGGCCGCCAGGTCAGCAAGGCCGAGGCGCGCCAGATCCTCATTGACTGTGAGAAGAAGGGCTGCGTCCACCAGGTGTTCCACTACGCCTGCAACCTGGATGAGGAGACGACTGCCATCTGCAACTGCGACACGCAGTGCTGCGAGATGCTCGGGTCCTACACGCGCGGCGGTATGCAGCCGCTGTATATGCGCGCGCACGCAAAGCCGGTCATTGTCCACCCCGAAAACTGCAACGGCTGCAACATCTGCAACCACTTCTGCCCGACCGTGGCCACCGGCTTCAACGCGCAGAGCGGCAAGGTGTTCGTGGAGTATCAGCGCTGCATCGGCTGCGGCGTGTGCGTCACGAAGTGCCCGAAGGATGTGCGCGAGATGGTTGACGGAGACCGCGTGCTCTTCTGCAAGCCGCTCAAGAAGGATCTTGTGCGCGAGCGCAATGTCCGCCGCCAGCCGAAGAAGAAATAAATGCACGAGGCAGCCATTGCCAAGGAGGTCTTTGACATCGCCCAGCAGGCGATGGCAGAAAACGGCCTCACGCACCTGACGCGCGTCGTTATGGACATCGGCGAATATTCCGCCGTCGTGCCCGAGCAGCTGCAGCTCGTGTTCCGGATCGCGGTGCACAATACCGCCATGGACGGCTGCGCGCTTGAGATCCATAATCTACCCGGGCGGCTGGGTATGTACGTGCGAACGATCGAGGGCGAGTAGACGCATACATATTAAAATTAAAAACAACGCAGCACGCCCGCAGGAACTCCGGTTCCTGCGGGCGTGTTTTTTTGTGCGGCGGAATGGCGGAAACGCCGCAAAAACAAATTTTCCAATGCCGGGTTGTCGCGAAAATGCATATCCGCACGCAAATCCGCCGACAATAACCGGGAAGCAAATCCCGTAAACTGCGGCTTTGGAGGAATGGATATGTACAAAAAAGATTTTATTGACACCAACGATTTCACAAAACAGGAACTGCTGGACATCATTGACCTGTCGCTCGCTATCAAGCGGGCTATCCGCCGGGGTTATTATCCCCCGCTGATGAAAAACAGGAACCTCGGCATGATCTTCCAGCAGTCGAGCACCCGCACGCGCGTGTCGTTCGAGACGGCCATGAGCCAGCTCGGCGGCCACGCGCAGTATCTCGGCCCCGGCATGATTCAGCTCGGCGGCCACGAGACCATCGGCGACACGGGCAAGGTGCTCTCGCGTCTGGTCGACGTGGTCATGGCCCGCGTCATCGAGCACAAGACCATCGTCGAGCTTGCCGATGCGTGCACCATCCCGGTCATCAACGGCATGAGTGACTATAACCACCCCACGCAGGAAATCGGCGACCTGTGCACCATCAAGGAGAACCTGCCGGAGGGCAAGCGTCTGGAGGACTGCAAGGTCGTTTTCGTCGGCGACGGCACGCAGGTGTGTGCGTCCCTCGGCTTCATCACCACGAAGCTCGGTATGCACTTTGTGCACTACGGCCCGGAAGGGCACCAGCTTAATGCCGACCATAAGCGCATTCTGGAGGCCAACTGCAAGCTCTCCGGCGGCACCTGGGCCGTCACGGACGAGCGCGACGCCGTGCGCGGCGCGGACTTTATCTACACCGACGTCTGGTACGGCCTGTATGAAAACGAGATGCCGAAGGAAGAGCGTGTGCGCGTCTTTGCAGACTTCCAGGTCAACCGCGAGCTCATGCAGCTCGGTGCGCTCGGCTGCAAGTTCCTGCACTGCCTGCCCGCCACGCGCGGCGAGGACGTGACTGACGAGGTTGCCGACTCCGCTGCCTCCCTCTGCTGGGAACAGGCCGGCAACCGCCTGACAGCCATGCGTGGCCTGCTGGTGTATTTTACCCGCTGCCGCCGCGTCCCGTCGGAGCTGGAGCTCGCCGCGGCGCGCGAGGAGCTCGACACCTTCCTCGACGCGCGGCTCGGCGGCTGCTGACCGGCAGCCAAAGGAGCAGACACCATGGAAGAACGCAAAAAATTCCGCCTCGCGGACGTTGTCCTCTCGGTCATCTGCGTCGTGTTTGTGGCGGAGGCGGCGGCGCCCGTCGCCTCCATCGGCAACAGCCAGTATTTCTGGTGGGTGTTCATGATGATCGCCTTCCTGCTGCCATACGGCATGATCTCGTCCGAGCTCGGCACGACGTACACCGGTGACGGCGGGCTCTATGACTGGATCAACAAGGCGTTTCCGCGCTCGAAGTGGGGCGCGCGTGCCTCGTGGTACTACTGGATCAACTTCCCGCTGTGGATGGCCTCGCTCGCCGTTGTGTGCCCGGAGCTGCTGAGCGTGCTCACGGGGCTGAGCTTCGGCTGGTTTGCAAAGCTGCTCATTGAGCTGGCCTTTATCTGGATCGTCACGTGGATCGCGTTTTACCCCGTGTGCGACAGCATCATCATTCTCAACATCAGCGCCGCCATCAAAATGATCCTCGCGCTGACGGTCGGCGTGCTCGGCATCGTCTACGTTGTGAAAAACGGCTTTGTCAACGACATGGCTTTCCGCACGTTCCTGCCGGGGTTTGACCTGCACAGCCTGTCGTATATCTCGGTCATCATCTTCAACTTCCTCGGCTTCGAGGTCGTGTGCACCTATGCCGACAATATGCGCGATCCCAAGCGCCAGATCCCGCAGGCCATTGTCACCGGCGGCATCGTCATCGCGCTCATCTACCTGTTTTCGGCCTTCGGCATCGGCGCGGCCATCCCCACGCACGAGATCAGCGAGGACTCGGGCCTCATCGACGCCGTCTCGCTCATGACCGGCCGCACGAGCGGCCTGTTCGTCGGCGCGGTGGCGCTGCTGTTTCTCATCACGCTCTTCGGCAACATGATCTCGTGGTCCATGGGCGTGAACTCCACGGCTGCCTATGCCGCTGAAAACGGCGATATGCCCGCGGTGTTCGCCAAGCGCTGGGCGAAAAACGATATGCCCATCGGCTCCGCGCTCACGAGCGGCGTCGTGGCGAGCGTTGTGTGCATCCTCGGCATCATCATCGAGCTGCTCTCGCCGGATTCGTCTCTGTTCTGGAGCTTTTTCGCGCTCAACCTCGTCATGCTCCTGCTGAGCTATGCGCCCGTGTTCCCGGCGTTTTTGCGCCTGCGGGAGATCGACCCCGATTCCGAGCGGCCGTTTCGCGTGCCGGGCGGGCGCGGGATGCTGCGCGTGCTGGCCTATGTGCCCATGGCGCTCATCCTCATCTCGATCTTCTTCACGGCGGTGCCGCTGTCGATGGACAGCGAGACGCTCTCGTACTATCTGCCGATCACGATCGGGTCGATCCTCAGCATCGTCATCGGTGAAATTCTCATCGCGGCGCGTGCGCGCCGCCATTTCTAGGAGGAAAACGATATGGCAAAACGAATCACCGGCTCCACGCCGAAGCTCGACGGCTACCGGATGCCTGCGGAGTTTGAGCCGCAGGCCGGCGTCTGGATGCTCTGGCCGGAGCGCAATGACAACTGGCGCGACGGCGCCAAGCCCGCGCAGAAAGCCTTTCTCGATGTGGCGACGGCCATTTTGCAGTTTGAACCCGTGACGGTTTGCGTCTCTCCGGCGCAGTACCAGAATGCGCGCGAGCGCCTGCCGCGCGAAGTGCGCGTTGTCGAGATGGCGAGCAACGATGCCTGGATCCGCGACTGCGGCCCGACGTTCCTCGTCAATGACAACGGCGGTGTGCGCGCCGTGGACTGGACGTTCAACGCCTGGGGCGGGCTCGTCGACGGGCTCTATTTTCCGTGGGATCTCGATGATCAGGTCGCGCAGAAGGTCTGCGAGATCGAGCGCGTCGATTCCTACCGCACCGAGGGCTTTGTGCTCGAGGGCGGCTCCATCCACGTCGACGGCGAAGGCACCGTGCTCACGACCGAGATGTGCCTGCTGTCCGAGGGGCGCAACCCCGATATGGACCGCGGCGCGATCGAGCGTATGCTCTGCGACTATCTCGGCTGCGAGAAGGTCCTCTGGCTGCGCGACGGCATCGACCCCGAGGAGACCAACGGCCACATCGACGACGTGGCCTGCTTCATCCGCCCGGGCGAGGTCGCCTGCATCTGGACGGACGACCCGCAAAACCCGTTTTATCAGCCGGCGCGCGACGCATATGACACGCTCTCGCAGGCAACCGATGCCAAGGGCCGCAAGCTGAAGGTGCACAAGCTCTGCCTGACGCAGCAGCCCTGCCTGCTGCAGGGCGCGGCGACGATCGACGCCGTCGAAGGCACCATCCCGAGAGAGGACGGAGAGGTCGCCATCGCGTCGTATATGAATTTCCTCATCGTCAACGGCGGTGTCATCCTGCCGCAGTACGGCGACGCGAACGACGTGCTTGCCGTGCAGCAGGTGCAGGCCATGTTCCCCGACCGCCGCGTGGTCGGCGTCCAGACGCGTGAGGTCGCGTTCGGCGGCGGGAACATTCACTGCATCACGCAGCAGCAGCCCGCGCCGCAGCACAGGTGACGCCATGGCCAGAATCGTCATTGCCCTCGGCGGCAACGCGCTTGGCAACACGCCGGCGGAGCAGCGCGAACGCGTGGCCGCCGCGTGCCCGGCGCTCGTCGGGCTCATCCATCAGGGCCACGAGATCATCATCAGCCACGGCAACGGCCCGCAGGTCGGCATGATCCAGGCGGCATTCGACACCGCCGCGAAAACGAACCCCAAGGTCGCGCCCATGCCGCTGCCGGAGTGCACGGCCATGAGCCAGGGGTATATCGGCTACCACCTTCAGCAGGGGATGCGCCGCACGCTGCGCGCCAACGGTATGCCCTGGCAGGTGGCGACGGTCGTCACGCAGGTCGTCGTTGACCCGGACGACCCCGCGTTCGACGAGCCGACGAAGCCCATCGGCGCGTTTTACGACGAGGCCGCCGCGCAGCAGATGATGCGCGATGATCTGTCTTTGCGCATGAAGGAGGACTCCGGCCGCGGCTGGCGGCGCGTTGTCGCCTCGCCGAAGCCGGTGGACATCGCCGAGCGGCGCTCGATCCTGAACCTGCTCGACAATGAGTATATCGTCATCGCCTGTGGCGGCGGCGGTGTGCCCGTCGTACGCGATTCGCACGGGGACTACTACGGCGTGGACGCCGTCATCGACAAGGACTTTGCCTCCGCGTGCCTGGCCGAGGCCGTCGGCGCGGACTATCTGTTCATTCTCACGGCGGTGGATCATGTCTGCCTGAACTTCGGCACACCGGAGCAGCGGGCGCTCGACGAGCTGCACGTGGACGAGGCGGAGACCTATCTGCGCGAGGGACAGTTCGGCGCCGGCTCCATGCAGCCGAAGGTGGCCGCGGCCGTGCAGTTCGTGCGCAGCGGCTGGCGGCGGCGCGCCGTCATCGCCTCGCTCGAGCAGGCCCCGGCCGCCATGCGCGGCGAGAGCGGCACGCGCATCGTGCCGTAAAATCGGCAAACGAAAATCCGGCCTTTCCCGAAAAGGGAAAGACCGGATTTTTTCAGCCGGGCATCTCCAAAATCGCCATTTCGGCAAAAGCGCCGGTGAGTTTTTGCACCATCTGCTCCTCGGTCTCCGTCTTGCCGTGTTCGACCCAGACGGTCAGAATGCCGACCATGGTCGATGCGATGATGGCCGCGAAATAGTCAAACTGCGCGGGGTCGTCCGCCAGCGGCTGCAGCGCCTCGATCAGGCCGGTGCTGCGGCGCAGGCTGTCAAACAAAATGTCCGTCCGGTGGATCTCCACGAGTGCCTCGAGCACCGTGCTGTTGCGAAACCAGTATTGAAACACCGCCTTGGCCAGACTGCCGCGCCGCTCGGGCGGCAGGGCGCTGCGCGCGGCAAACACGGCCTGAAATCCGCGGTCGCACAGCAGCGCCAGCACATCCTCAAGGCAGTCGAAATTGCGGTAAAACGTCGAGCGGCTCACGGTGGAGGCGC
>DBFWVW010000032.1:0-34554 GCA_048217285.1 Oscillospiraceae bacterium
CTGCTGGCCCTGCGCGGGTATGCCGACCCCGGGCAAGCGCGCGACTTTCTCAGCGGCGGCGACCAAAGCGTGTTCGACCCCATGCTCCTGCAGGACATGGACAAGGCCGTCGCGCGAATCCGCGCCGCCATCGAGCGCAAAGAGAGCGTCGCCGTGTTCGGCGATTATGACGTGGACGGCATCACGTCCACGTGCGTGCTCACGGACTATCTGCGTCGGCATGGCGTGCCCGTGCATCCGTACATCCCCGACCGCATCGAGGAGGGCTACGGCCTGAATATGGACGCGATCACGAGCCTCCAGCGTGCCGACGACATCACACTCATCATCACCGTCGACTGCGGCATCACCGCCATCGACGAGACGAACTACGCCCTGCAGCGCGGCATCGACATGGTCATCACCGACCACCACGAGTGCAGCGGGCAGGCGATCCCGAACGCCGTGGCCGTTGTGGATCCGAAGCGCCCCGGCTCGCGCTACCCGAATAACGGGCTTGCGGGCGTAGGCGTGGCCTACAAGCTCCTGTGCGCGCTTGAGGGCAACAGCGACCGGATCCTGCACGATTACGGCGATCTTGTCGCCATCGGCACGGTGGCGGACGTCATGCCCCTCACGGATGAGAACCGCTACCTCGTGGCGCAAGGGCTGGCGCAGATCAACACCCGCCCCCGGCCGGGCATCCGCGCGCTGCTGCATGAGTGCGGTGCCGAGGGCCGCGCCGTCACGGCCACGACCATCGGCTTCACGCTCGCGCCGCGCATCAACGCGGCCGGCCGTCTGGGCAAGACGGCCATCGCGGCGCTGCTGCTGCTGACGCAGGACGACGGTGATGCCGACCGCTACGCCGCCGGACTCTGCCAGCTCAACCGCGAGCGGCAGGCACTCGAGCAGCAGATCTGGGAGGAGGCCTCGGCCATCGCGTGCCGCTATCCGCCGCGGATGCCGCTCGTGCTCGCGAGCGACTCTTGGCATCAGGGCGTGATCGGCATCGCCGCCTCGCGCCTGAGTGAGGAATTTCACCTGCCGACGATCATGATCTGCTGCGACGGCGAGCGCGGCAAGGGCTCGTGCCGCAGCTTCGGCGGCTTCAACCTGTATAACGCGCTGAGCGCCTGCTCGGAATATCTGGAGGGCTTCGGCGGCCACGCGCTGGCGGCCGGACTGACGATCCGGCGCGAGAACATTGACCGCTTTCGCCGCGCGCTCGGCGAGTATTACCGCCAGAACCCGGCCGATGACCTGCCGGAGCTCACGTGCGACCTGCGCGTGAACGATCCGCACCTGCTGACCATGCCGTGCATCGAGTCGCTCGACGCGCTCGAACCGTGCGGCAACGGCAACCCGAAGCCCCTGCTGTGCATCACCGGCGCGCGTCTGGTCAACGCCGTGCCCATCGGCGGCGGCCGCCACCTGCGGCTGCATTTTGCCAAGGGCGGGTATAATTATGCCGGCATCTTCTTCTCGTGCACCCCGGCGGAGCTGGGCGTACGCATCGGCCAGTGGGTGGACGTGGCCTTCACGCCGCAGATCAATGAATTCCGCGGCCGCCGCAGCGTGCAGCTGCTCGTGACCGATGTGCGTCCGAGCGACCCGTTGCCTCTGTGCCGCGCGTTGCTCAAAAGCCAGTGCATCCCTGCGTGGGACACGGTGGACCTCTACCCCCTGCGCGCGGACTTTGCCGTGGCGTGGCGGTGGCTGAGCGCCCCGGTGGCCTTCCCGCTCGAGGAACTGCCCGCACGCGCGCCCATGCGGCCGGAGAAGTTTTGCGTGTGCCTGCGCGTCATGGCCGAGATGGGGCTCGCCGCCGTGGACTTTGACGGCGAAACGCTGCGCCTGCGCCCGCTGCCGACGAGCGGCAAGGTGGATCTCGGCGCATCGAAGCTGCTGCAGGCTCTCCGCGAGCGCCGCCAGAGCTTGCTATGAATCCCTTTCAAAAAATCCCCATTCCGTTCCGGAAAGGAGCTGTCCCTATGTCTGAAGCGACCCGCGCCGAAAACGTGACCCCGAAGCCCTATGACCTCGAGACCCACTATCAGGAGCTGGAACAGAAGATCACCGCCGCCGGCATTCCGGCCGATCTCGGCCGTGTGCGCGCGGCCTTCGAGTGCGCCGACCGCGCGCACTCCGGCCAGAAGCGCCGCGACGGCTCGCCCTACGTATCCCACTGCATCGCCGCCGCCATCATCACGGCGGAGATGGGGCTCGACGAGGACTCGATCATCGCCGCCCTCCTGCACGACACGATCGAGGACACCTCGCTCACGCACGATGACATCGCGCGCAGCTTCGGCGCCTCGGTGGCCAATATCGTCGAGGGCGTCACAAAGCTCACACGCGTGCAGTACACGAGCGTCGAAGAGCAGCAGATGGAAAATATGCGCAAGATGCTCATGGCCATGGCCAAGGACATCCGCGTCATTCTCATCAAGATGGCCGACCGCCTGCACAATATGCGCACGATGGCCTACCAGAGCGAAGAGAAGCAGCGCATCAAATCCCTCGAGACGATGGAGATCTACGCCCCCATCGCGCACCGCCTCGGTATGCAGAAGATCAAGTGGGAGCTTGAGGACCTGTCGCTGCTGTATCTTGACCCCGCGGGCTACAAGGCCATCACGGACGCGCTCAACGAGCGTATGCCCACGCTCGAGAAATTTATGGGCGAGATGCGCACGCAGATCCGCGAACGGCTCGAAGCCGAGGGCGTGCATGCGACGATTTCGAGCCGCATCAAGCACATCTACAGCATCTATCGCAAGATGTACGCGCAGAAGCTCGACATCAACGGCATTTTCGACCTCTGCGCGTTTCGCGTGATCGTCGACACGATTCCTGACTGCTACAACGTGCTCGGCATCATCCACGATATGTATAAGCCGCTACCCGGCCGCTTCAAGGACTATATCAGCACGCCGAAGCCGAATATGTATCAGAGCGTGCACACGACGGTCATCGGCTCGGAGGGCATTCCGTTCGAGGTGCAGATCCGCACATGGGAGATGCACATGACGGCGGAGTACGGCGTCGCAGCGCACTGGAAATACAAAACCGGCAGCGGTGAGGGCACGAAGCCCGGCGACGAGGAGAAGTTCGCCTGGATCCGCCGCCTGCTCGAAACGCAGCAGGAGTCCGACGCGCAGGACTTTTTCCACAACCTGAAGGTGGATATGTTCGCCGACGAGGTGTTCGTGTTCTCGCCGAAGGGCGATGTCATCAATCTGCCCGCCGGCGCAACGCCGATCGACTTTGCCTACAGCATCCACTCCGCGATCGGCAACAGCATGGTCGGCGCGACGGTCAACGGCCGCATCGTGAACTTCGACTATGTGCTGCAAAATGGCGACATTGTGGACATCCGCACGTCGAAAAACGCGCCCGGCCCGAGCCGCGACTGGCTGAATCTGGCCAAGAGCGGCGCCGCGCGCACAAAGATCAAGCAGTGGTTCAAAAAAGAGCGCCGCGAGGAGAACATCGTTCACGGCAAGGAGCAGTTTGAGCGCGAGCTGCGCGCCAACGGCATCGCCCCGGCTGACATCATGGGCGATGAGATCCTGCCGCTGATCCTCAAGCGGCTGGCGTTCACCTCGCTCGACGATCTGTACGCCGCCATCGGCTACGGCGGCGTGACCGCCACGCGCACGGTCAACCGCATCCGCGACGAGATCCTGCGCAACCAGAAGGCCAACCAGAAAAACGCCATCGACCGCATCAACGAGGCGGCCGAGCGCCGCAACAAGCGCCCGCGCCACGCCGTGCACGGCATTCTCGTCGAGGGGCTGGACAACTGCCTCATTAAGTTCTCCCGCTGCTGCACGCCGGTGCCCGGCGACAGCATCATCGGCTTCATCACGCGCGGCGCGGGCGTGTCCATCCACCGGACAGACTGCGAAAACTACCTCGCCAGCCGCGACAATCCGGAGACCGCCGGCCGCTGGATCCGCGTGAGCTGGGCCGAGCACACCACCGATTCCTACAGCTCGACGCTGACCATGCTCAGCGCGCAGCGCAGCGGGCTGGTTATGGACGTGGCCACCGCGCTCAACGCGCTCAGCGCCAAGGTGCGCACACTCACCGCGCGCGACGTGGACAGCGGCCGCTCGACCGTGACGATCACGGTCGAGGTACACGACATCACGGAGCTGCGCACGATCATCAGCCGCCTGAGCGCCATCCGCGGCGTCATCCGCATCTCGCGCAGCGGCGCGTCTGACCCGGCCCGGGCTGCCGCCCACACCGCCGAACTGCAGGCCGAACAGGCCAAAAAAGCCAAACAGGAGGGCAAAGCATGAGAGCCGTTGTCACCCGCGTAACCGAGGCATCCGTCACGATCAACGGTGCCGAATACAGCCGCATCGGCAAGGGCTTTCTCGTCCTGCTGGGCGTGCACGTGTCCGATACGGCGGCGGAGGCCGACCGCATCGTCGACCGCATCTGCGGCCTGCGCGTGTTCGAAGATGCCAATGGCAAAATGAACGTCAACCCCGCCGACGCCGGGGCCGAGCTGCTCATCGTGAGCCAGTTCACCCTCTTTGCCGACTGCCGCTCCCGCCGCCCCGGCTTCACAGCCGCTGCCCGGCCGGAGACTGCCGTGCCGCTCTATGAGCGCGTGATCGCGGGCTGTCAGGCCCGCGGCTTCACCGTGCGCACGGGCGTGTTCGGCGCGGACATGAAAGTCGCGTCCGTCAACGACGGCCCCGTCACCATCCTGCTCGATACCGATCATTTATAAAGGAGGCCACCCCATGCTCATCAAATGTCTGCCCGTTGGGCATCTCATGACCAACTGCTACGTCGTCACCGACGAGACCACGCTCGAGTGCGCCGTCATCGACCCCGGCGACGAGTCCAACACCATCCTCTACTACCTCGAGGACAACCACCTCACCTGCCGCGCCATTCTGCTCACGCACGGCCACTACGACCACACCGGCGCCGTCTATCCCGTGCACGAGGAGACCGGCGCGCCCGTGTACATGAATGCGCTCGACGCGGGCACGGCCGTCGCCTTCGACAGCTACACGTTCACCCCGCCCGAGGGCACGATCTTTTATAAGGAGGGCGACGAGGTCAAGGTCGGCAATCTGACCTTCCGCGTCCTGGAGACGCCCGGCCACACGCCCGGCGGCGTGACGCTCATCTGCGGCGACGCGCTCTTCACCGGCGACACGCTCTTCAACGGTTCCTGCGGCCGCACGGACTTTGCCGGCGGCAGCATGGAGGTCGAGCTGCAGTCGCTGGCCAAAATCGCGGCCCTGCCCGGCGACTATGAGGTCTACCCCGGCCACATGGACTGCTCCACGCTCGAGACCGAGCGCCGCTTCAACCCCTACCTGACCGCGCTGCAAAACCGCGGACAGTAAAAACTGCACAAACGAAACCGGCAGAAGTTCGCTTCTGCCGGTTTTTTGCCGGTTTCGGGGGGAAAGTGCCCGCGCCCCCTTGCAATCCGCGGTCGGACGTGGTATATTGTTCTCGCTCGAAAAACATATGTCCGCTCATCGCGGGCAATTTTCATCAAAACAAAAGTGAGGGAACATCATGAACATCGGACTTCTGGGCTTTGGCGTTGTCGGCAGAGGCGTTTACGATATGCTTGCCGGCCGGGACGATATCCGCGCGGCATGGGTGCTGTGCCGGCGCGACCTCGGCGAGCTGACCGCCAAGACCACCTACGAGATGCAGGACATTCTCAACGACCCGGCGGTGGACACCGTTGTGGAGGTCATGGGCGGCCTGCACCCGGCGTATGAATACGTGGCGGCCGCGCTGCGCGCCGGGAAAAACGTGGTGTCCTCGAACAAATACCTCATGTGCCGGTACTATGACGAGCTCAACGCGCTCGCCAAAGAGCACGGCGCGGCGCTGCGGTGCACGGCGGCGGTCGGCGGTGGTATCCCGTGGCTGACCAACCTCGAAAAGGCCGCGCGCGCCAACCACATCTCCCGCGTCTGGGGTATCCTCAACGGCACGACGAACTACATCATGGATGCCATGCACAGCAGCAACGTCGATTTTGCCGACGTACTCGCGCAGGCGCAGGCGCTCGGCTACGCCGAGGCCGACCCCTCGGCCGACATCGACGGGCTGGACATCCAGCGCAAGCTGATCTTGTCGGCCAACGTGGCTTTTGGCGTGTCGCTGCGTGAGGCGGACGTGCCGGTGTTCGGCATCCGCAACGTGCGCAAGCCGGACATTGCCCGCTTTCAGGCGCACGGCTGCACGTGCAAGCTGATCGCAACGGCCGAGCAGGCTGAAGGCAGCATCCGCGCCTACATCGAGCCGACGCTGCTGGGCCACGACGCGCTTGAGGCGGCCGTACCCGCGAACTTCAACCTCATCAGCATGGACGGAGACCGCATGGGCGTGCAGAGCTTCTTCGGTCAGGGCGCGGGCCGTTACCCGACGGCCTACAATGTCGTGCAGGATCTCGTGGACATCGAGCGCGGCGTGCACGCGTTTTATACCGATTCGTTCGTCCCGGCCGTACCGGACAATTCCGGCGTGCAGCACCGCTACTACGTGCGCACGCAGGCCGCGCTCCCGGAGCTGGCCGCCCTCGCCGAGGGCGACTGGGACGGTGCCGTCATCACGCAGCCCGTGCCCGTGCGCCGGATGCACACGCTCATGGCGCAGGCGCTGGAGCACGACGGTGAGAGCTTCTTTGCCGCGCTGCAATAAGGAGGGCCCCATGCTGAAGGTTGCAAAATTCGGCGGCTCGTCGATGGCGGACGCCAAACAGTTTGAAAAAGTGCGCGACATCGTGCGCGCCGACCCCGCACGGAAAGTGATCGTCGTGTCCGCTGCCGGCAAGCGCAGCGCAGACGACCACAAGCTCACCGATCTCCTGTACCTGTGCTACGCGCACCTGCAGTACGGCGTGAGCTGCGATGCCGTCTTTCAGATGATCGCCGAGCGCTACATCGCCATCCGCGACGAATGCGGCCTGAACGTCGACATCGAGGCTGAGCTCGCCGTGCTGCGCCAGCAGATGCGCGCCGGCATCTCGGAAGAAGAGCTCGTATCGCGTGGCGAATATTTCTCCGCCCTGCTCATGGCGGACTACCTCGGCTACTCGTTTCTGGACGCGGAGCTGTGGGTACGCTTCAAGTTCGACGGCTCGATCGACAAGGAGGCGTCCTATGCCGCGCTGCAGCGTCTGGCCGACGGCCGCAGCGTCGTCATCCCCGGCTTTTACGGCGTGACGCCCGACGGCAAAATCCGCACCTTCTCCCGCGGCGGCAGCGACATTACCGGCGCGCTCGCAGCCGCGGCGCTCAACGCCGACGTGTACGAAAACTGGACGGATGTGTCCGGCATCCTCATGGCCGATCCGCGCATCGTGCCCGACCCGCTGCCGATCGAGCGCATCACGTATAACGAGCTGCGCGAGCTGAGCTTCGTCGGTGCGCAGGTGCTGCACGAGGGCACGGTCTTCCCCGTGCGCGAGAAGAACATCCCGCTCAACATCCGCAACACCAACGACCCCGACCACCCCGGCACACTCATCATGGAGTCGTTCGACGATGTGGACGACGGCCGGCTCATCACCGGCATCGCGGGCAAGAAAAACTACTCCATCATCACGATCGCCAAGACCGGTATGTCCTCGAGCGTGGGTATGTTCCGGCAGGTGTTTGAGGTGTTCGAGAGCCACGGCGTGAGCATCGAGTACGCCCCCAGCGGCATCGACTGCCTGTCGCTCGTCGTTTCGAGCGAGAAGGTCGCCCCCTGTCTGTACTCCATCCTCGGCGTGCTGGAAAAGCAGCTGCGCCCCGACAATCTGCACGTGACGGAAAACATCTCCATCGTCGCGGCCGTCGGCCGGAAGATGGTATTCCGCCCCGGCACATCGGGCCGCATCTTCGCCGCGCTCGGCGAGCACGGCATCAATATCCGCATGATCTCGCAGGGGCCGGATGAGCTCAACATCATCGTCGGCGTGGACACGAAGGATTTCGCGCCCGCCATTCAGGTTTTGTACAACAGCTTTGTAAAATAAGAAAGGAAGTTTTCAGATATGAAGCAGTATCGTGTCGCCATTCTCGGCGCCAGCGGCGCCGTCGGACAGGAAATGATGAAGATCCTCGCCGAGCGCAAGTTCCCCGTTCAGGAGCTGCACCTGCTCGCGAGCGCCCGCTCGGCCGGCAAGGTCGTGTCGTGGCAGGGGCAGGACATCATCGTCGAGAAGGCGACGGATGCCGCCTTCGCCGGCATGGACATCGTCCTCGGCGCGGCCGAAAACGACATTGCCGAGCGCTTCGCCCCTGCGATCGTGCGCTCCGGCGCCGTGTTTGTGGATAACTCCTCGGCCTTCCGGCTGGACCCGAATGTGCCGCTCGTCGTGCCGGAGATCAACGCCGGAGACGTCAAGCTGCACCACGGCATCCTCTCGAACCCCAACTGCTCGACCATCATCACGCTAACCGCCATCAATGCGCTGCGTAAGCTCTCGCCCATCCGCGACATGGTCGTGTCCACCTATCAGGCCGTGTCCGGCGCGGGCGCCGGCGGCCCGATCGAGCTGCAAAATGAGGTCGACGCCCTGCGCGAGGGCAAGCCCTATGCGCCGAAGGTGTTCGCGCACCAGATCGCCTACAACGTCATCCCGCAGATCGGCGGCGAGCAGTGCGACGGCTACACCTCCGAGGAGATGAAGCTGCAAAACGAGGGCCGCAAGATCCTGCACCTGCCGGACATGAACGTGTCGTGCACCTGCGTGCGCGTGCCCGTTGTGCGCAGCCACTCGATCTCCGCCGCCGTGCATTTTGCGCACCACATCTCCGTTGACGAGGCGCGCGCGGCCATCGCCGCCGCCCCCGGCTGCCGCCTTGTGGACGATCTCGACGCGCTGCAGTACCCCATGCCGCTCGATACGTCGGATCAGGATCTCGTCTTCGTCGGCCGCATCCGCCCCGATCTGACCGACCCCAATGGCCTGTGTCTCTGGTGCTGCGGTGACCAGGTACGCAAGGGCGCTGCCACCAACTGCGTGCAGATCGCAGAGCTGCTGATCGAAAACGCCTGATTTCAGAAAATGAAAACGCCACGGAGAGATCCGTGGCGTTTTTGTTATCCCTTGAGCTGCTGCTCGTATTCCTCCTGCGGCCGCAGGCGGCCGACGGCCGAGAACGACACGCGGTCAAAGTCCAGCGTCTCGCGCGCGAGACCGAGGATGTCCTCGCGCGTGACGGCGTCGTAGCGCGCGAGCACCTCGTCCGCCGGGAGCACCCGGCCGAGATACAGCTCGGAATAGCCGAGCTTGTTCATGCGCGAGGCGGTGGATTCCTCTGCCATGAGCACACTCGCGTGCACCTGTTCGCGCGCGCGGTCGAGTTCGTCCTGCGTGACACCGTCGGTGCGGAAGCGCTCGAGCTCGTCGCGGATGAGCGTAAGCGCGCGCTGCTCCGTCTCGCGGCCGACGGCGGCGGAGATGCCGAACATACCGCAGTCGAGAAAGCTCGCCGTGTAGGTGTAGATCGCATAGCACAGGCCGTTTTTCTCGCGCACGGTCTGAAACAGGCGCGAGGACATATTTCCGCCGAGAATGGACGAGAGCAGCGCCATGGTAAAGCGCGCCTCCGACCCCGTCGGCAGGCCGGGAAAGCCGATGCTGATCTGGTTTTGCTCGATGGCCTTGCGCTTGAGCGTGAAGGCCGGGGTGTAGCCGCCGGGCCGCATGGTCAGATCCGGCCGGCCGGGCATCCACGAAAAGTGCGCGGCAAGGCGCGCGATGTTCTCGTCCGTGAAGCTGCCGGACACGGCAATGACGATGCGCGGCGCGATATAGTGCGCAAGCTGGAACGCGCGCAGGCGCGCGCCGGTCAGCCGCTCAATGGTGGCCGGCCGGCCGAGCACCGGCCGACCCAGTGCGCCGGGAAAGACGGCGCCGATGAGCCGCTCCGTGACCAGATCCTCCGGCGTGTCGGCGTACATATCCATCTCCTCGCGGATGACGCCGCGCTCATTGGCCACGTCCGCCTCGGCAAAGTTCGATGTGAAGAGCATCTCGGCGAGCAGGTCGCCCGCGCGGTCGAGGTGCTCGTCGAGCACGCGCGCGTAGTAACACGTGCCCTCGCGCGTGGTGTAGGCGTTCACCTGGCCGCCAATGGCGTCCATGTGCTCTGCCAGTTCGGAGGCGGAGTGCTGTGCAGTCCCCTTGAAGAGCATATGCTCGATAAAGTGCGCGCTGCCGGCCTCGCACGGCGATTCATACCGCGACCCGACGCCGATCCACACGCCGATAGCCGCCGAGCGCACGTGCGGCATATGCTCGTAGACAATGCGCACGCCGTTTGGCAGCGTCTGTTTTTCATACATGGTGTGCTGTCCCCCCGTGGAAAAATGGGCGGGGTGTATGTGCACCCCGCCCACACAGTTGTGCTGAACTTACATCAGGCCCTTTTCACGCATCGCGTCCTTGCGGGACAGGTCGACGCGGCCGCGATCGTCGACATTCATGACCTTGACCCAGGTCATGTCGCCGATCTTGAGCACATCCTCGACCTTTTCGGTGCGTTTGAACTCGAGATCCTTGATCTTGACGAGGCCGTCCTTGCCCGGAGCCAGCTCGACCCAGGCACCGAAGTCGCTGCGGATGTTGGAGACCTTGCCGTAGTACAGCTCGCCGACTTCCGGCTCGAAGACGATGTTCTCGATGGTCTTGCGCGCAGCGCGGCAGGCCTCGATGTCCTCGGACGCGATGAAGATGGAGCCGTCGTCCTCGATGTCGATCTTGCAGCCGGTGTCGGCGCAGATCTTCTGGATGACCTTGCCGCCGGAGCCGATGACCTCGCGGATCTTGTCGGGATTGATCTTCATCTGGATCATCTTCGGGGCGGAATCGGCCAGCTCCTTGCGCGGCTCGGCGATTGCCTTGAGCATGATCTCATCGAGGATCTGGAAGCGGGCCTCACGCGTCATGCGGAACGCTTCCTTGACGATCTCGTGCTTGAGGCCGTCGTTCTTGAGGTCCATCTGGATGGCGGTGATGCCTTCCTTCGTGCCGGCGACCTTGAAGTCCATCTCGCCGTGGAAGTCCTCAACGCCCTGAATATCGATAAAGGTGGTGAAGTCGTCGCCGTCCTGGATCAGGCCGCAGGAAATGCCGGCGACCGGCGCCTTGATGGGCACGCCGGCGTCCATGAGCGCGAGCGTGGAACCGCAGATGGAGCCCTGCGACGTGGAGCCGTTGGACGAGAGGACCTCGGACACCACGCGGATGGCGTACGGGAACTCCTCGACCGGCGGGATGACGCACTGCAGCGCCTTCTCAACGAGGGCGCCGTGACCGTACTCGCGGCGGTTGGTGCTGCGGGCAGCGCGGGCGTCGCCAGTGGAGTACGGCGGCATATTGTAGTGGTGCATGAAGCGCTTTTCTTCCTCTTCCCAGATGGTGTCGAGCTTCTGGGCCATGGACAGCGTCGCGAGCGTAGCGATGGACAGCACCTGCGTCTGGCCGCGGGTGAACAGGCCAGAGCCGTGCACGCGCGGGATCACGCCGACCTCGGCGTCGAGCGGGCGGATCTCGTTCATCTTGCGGCCGTCGACACGGTGACCGGCGAGCAGCCACTTCTTGACGATCTTTTTCTGCATCTTGTAGAGGATCTCGTCCATGTACTGCATCATGTCCGGGTGCTCCTCTTCATATTTTGCCTCAACGGCGGCGATCCATTCATTCACGCGCGCCTCGCGCACGTTCTTGTCGTCGGTGTCCATGCAGTACTCCATGGCCTCCATCTCGTTGGCGCACAGGAGCTCGAACAGGTCCTCGTCAAAGGACGCGTGCTCATATTCAAACTTCGGCTTACCGATTTCGCTGACCATCTTGTCGATGAGGTCGAGCACGGGCTGCAGGTGCTCGTGCGCCTGCACGATGCCCTCATACATGACGTCGTCCGGCACCTGATCGGCTTCGGACTCGATCATGACGATCTTCTTATGGGTCGCCGCAATGGTGGTGGTCATGCGGTTGGTCTTGCGCTGCTCCTGCGTGGGGTTGAAGAGGTACTTCTCCCCGTCCCAACCGAGTACGATGCCGGCGATGGGGCCGTTGAACGGCACGTCGGAAATGCTCACCGCGGCGCTCGCGCCGATCATGGCGGTGATCTCCGGGCTGCAGTCACGGTCAACGGACAGGACCTCGCAGGCGATGATGACGTCGTTGCGCAGGTCGCTCGGGAAGAGCGGGCGCATCGGACGGTCGATCAGGCGGCTGGCGAGCACGGCAGGCAGGCTGGGCTTGCCCTCACGGCGCATGAAGCTGCCGGGGATGCGGCCGACGGCATAGAGCTTTTCGTTGAAATCCACGGACAGCGGGAAATAATCCACGCCGTCTTTCGGGCGGGCGGAGGCCGTGCAGGTGACGAGCACGGTCGTCTCGCCGTAGCTGACGAGGACGGCGGAATTGCACAGCTCTGCGAGTTTGCCGGTCTCCATAACGAGGGGACGGCCTTCATACTCGATCTCGTAGCGCTTGTAGTTGGGGAACTGCTTGTGCGTGGTGATGATCATGGGTTCTGGTGCTCCTTTCTTTTGTTGGCGGAAACGCCAGAGCCAGCACTTGCATCCACGTCCCATACGCGATGGGGCGCAGATTCAAATACTGGGCAGCGGCGCTCCCGAAAATGGGCTGTCAGGGCAGGTACGAAAAAAGCAGGGGGACAATATGAAATTATCCCCCTGCGTTCAAACGTTCATACCCTTCGGAAAAGCCGAACTTACTTGCGGATGTTCAGCTTTGCAATGATTGCACGATAGCGCTCGATGTCCTTCTTGGCGAGGTAGTCGAGCAGACGGCGGCGCTTACCGACCATCTTGTACATACCCAGACGGCTGTGCTTGTCGTTCGGGTGCACCTTCAGGTGATCGGTGAGCTGGTGGATGCGCTCGGTGAGGATGGCGATCTGGACCTCCGGAGAACCGGTGTCGCCCTCGTGCGTCTTGTTGGCTTCGATAACTGCGGTCTTTTCTGCTTTGGTGATCATAGTCGTTGCTTCCTTTCTTTGATTTCGTATCCGCTGGCGCAGAACCGGGCGGAAAGGCACCGCTGCAAAGCGGCCAAACCCCGGATCCGGGCACATGGACTGTTTTATAATAGCACATCGCGGCGCGCTTGTAAAGATTTATTTCGCGCCCTTGCCGTGCGCGGCCTTCATGCGGCGCTCATGATCGAGGATGCGCTTGCGGATGCGCAGGCTCTTGGGCGTGACCTCGAGCAGCTCGTCGTCCGCGAGGAACTCCAGGCACTGCTCCAGGCTCAGCTTGCGCGGTGGCACGAGACGCAGCGCATCGTCAGAACCGGCGGCACGGGTATTCGTGAGCTGCTTTTTCTTGCAGACGTTGACGGTGATGTCCTCCTGCTTCGGCGACACACCGACGACCATGCCGGCATACACGGGCACGCCCGCGCCGATGAACAGCTGGCCGCGCTCCTGCGCGTTGAACAGGCCATAGGTGATGCTCTCGCCGGTCTCGAACGAGACGAGCGAGCCGGTGTTGCGACGGCTGAGGTCGCCCTTGTAGGGCGCATAGCTATCAAAGACGGAGGCCATGATGCCCTCGCCCTTCGTATCGGTCAAAAACTCGTTGCGGTAGCCGAACAGGCCGCGCGACGGCACCAGAAACTCCAGCCGCGTGCGCTTGCCGATGGGCTCCATCTGCTGCAGCTCGCCCTTACGGCTGCTGAGCTTTTCGATCACGGCGCCAACGGCGTCGGTCGGAACGTCGGCGACGAGGCGCTCAATGGGCTCGCACTTCTGGCCGTCGATCGTCTGATAGAGCACACGCGGGGGCGAGACCTGGAACTCATAGCCCTCGCGGCGCATGGTCTCGATGAGGATGGACAGCGACATCTCGCCGCGGCCGGCGACATTGAACGAATCCGTCGCGCCCTCAAGCTCGGTCACGCGCAGGGACACGTCCTTGAGCGTCTCACGGAAGAGACGGTCGCGGATCTGGCGGCTGGTGACGAACTTGCCCTCGCGGCCGGCAAACGGGCCGTCGTTGACGGAGAAGGTCATCTCCATCGTCGGCGCGGAGATCTTCACAAACTCGATCGGCTCGACGCAGCTCGGCGCGCAGATCGTATCGCCGATGGTGATGTCGCCGATGCCGGACATGGCGATGATGCTGCCAGCCTCCGCCTCCGAGACGGGCACGCGCTGCAGGCCCTCAAACTCGTACATGGACACGGCCTTGGCCTTCTTGGCCGGGGCGTCCGGCTGATGATAGTTGCACACGGCGATCTCCTCATTCTGGCGGATGACGCCGCGCTCGATGCGGCCGATGGCGATGCGGCCGACGAACTCATTGTAGTCGATGGACGACACGAGCATCTGGAACGGCGCGTCGATGTTCTGTTCCGGCGCGGGAATATACTCCAGAATGGTGTCGAACAGCGGGCGCAGATCCTTGCCCGGCACATCCGGGGAGTAGGACGCGGTGCCCTGACGGCCGGAGCAGAAGAGCATGGGCGAGTCGAGCTGTTCGTCGGTCGCGTTGAGATCCATGAGCAGTTCCAGCACCTCGTCAATGACCTCGTGGATGCGCTGGTCGGGGCGGTCGATTTTGTTGATGACGACGATGACGCGGTGGCCGAGCTCCAGCGCCTTGCTGAGCACGAAGCGCGTCTGCGGCATGGGGCCCTCGGCCGCGTCGACGAGCAGGATGACGCCGTTGACCATCTTCAGGACACGCTCGACCTCGCCGCCAAAGTCGGCGTGGCCCGGGGTGTCGACAATATTGATCTTCGTGTCGCCGTAGCGCACGGCGGTATTCTTGGCCAGGATTGTGATGCCGCGCTCGCGCTCCAGATCGTTGGAGTCCATGACGCGGTCAACGACCTCCTGATTTTCACGGTAGACGCCGCTCTGCTTGAGCATCTCGTCGACCAGGGTGGTCTTGCCGTGGTCAACGTGGGCGATGATGGCGACGTTTCTCAATTTCTCCATTTTGCACACTTCCTCAACGCAAATACATACTTTAAAATCATTTTTGTTCGCACAAAGGTGTATTTTAGCATGAAAAACCTGATATTGCAACAGTTTTTCGTGTTTACATTCCCCGGGCGGCATGATAAAATGTGTCCATATCAAAATTTCTGAATTTTGAGGGGATATACGATGGATTTCAACTTCTTTGCGCTCATTTCGCGTATGCGCTACATCTCGCGCTGGGGCCTGATGCGCAACGCTCTGCCCGAGAACATTCAGGAGCACAGTCACATGGTGGCCGTGCTGGCGCACGCGCTCGGCGTCATCCGGCGCGACATTTTCGGCCAGCCGTGCGACGTCAACGCCCTCGCGACCGCGGCGCTCTATCACGATGCATCGGAGATCCTCACGGGCGACCTGCCGACACCGATCAAGTACCACAACGCGGAGATCATGTCGGCCTACCACGCGGTGGAGGATCTGGCCGTGCAGAAGCTGCTCAACATGCTGCCGCCGGAGCTGCGTGTGACCTACGCCGGCGTGCTCGCCGAGGACCGGGACGGCGACATTTATCCGCTCGTGAAGGCGGCCGACAAGCTCTCGGCCTACATCAAGTGCATCGAAGAGCGCAAGGCCGGCAACAACGAGTTTCTCTCCGCCGAGGCGCAGACGCGCGCGGCGCTCGATGCCTCGCCTCTGCCGGAGGTGCAGTATTTTCTGGAGCATTTCATTCCCGCGTTCGAGCGCAATCTGGACGAGCTCGGCGCGATCGATCAATAAGGAGGACTACCCATGCGTGCAATCGTAACCGTGATCGGAAAAGACCGCGTCGGCATCATCGCCGACGTGACCGCCCTGCTGGCGCAGTACGGCGTAAACGTGCTGGACATCAGCCAGACAGTACTGCAGGAATACTTCACGATGATCATGCTCGTGGACGCGGCGCAGTGCACCGTGCCGTTTGCAGACCTCGCCCGCACACTCGACGAGGCCGGCACGCAGCGCGGCCTGCAGATCCGCGCCCAGCGTGAGGATATCTTCAACGCCATGCACCGCATCTGAGAGGACAAGCGTATGATCAATCGCAGTGAAATTTTGCAGACGATCGCCATGATCGACCAGCAGCACCTCGACATCCGCACCATCACGATGGGCATCTCCCTGCTCGACTGCGCGGACACGGACATCGACCGCAGCTGCGCGAAGGTATATGACAAGATCTGCCGCCTCGCGGGCAATCTCGTGCGCACAGGCGAGGACATTGAGGCCGAGTTCGGCATCCCCATTGTCAACAAGCGCGTGTCCGTCACGCCCATTTCCCTCGTCGCGGCGGGCACGGGTGCGCAGTCCTATGTGCCGTATGCCCGGGCGCTCGACCGCGCCGCGCATGAGATCGGCGTCAACTTCCTCGGCGGTTTTTCCGCGCTCGTGCACAAGGGCATGACGGAAGCCGACCGCGTGCTCATCGCCTCGATCCCGGAGGCGCTGGCCGAGACGGAGCTGGTGTGCTCCAGCGTGAACGTCGGCTCCACGCGCGCGGGCATCAACATGGACGCCGTGGCCGAGATGGGCCGCACCGTCAAGCGCGCCGCTGCATTGACGGCCGATCAGGGCGGCATGGCCTGCGCAAAGCTCGTAGTCTTTGCCAACGCCGTCGAGGATAACCCCTTCATGGCCGGCGCGTTCCACGGTGTGGGCGAGCCGGAGTGCGAGGTGCACGTCGGCGTGTCCGGGCCGGGCGTGGTGCAGCACGCGCTGCAGAGCGTGCACGGCCAGCCGTTCGACGTCGTGGCCGAGACGGTGAAAAAGACGGCCTTTCGCATCACGCGCATGGGCCAGCTCGTGGCGCAGGAAGCGTCCGCGCGGCTGGGCGTGCCGTTCGGCATCGTGGACCTGTCGCTCGCGCCGACACCCGCCGTCGGCGACAGCGTGGCCGCCGTGCTTGAGGAGATGGGGCTGGAGTCCGTCGGTGGGCCCGGCACCACGGCGGCGCTCGCGCTGCTCAACGACGCGGTGAAAAAAGGCGGCGTCATGGCCTCGTCCCACGTCGGCGGGCTCTCGGGCGCGTTCATTCCCGTGTCGGAGGACGCCGGCATGATCGCCGCGGCCGAGGCCGGCCGCCTGACGATCGAAAAGCTCGAGGCCATGACGTGCGTGTGCTCCGTGGGTCTGGATATGATCGCCGTGCCCGGCGACACGCCGGCCGAGACGATCTCCGCCATCATCGCGGACGAGGCCGCCATCGGCATGATCAACAACAAGACCACCGCCGTGCGCATCATCCCCGCGCCCGGCAAGCAGGTGGGCGACACGGTGGCGTTCGGCGGCCTGCTCGGCAGCGCGCCGGTCATGCCGGTCAACCGCTGCAGCGCATCGGACTTCATCGCCCGCGGCGGGCGCATCCCCGCCCCGCTGCACAGCCTGAAAAACTGAGAGGAGAACAAGCCTTGACACAGGAAAAAATGGACCGCATCAGCGCCCTGACGCGCATCGCGCGCGAGCGCGAGCTGACGCCGGAGGAGCAGGCCGAACGCAAAGCACTGCGCGAGGAATACATTGCCGACTGGCGCCGCAGCACGATCGATGTGCTGGAAAACACGTACATCGACCACGGTGACGGCCGCATCACGAAGCTGCCGAAGAAAAAGCGCTGAGCCGTCACGCTCTTGACAAGCGCGGCATATCGTGTTATACAAGTAAGAGGAATCCCCCCTCGCAAAGGGAATCTTTATCGGAAGGAGTCTGAGCAATGCGTCTTTGCAGCTGCAGCAACATCCGGGTCGCGGCATGTCCGACGGCCTGTTGTTGTCGTGCGCAAAGAAGTGTCGCTTTCTGCCGGTAACCCCACGGCCGCGCCCCGGCGCGTCCGCTACGCATCCACATGGTTTTGCAACGCAGGAAGCCGCACGCTTCCTGCGTTTTTTGCCTGTGGCGCTATGTGAAAGAAGAAGGAGTGTCCCCATTATGACGCAAAAAAGTCTGCTGCACGCCGTGGCCGCGCAGATCGCCAACGGCTATGAAACGGCCGAGGTGCCCATGTACAACGAGCAGCTGCGTATGCCCGACCGCAAGGTCATCATCAAGATCATCGAGAACCTGCAGAGGGTGTTTTTCCCGGCGTATTTCGCAGGCGGCACGGTGTCGCACGTCTCGGCCGAGACGTTTGCGGAGTTCCTGCTCGGCGAGATCTACACCGACCTGTGCGAGCAGGTGCATCTCGCCTTTTCCAACACGATCAAGGATGAGACCGAGCTGCGTGAGCGCACCAGCGCCGTGTGCGACCGCTTCCTGTGCCGTCTGCCACAGATCCAGGCCATCCTCATGAAGGACGTGGCCGCGAACTTCGACGGCGATCCCGCCGCCGCCAGCAAGGAAGAGGTCATTTTCTCCTACCCCGGCCTGTACGCGATCTTCGTCTACCGCGTCGCGCACGAGCTCTACGAGAGCAAGGTGCCGCTCATCCCGCGCATCATGAGCGAGTATGCCCACGGCGCGACCGGTATCGACATCAACCCCGGCGCGCAGATCGGCGAGTATTTCTTCATTGACCACGGCACCGGCATCGTCGTCGGCGAGACGACGATCATCGGCGACCATGTCAAGCTCTATCAGGGCGTGACACTCGGCGCGCTCAGCCCGCGCCACGGCCACGCCGTGACCGGCAAGCGCCACCCCACCGTCGGCGACAACGCCACGATCTACTCCGGCGCGTCCATCCTCGGCGGCAAGACCGTCATCGGCGCCAACTCCGTCATCGGCGGCAACTCGTTCATCACCGAGTCCGTGGCACCGAACACAAAGGCCAGCACCGAGACCCCGCGCATGATCTTCCGCGTCGCGCAGCCAAAGCTCAGCGACGAGAAATAACACGCAAACACGCAAACACCGCAGGCCGGTTGGCCTGCGGTGTTCTTTTATCCATTTTGCGGTTTCACGCGCTCACAGCACCCCGATGCCGATGCTCAGCACCGCGCCGACGAGCACGATGCCGATGCCGACCAGACACAGCACCACAACGACAGCGGTACTCATCTGCCGGCGCGAGGCGATGGCCCCGATGGTGAGGCCGAGCCCCATCAGCGCGGACACCGCAAGCACGAGCCACGCGCCGCCCTTCATTTGCAGAGGGCAACGGCGGTCTTCGCCGCGACGCGGGCATTGTTGAGCACGAGCTGGATGTTGCTCTCGAGGCTGTCGCCGCCGGTGAGCTCCGCCACACGAGCCAGCAGGAACGGCGTGGTCTCCTTGCCGTGAATGCCCTGCTCATGGCTCTCGGCGAGCGCCTGGTCGATGGCCTTGTCGATGACGGCCTTGTCCATGGCGTACTGCTGCGGGATCGGGTTTGTGACCAGCATACCGGTCTTGAGCCCCATGTCGCGCTGCGCCTGGAAGATAGCGGCCAGATCCTCCGGCGTGTCGACGCGCGCGTCAACGCCGAGGCCGCTCTCGCGGGTGTAGAATGCGGGCAGCTCGTCCGTGCCGTAGCCGAGCACGGGCACGCCCTTCGTCTCCAGATACTCCAGCGTCAGGCCGAGGTCGAGGATGGCCTTCGCGCCCGCGCACACGACCATAACCGGCGTCTGCGCCAGCTCTTCAAGGTCGGCGGAGATATCCATGGTCGTCTCGGCGCCGCGGTGCACGCCGCCGATGCCGCCGGTGGCAAAGACCTGAATGCCCGCCATGTGCGCGATCATCATCGTCGTGGTGACGGTGGTCGCGCCGTCCGCGCCGCGTGCGCAGATGACCGGCAGGTCACGGCGGGAGACCTTGGCAACATTGCGTCCGGCCTTGCCGAGGTAAGTGATCTCCTCCTTGGACAGGCCGGCCTTCAGGCGGCCGCCGAGGATGGCGATGGTGGCCGGCACGGCGCCGTTGTCCCGCAGGGTCTGCTCAACGAGCAGGGCCGTTTCGACATTCTTCGGATAGGGCATGCCGTGGGAGATGATCGTGCTCTCGAGCGCGACGACCGGGCGGCCGTCCGCGAGCGCCTGCTGCACCTCGGGCGCGATGTCCAGATATTTGTTCATGTTCATAAGCAAAAACCTCCTTGGTTTATCGGTCAGATCGATTCGCCTATATTGTAAAAGGTTTTCCGGATTTGTCAAGCACAATCCAGCAACACAAGCGCCGGCAAAAATGTGCAAAAAGGAGACCGCCGAAGCGGTCTCCCTGCATGGATGGTGAAATTACGCCGCGGCGGGCATCTCCGGCATCGTCGGAGCCGTCGGCTCGGTCGGCTGCTCCGGTGCGTCCGGGGTTGCCTCGAGAACCAGGTTCAGCGCTGTCTCATAGACGTTGCAGAACACCTGCGCCAACTGCGCACGGTCGAGGCTGCCGTTCGGGTTAAAGCTGCCATTGTTGCCGATCATGGCACCGGCAAGGTAGCAGTAAGCGACCGCTTCGCGTGCCCAGGCAGCAATGTCCGCAGCATCGGCAAAGTCGGCAAGCGCATCGTCGATCTGTTCGTTGCCGATCAGGGACTCACCGCCGCCGAGCCAGCCGTAGAACATGACGGCCATCTCCTGGCGGGTGATGGTGTCGTTCGGGCAGAAGGTGCCGTCGCCGCGTCCGGCGATGACGCCGGCATTGTAAGCCCAGATGACTGCATCGGTATACCACTGGCCGGCTTCCACATCGGACAGCGGGCAGGTCAGGCCTTCCACGTCCGGTGCGCCTTCCGCCTCATAGAGCACCTGCGCGACCATGGCGCGGGTCGTCGTGGTGCCGGGGGCGAACTGGTCGCCGCCCACGCCGGACATCAGACCGGAGGCCTGTGCGAAGTCGACTGCCGCCTTATACCAGCCGCTCTGCGCATCGGCAAACGTGTTGTCAACCAGCTGCAGGTCAGCCGCCGCTTTGGCAACTGCCGGATAGGCCGCCACGCGCTCGGTCTCGTTCGTGGCCGCGTCCATCTTGGTGCAAGCCGCCGCATAGACGCTGTAGGTCTCGGACGTATAGGCGCTCTTGTCAAAAATCAGGCTCTGGAGCACAGCATAGATCGGGGCAATGCCCGGATCGACCGTGATGCGGCCGGCCGGCGAAGCATAGTCCTCGCCGACGACGCCCTTGAGCTCCTGCGTGATGTATTCCATGACCACTTCGTCGAGCGGCAGGCCGGTGTCAAACTGGTTGGTCGCCGCCGCAAAGGCATAGTAGGTGTCACCGCCGCCGGCCACGAAGTTGTTGGTGACGACCGCATAAGTAGCCGCCGGGTCAAACGCCTTACCGTTGACATCGTCAATGGTCACGCGCTGAATGCTCTTCGGGCCGTAATAGGTGGAGTCGGGATAGGGCTCCGAATTTGCATCGTACTTCTCATAGGTCTTGATCGTAAAGGACAGACCGGCCGCCTGCGGGAAGCCGCCGATGGACTCCGGCGTGCAGTACGTGCTGGCCTCGAGCGCCTCGAGCAGCTCGGCACCGGTCACATAGACCACGGCAAGCGTGTTGCCGAACGGCAGCACGGTGTTGATGTCCTTCTTGGTGATGTCGCCGGCCTTGACGGTCGCGCGGATGCCGCCGCCGTTCGTGATGGCGACCACGTTCTCATCCGGAACGCTGAGCTCCGCCTGCGTGAGGATCTTCCAGAGCATGGCGTCCGTGATCAGGTCGCCGAGGTTGGTCTCGGAGTCGCGATTGCCGTTGGGGGCCTTTGCACCGTTGAGCTCCACTTCGCTCACGGCAAACTTTTCGCCGTAAGCCTTGTCAATGGGATCGATGATCGCCTTGGCGGCTGCGGCGACGGTCTCGTCGCGGCCCGCATAATCGGCAACCTTCTTGAGCTCGTTGCCGACGATCTTCTTCGTGGCGTTGTCAATGGTAATGACGCCGATGTTGGCAAATGCCGTGCCCGTGGACTGGATGGCCTCACCGTTCGGGCCGGCAGTCATGACGGTGTGGGAGTGGCCGTCGATGATGAAGTCGATGCCGGTCACGTTCTTGGCCAGGTCATAGGAAGTGTAGGGCTCGGAGCTCTCGTCCACGCCCAGGTGCGCGAGGCAGACGACGATGTCGGCACCCTGCGCCTTGAGGTCGGCAACCTGTGCAGCCGCGCAGGCATACAGCTCGCTGCCGTCCTTGCCGGCGAGGAACTTCAGCCCCTGGATAAGCTTCGGGTTGGCCTTGGTCTGGGCCTCCGGCGTCTCAAGACCGAAGAAGCCGATCTTCACGCCGCCCTTTTCGATGATGGTGTTGGCGTCAAAGATGGTCTTTCCGTCCGCGCCGAGCACGTCCGCGCACAGGACCTTGAACTTGGCGGCCTTCATGTTCTCCGCCAGCTGCGCATAGCCGTAGTCGAACTCGTGGTTGCCGATGGTGGCCACGTCGTAGCCGGTGGCATTCATCATGGTCACCGCGTCGGCGCCCTTGTTGACGCTGACATAGACGGTGCCCTGGCTGTAGTCGCCGGCATCGGCCAGAATGACCTCGGCGCCCTGCGCCTCATAGTCGGCCTTCAGGGCTGCCATGGCTGCGTACAGATCGATCGCACCGTGCACGTCGTTCGAGTGCAGGATGACGGTCTTTCCGCTCAGCGGCTGCGCTTCGTTGACCGCAAACGCCGTGCACGACAGGCTCAGGACCAGGCACAGCACCAGCAGCAGCGAAAGCAGTTTCTTCGTGTGCTTCATGTGGTATCCTCCATTTCGTTTTTGTTTTCCGGGTTTCTGCTGCTTTGATTATAGCATCCCGCGAAAAAAATTGGGATGGGCTTTGTGCAAAAAGTGCGTCAAATCCAGCGCGCAATTTGAACAAAATAATCCAATATTTTTGTTTCGTTTGTCAAATAACAGGGGCGCATTCCATTTTCGCCATTTGCCGTTTGCAATCCTCGGAACGGTATGGTAAACTATTATGTCTTATTCTTTTTGAAAGGAGCCGAACGATGAGCTACGCAGACGAGGTCTTCATCCGCAACTGCCGCGACATTCTGCAAAACGGCGTCTGGGACACTGAGCAGACCGTGCGTCCCCACTGGGAGGACGACGGTGCCCCGGCGCACACGATCAAAAAGTTCGGCATCGTCAACCGCTACGACCTGTCCAGAGAGTTCCCGCTGCTGACGCTGCGGCGCACCTACTGGAAGACCGCCGTGGACGAGCTGCTGTGGATCTGGCAGCAGAAGTCGAACAACATCCACGACCTGCGCGGCCACATCTGGGACCAGTGGGCCGACGAGACCGGCTCGATCGGCAAGGCCTACGGCTATCAGCTCGGCGTCAAGCACCAATACCCCGAGGGCGAATTTGACCAGGTGGACCGCGTGCTCTACGACCTGAAGCACAACCCGGCCTCCCGCCGCATCCTGACAAATATCTATACGTTTGAGGATCTGCACGAGATGGCGCTGTATCCGTGCGCGTACTCGATGACGTTCAACGTCTCGGGCAACACGCTCAACGCCATCCTCAATCAGCGCAGTCAGGATATGCTCGCGGCAAACAACTGGAACGTCGTGCAGTACGCCGTGCTCGTGCATATGTTCGCGCAGGTGTCCGGCCTGCAGGCGGGCGAGCTGGTGCACGTCATTGCCGACGCGCACATCTATGACCGCCACGCGCCGGTCATCGAGCAGCTGATCCAAAACGAGCCGAAGCCCGCGCCGAAGTTTTTCATCGACCCGGACGTACACGATTTTTACGCCTTCACCCGCGACAGCTTCCGCGTCGAGGGCTACGAATATAGCGAGTTCACGGGGAAGATCCCCATTGCAGTGTAAGGAGGCGGGCAAATGGATGCGATTGTCGCCGTTTATGCCGACTGGGGCATCGGGGCCAAGGGCACGCAGCCGCTCGTGATCCCGGCCGACCGCCGCCGCTTCCGGGCGCTGACGATGGGCGCGGCCGTGATCGTCGGCCGGCGCACGCTGGACGATTTTCCGGGCGGAAAGCCGCTGCCCGGGCGCGAAAATCTCGTGCTGACGCGGCAGAACATCACGATCGAGGATGCGCAGGTGGTGCACTCCCCGGCCGAGGCCGTGGCTGCGGCGGCGCAGCATGACCGCTGCTTCGTCATCGGCGGAGACAGCGTGTTCCGGCAGATGTTCCCCCACCTGACGCGCATATACGTCACAAAAATTGACACCGTGCCCCACTCGGACGTGTTTTTCCCGGATTTGGACGCCGATCCCGCGTGGCACTGCGTGTCCAGCGAGCCGCGCGCGGAGCACGACGGCGTGGGCTATCAATTTTGCGTGTACGAACGAAAAGAAGCATAAAAGATCCGCTGCTTTCCCGCGTGGAAAGCAGCGGATCTTTTCTTCCCTCACCCGGCAAGCGTCGCCAGCGAGAGCGCGTTGATCAGCATATGGAAAAACACCGGCGGCCAGATTGAGCGCGTCTGCTCATAGCAGAACGTGAGTGCGGCCGACACCGGCACATACGCCAGCGCCGAGAGCAGCAGCTTCGGGTCGCTGTATGCAATCGCATACTGCCAGACGTGGTACAGCGAGAAGAGCGCGATCGACGCGGCATAGGCCCAGAAGCGGCTCTTCGGCCGGATCGCGCCAAAGACCACACCGCGAAACAGGCACTCCTCCACGAGCGGTGCCATGAGCACCGCGACGGCAATCATGCGCTTGTAGTCCGTCCGGGCGAGGCCGGTCACGGCGTCGTTGTTCGGCACGGGCAGCTCGCCGACGAGCGACGTGCCAAGCTGCAGCACGAGTGAGAGCAGCACATCCAGGCCGTAGGCCGCAAGCATCATGCCGATGCAGCGCAGGATGCTGCCGACCATCGTGTCAAAGCTGCGGCGCAGAAACCGCCACATGGTGATGAGCGTGAACACAAGGCCGCAGAGATAATACAAAACGTTGCACATCACGTCCGGCGGCAGCTCGCCGAGCACCGCCATGAGGAGCGCGCCGATCGTCAGCGGCAGCACGACCACGTGGATGGGAAAGTAGACCCAGCCCGCGATCTGCGCGCCGCGGGACATGGGATTGCTCCACACCATGTTGGAATGTTCCACGTCAGCCCCTCGCTTTCTGCTGCAGCTCAAAGAGCAGGCGCATCGCCTCGAGCGGCGTGATGGTGTTGAGGTCGATGCTGCGCAGCTGCTCTGCGATGGCATCCCCCGCTGCGTCGCCGAGCGTCATCTGCGCGTCCGGCTCCGCAGCGTGCGCAGGGACGGCCAGCTCACTCGCGCCGGACTCCAGCTCGCGCAGATAGGCCTTGGCCTTCGTGATGATCGCGTCCGGCACACCGGCAAGCTTGGCAACCTCGATGCCGTAGCTGTCGTCGGCCGCACCGGCCACGATCTTGCGCAAAAACAGCAGTGTGCCGCCCTGCTTTTTGGCCGTGATGTTGTAGTTGCGCACACCTGGCAGCGTCTGCTCGAGCGCGGTCAGTTCATGATAATGCGTAGCGAACATGGTCTTGGCGCCGAGGCGGCGCGGGTCGGCGCAGTATTCGAGCACCGCGCGGGCGATGGCCATGCCGTCGTAGGTGGAGGTGCCGCGGCCGATCTCATCGAGGATGAGCAGGCTCTGCGCCGTGGCGTGGCGGAGGATGTTGGCCATCTCGCTCATCTCGACCATGAATGTGCTCTGCCCGGCGGCGAGATCGTCGGACGCGCCGATGCGCGTGAACACGCGGTCGACCACACCGATAACGGCGCTCTTGGCCGGGACGAACGAACCCATCTGTGCCATGAGCACAATGAGCGCGGTCTGGCGCATATACGTGGATTTGCCGGCCATGTTCGGCCCGGTCACAATGGCAACACGGTCGTCCGCGTCGTTGAGGAACGTGTCGTTCGGCACAAAGAGGCTGTCCTTCTGCGCCTGCTCCACAACGGGGTGCCGTCCCTCGCGGATGTCGAGCGTGCGCGAGAGATCGACCTCGGGGCAGACGTAGTGATTTTTCACCGCCGTCTCTGCCAGCGAGCACAGCGCGTCGAGCCGGGCCACGGCGTCCGCCGCCGCCTGCACGCGTGCGACCTCGCCCGCAACGAGCTGGCGCACCTCGTTGAAGAGCGAATACTCCAGCTCCGCGATGCGCTCGCGCGCGGTCAGGAGCGTATTCTCGAGATCCTTGAGCTCGCGCGTAAAATAGCGCTCGCTCGAGACCAGTGTCTGCTTGCGGATATAGTCCTCCGGCAGCTCGGTGACGCCCGCACTGTTCGGAATGTCGATGTAATAGCCAAAGACCTTGTTGTAGCCGACTTTGAGCTTTTTCGCGCCGGTGCGCTCGCGCTCGCGCTGCTCGAGCTCGGCGACGGTCTGCGCGCCGTGATCGCGCACGTTGCGCAGGCGGTCAACCTCCTCGCTGTAGCCCGTGCGGAGAATGCCGCCCTCGCGCACGGAAAACGGCGGCTCGTCGCAGATGGCGCGGTCGATGCGCGCGCAGAGGTCAGCCAGCGTGTCCATCTGCGCAATGTCGCGCAGGGCCGCGCTGTGCACGTCCTTTAACAGTGCCGTCAGGTTCGGCAGCTGCGCGCAGCACAGGGCCAGCGCGTGCAGGTCGCGCCCGTTGGCCGAGCCGTACACCGCGCGGGAGACCAGGCGCTGCATATCGCCGATCTCGCGCAGGCAGCGGATCAGCTCGCCGCGCAGAACGTTGTCGCCCACCAGCTCCTCCACCGCGCCGAGGCGGCGGCGGATCTGCACGGGGCTGAGCAGCGGGCGCTCCACCCACGCACGCAGCAGGCGGCCGCCCATGGGCGTTTTCGTCTTGTCGAGCACCCAGAGGAGGCTGCCGCGCTTTTCGCCGGAGCGGAGGTTTTCCGTCAGTTCCAGATTGCGGCGCGTGGTGTAATCAAGCTCCATGTAATGGTCGTCACCCAGCAGCTCCAGCCGCCGGATGTGGCCGAGGTCGCACTTTTGCGTCTCGTGCAGGTAGGCCAGCAGCGCACCCGCCGCGCACACGGCCGCCGGCGCCTCACCGAGGCCGAGCTCGTCCGTGCTCTGCACATCGAACTGCTCGCACACACGCGCGGCCGCCGCCATGTATTCAAACCGGTCGCCGCCCGCCTCGACCAGACTGCCGAGACGCTTGGTGAGGAAGGTGCGGATGTCATCATTTTCCGCCGCCGCGTCAGCGCAAACGGCCTCGCGCGGGGCGAAGCGTCCGAGCTCGTTGAGGATGTGGCTCACGGCGTCAGCCGGGTAGTTCGCGGCGCAGAATTCGCCCGTCGAGAGGTCGCAGAACGCCGTGCCGCCGGACTGCGCGTTGAGGTACACCGCGCAGAGGTAGTTGGATTTGTTCTCCTCGAGCATGGACGATTCCGTGACCGTACCGGGCGTGATGATGCGGATGACATCCCGGTCGACCAGCCCCTTGGCCAGCGCGGGATCCTCCAGCTGCTCACAGATGGCCACCTTGTAGCCCTTGGCGATCAGGCGGCCGATGTACGCCTCGGCCGAGTGGTACGGCACGCCGCACATAGGCGTGCGCTCGGCCGGATCCTCGACGCTGCGGTCGCGCGTCGTGAGCGTGAGGTCGAGCTCGCGCGCGGCCAAGCGCGCGTCGTCGTCGAACATCTCATAAAAATCGCCCAGCCGGAAAAACAGCAGGCAATCGGGGTTGCGCTGCTTGATCTCATAGTATTGCCGCTTCATCGGCGTCAGCTCCGCCATGCGTTATACCTCCTCGCCATAAAGCGCCCAGGTGTTGCTGCCGGTGATCTTCACGTCCACAAACTGCCCGACGAGGGACGCGTCCCCGCGCATATGCACGAGGCGGCCGCCCTTCGTGCGCGCCGTGAGCGGATGGTCGCCTCGGCCGTCGGCCCCGTCGACAAGCACACGCTGCACGCTGCCCTCATAGGCGCGGTGCTTTTCTTCCGAGATACGGTTGGCCGCCGCGACGAGCGCGTCAAAGCGCACCTGCTTTTGCGCGCGGGTGTAAGGATCGGGCATCTTCGCCGCCGGCGTGCCGACGCGCGGCGAGTAGATGAAGGTGAACATCGCGTCATAGCGCACGGTCTCGACAAGTGAGAGCGTGTCGTTAAATTCCTCGTCCGTCTCGCCGGGGAAGCCCACGATGATGTCCGTCGTGAGCACAAGGTCTGGCATATAGCTGCGCGCGAGCGCCACCTGCTCCAGATACTTCTCGCGCGTATAGCCGCGGTTCATCGCGTGCAGGACGCGATTGTTGCCGCTCTGCACGGGCAGGTGCATATGGTGCGTGCACTTTTCGCACTCGGCCATGGCGCGGAAGAGCTTTTCCGTCGCGTCCTTCGGGTGACTGCTCATGAAGCGGATGACAAAGTCGCCAGGGATGGCGTTGATGCGCCGGATGAGATCGGCAAAATCCACCTCCTCGTCGAGGTCGCGGCCGTAGGAATCCACGTTTTGCCCCAGGAGCGTGATGTCCTTGTACCCCGCCGCGACGAGCTCACGCGCCTCGCGCTCGATCTCGTCCGGGTGGCGGGAGCGCTCGCGTCCGCGCACATACGGTACGATGCAGTAGGTGCAGAAATTGTTGCACCCGTACATGATCGACAGCCACGCCTTGACGCTGCCGTCGCGCTGCTGGGGGATGCCCTCGGCCACGCTGCCGTCCGCCGGGGCGATGGCGAACACGCGCCGGTGCTCGGTGCAGACGGTGCTCAGCAGCTCTGGAAAGCGCCACAGCTCGTGCGGACCGAAGACGAGGCCGACGATGCGGTAGGATTTTTTCAGTTTCTCGGCCACGTGCGCCTGCTGCGCCATGCAGCCGCAGACCGCGATGATCTGGTCGGGGTTGCGCGCCTTGGTATGCGTCAGCGCACCGACGTTGCCGAACACGCGCGTCTCGGCGTGCTCGCGCACGGCGCAGGTGTTCATGACGACGACGTCGGCCGCGAATTCGTCCTGTGTAAAGTCAAAGCCCATGGCGCGCAGATAACCGCGCAGCTTCTCGCTGTCGGCCTCGTTTTGCTGGCAGCCGTAGGTATCGACCATGGCCAGCGGCTGGCGGCCGCCGGCGGTGAAATGTGCGCGCAGCTGCGCGCAGATATCCATCTGGTGCTGGATGTCCGATTCGGGGATCTCCGTTCTCTGATAGCTCATGCGATGCTCCTGCCTGTCCGGCGTGGCCGGATAAAATTTGAAGTGTGATAGAATATTGTAGCATTTCGCGGTGGAATTTTCAATGACAATCCTTTATAATATACGCGCGGGGCGTACACGCCCCATGGACTGTACTCAAAGGAGGGCAACCCATGCCCGAGATTCAAATTCTCTCTCCGCATCTGGCGGATCTGATCGCCGCGGGCGAGGTCGTGGAGCGGCCGGCCTCCGTGGTCAAGGAGCTGGTGGAAAACGCGTTTGACGCCGGAGCCCGCACCGTGACGGTGGAGCTGCGCGGCGGCGGTGCGACCTATCTGCGCGTGACGGACGACGGCTGCGGCATGGCACCGGAGGACGCGGGTATCGCGTTTTTGCGCCACGCAACGAGCAAGCTACACGACGAGCAGGGGCTTGAGGCCATCGGCACGATGGGCTTTCGCGGCGAGGCGCTGGCCGCGATCAGCGCCGTGTCGCACATCACGCTCACGACGCGCCGGCGCGGCGCCGCATCCGGCACGCACATGACGCTTGACGCGGGCGACATTCAGGATATGTACGAAACCGGCTGCCCCGAGGGCACGACGATGATCGTGCGCGACCTGTTTTTCAACACGCCCGCGCGGCGCAAATTCCTGAAATCCGACCGCGCGGAGGGCGCGGCCTGTGCCGCCGCCGCGCTGCGGTGCGCGCTCGGCCGGCCGGACGTGTCCGTGCGCTGCATCCGCGACGGGGAGGAGATCTTCTTCTCCCCCGGTGACAACAAGCTCGACAGCTGCGTCTACAGCCTGCTCGGGCGCGACCTCGCCATGAGCCTGCTGCCCTGCGAGGGCGAGGCCGACGGTGTGCGCGTGCACGGCTTCCTCTCCTCGCCCGCCGCCGGGCGCGGCAGCCGCGCGCAGCAGTATTTCTTCTGCAACGGCCGGTGGATCAAATCTGCCGCGCTGCAGGCCGCGCTCGAGCAGGCCTACCGCAACACGCTGCTCGTGGGGCGCTTCCCCGCGTGCGTGCTGTATATCGAGCTCAGCTGCGCGGCCGTGGACGTAAACGTCCACCCGGCCAAGACCGAGGTGAAATTCACGCACGAGCGCGCGGTGTTTGACGCCGTGTATTACGGCGCGCGCGCCGCGCTCGAGGCGGAAAAAGAGCCCGTGACCACGCTGCCGAAGGCGGCAACGAAACCAAACGCTGCGCCCAAGGCGGAACCGTTTGCGCCAGCAGCGCCCAAGGCAGAGCCGGCCGCAGCACCGAGCCATTCCGCGCCCGCCGCCCCGGCATTTGCACCCGCGCGCACGTATACGCCCACCACACCGGTGGAGGAGGCGGTCTCGTTCCGCTCGCCGACGGCATCGGCCTTTGCAGCACCGCGTGTGGCCCCGCCGCCGGTATTCGCTGCGCCCGTGCGCCCCGCGCCAAATACCCCGACCGCACCGGAGGCGGCCACGCAGAGCGTACAGACCGCCATCGAACCGGACCCGGAAACACCCTCCCCGCTCGAGAGCGCCGCGCCCCTGGCGGAACCGCCCGCCCGCCTGATCGGTGAGGCGATGCATACCTATATTCTCGTGGAAAAGGGCGAGACGCTCATCCTCATCGACAAGCACGCAGCGCACGAGCGTATCAACTTCGACCGCCTGCGCCAAAGCCCCGCTGACATCCCGTCGCAAGCGCTGCTCGAGCCGCTCCCCTTCACGCCGGACGCAAGCGACGCCGACGTATTGCAGCAATACGGCGACGTGCTCTCAGAGCTCGGCTTCACGCTCGAGCCGTTTGGCCGCAACGACTACATCCTCCGCGGCGTGCCCGCCCAGCTCGACGCGGCGGACGCGCTGCCCGCGCTCGAGGAGATCTGCACGCAGCTGCGCCACGGCGCACGCATGGATGCGCAGTCCGTGCGCGACGAAGTGCTCAAGACCGTGGCGTGCAAGGCGGCCATCAAGGCCGGCTGGCAGACTGAGCCCGAGGAGCTGCTGCGTCTGGCGGACGCGGTGTGCGCCGGCGAGGTGAAGTACTGCCCGCACGGACGTCCTGTCGCCGTGACGCTCACGCGCCGGGAGCTGGACAAGCTCTTCAAGCGCATTGTTTAAAAGGAAAACAGGGAGCGCCGGAACGCGCTCCCTGTCAGACTGTACAATTTGGTTTACTTGTGATAGTACAAAATGCCCATGCAGCCGGGGCCGCAGTGGTTTGACACCGTGCAGCCGGCCTGCGTGTGGTACACTTCCTCAAACGGCTGGCACGCGCGCACGACGCGCTCGAGCTCTTTCCACGTGGCCTCGTCAATGCCGGAGTCCGTGATGAAGATGCGGTGGCAGTCAATATCATCGCGGCCCTTGAGCCGGTCCTCGATGTACTGCACATAGCATTTTTCGAGCTTGCCGCGATACTTGCGGCCGACGCCCATCTTCCCGTCCTTGACCTCGATGCACGGCTTGAGGTGCAGGAGGTTGGCGCTCAGCGCCGCGAGCGCCGAGCAACGGCCACCGCGCACGAGATAATCGAGCGTGTCGAGCACGAAGCTGACATCGAGCTTCTCGCGCTTTTTCTCCAGCGTTGCCGCAATGTCGGCCGCGTCCATGCCCTGCTCGGCCATCTCGGCCGCGTCGAGCACCAGGTGACCGATGCCGGTCGAGAGGTTGCGCGCGTCCACGGGGTAGACGTTCGTAAACTCCTTGGCTGCGATGCAGGCGTTCTGGTAGCAGCCGGACATATCGCTCGAGATCGTGAAGTGGATCACGGCGTCATATTCCTTGCGGCACTCGGCGAAGTACGCCAGATAGTCCGATACGTTCACCGCCGCGGTCTGGCAGAGCTTGCCCGTGGCCTTTGCGTATTCATAGAGCTCCTGCGGATGCACGTCAATGCCGTCGCGCAGCGTTTCCTCCCCGCGAATGATGTACAGCGGCGTAATACCAATGTGGTAGCGCTCGATCAGCTCGGGCGAGAGGTCGCACGTGCTGTCGGCAGAAATTTTGATCTTCATGGGTTCACCTTCTTGAAAACTGGGAAATGTGCTTTCATTCTAACACATTTCTAATACTTTTCAACATAATCTTTCTGAATTCTCTCCCACGGAAAGGAGGCTGTCACGATGCAGCCAAAACTTGTCGTCATCACCGGCCCGACCGCCTCGGGCAAGACCGCGCTCGGCGTGGCGCTCGCGCAGCGGCTCGGGGGCGAGGTCATCTCGGCCGATTCGATGCAGATCTACCGCGGCATGGACATCGGCACGGCCAAGCCCACGCCGGAAGAGATGCAGGGCGTGCCGCATCATATGATCGACATCGCCGACCTCACAGAAAACTACTCCGTCTCGTGCTACGCCGAGGAGGCCACTGCCTGCGCGGACGATATTCTCGCGCGCGCAAAACTGCCGATCGTCGTCGGCGGCACGGGGCTGTATATCGACTCGCTCATCGCCGGGCGCACCTTTGCCGACGGTACGGCCGATACCGCGCTGCGGCAGGAACTGAGCGAGCGCTACGACGAGATCGGCGGCGAGGGCCTGCTCGGCGAGCTGCGCAAGTTCGACCCCGAGCGGGCGGCCAAGCTCCACCCTGCGGACAAAAAGCGCATCGTGCGCGCCATGGAGGTCTACATCCTCACGGGCAAAACAATCACACAGCACGACGCCGAGACCCGCGCCGTACCGCCGCGGTATGACGCGGCGAAGATCGCGCTCGATTTTGCCGACCGGCAGGATCTCTACGACCGCATCGACCGGCGCGTGGACGCCATGGTGCAGCAGGGCCTGTTTGACGAGGTGCGCGCGCTGCTGGCCGCCGGCGTACCGGCCGACTGCACGGCCATGCAGGCCATCGGCTACAAGGAGGCCGTCGCCGCCGTGCGCGGCGAGGCATCGCCGCAGGAGGCCGTCGCCGCCATCCAGCTCGCCTCCCGGCGCTATGCCAAGCGCCAGCTCACGTGGCTGCGGCGGGATACCGAGCTCTTCTGGCTCCGGCACGAAAAAACGCCGGACATGGACCGGGCGTGCCGCCTTTCGACGCAATTCTTATCCGGCCGCGGTATAGAATAGGGGCCTGTACAAATCCGGAGGAAACTGCCATTTCGACCGGATTTGTATAAATTCACTATTTCACGGAGCGGCAGATTGTGCTATGATGAAGAAATGTACCCGCTCCGGCCAAAGGAGCGGCGATCATGCAAAAGACACAGAACCTTCAGGACGCATTCCTCAATTACATCCGGCGGGAAAAGATCCCCGTGACCCTGTTTCTCATGAACGGGTTTCAGCTGCGCGGCGTTGTGCGCAGCTTTGACAGCTTCGTCGTGCTCATCGACGCCGACGGCCGGCAGCAGATGATCTACAAGCACGCGATCTCAACGGTCGCCCCGGTGCGGCCGGTCTCGCTCGAGCTGCAGGCCTGATCTCCCCGCCGCCCCCCGCTGGAAGGAGGGCCGGATTTGAAGAAAACAAATACGTTCACGAACATCGCCATGTTCGTGCTCTTCGCGGCCATGCTCGTGTATCTGGGCGTGTACCTATTCCGCTCGACGCAGCAGTCGTACGCCACCGCCCCGGCGGTGCTCGTGACCGTCAGCGAGAGCGGACAGGCCAGCGGCATCGTCGTGCGCGAGGAGCAGGTCATCGAATCGGACAAGGAGTTTCTGTCCCTATCCGTGGACGACGGCAAGGAAGTCGCGCGCGGCGGCGAGCTCGCCATCGGCGTGGACTCCAAGGCCGCGCTCGACAGCGCCAGCCGCGCCCGGGAGCTGAAAAAAGAGATCGCCTACGTCTCGAGCCTGCTTTCACGCGCGGGCAGCGCCTCCGGCGCATCGGATCTGGACAGCGACGTGCACAGCGCCATCCTGCAACTCAATGCCGCCGTCTCCGCCGGCAGCACCTCGGAGCTGGATGACATCTGCATGAACCTCAGTTCCCTGCTCTTCGGCTCCACGACCGGCGCCGTCTCGCAGGGCGACCTTAACGCGCTCAATGCCGAGCTGCACCAGCTCGAAAACGCGGGCGCCGGCCGCGGCAGCATCACGGCCCCGGCCGCCGGCCTGTTCACGTCCACGATCGACGGATATGAGTCGCTCACACCGTCCATGCTCGAAAACCTCACGCCCGGCAGTGTAGACGCGCTCGAGCGCACGACGCCCTCGACGCCTACCAACGCGATCGGCAAGCTCGTCACGGCGAAAAAGTGGTACTTTGCCTCCGTCATGAACAAGAGCGACGCCGACCGTCGGAATCTGGGCAGTAGCGCCGCGCTCGATTTCCCGCAGCACTACACCGGCACCGTCTCGGCGACTGTGCTCAGCAAGAGCGAGCCGGACAGCGACGGCAAGGTCGCCGTCGTGTTCGCGTGCAACGCAGCGCTGGCCGACACGCTGGCCATGCGCAAGGCAACGGCTGACGTGGTCTACAGCGAGCACACCGGTCTGCGCGTACCGCTCAAGGCCGTGCATATGGATGACGACGGGCAGTCCTACGTCTACGTCGTCACGGCGGCACAGCTGGAGAAAAAGCCGATCGAGATCATCTATCAGACTGACGACTACTGTCTCGTCGCCCAGAGCGCGGAGAGCAACGCCCTGCGCGCCGGCAACGAGATCGTTGTCACCGGAAAGGGCCTGTCCGACGGGCGGGTCGTGAAATAAGGAGGCGCC
>DBFWVW010000033.1:0-28728 GCA_048217285.1 Oscillospiraceae bacterium
GCGGTCTTGGCACCGATGCCGGAACCGGCGCCGGTCACGAAACAGACTTTTCCATCAAGTCTACCCATTTGTTTCTCCTTTGCTGAAAATTTGAATGCTGTGGGCGGGCTGCGCACAAGGAAATTTTGTTGTACACAGCCAGCCCCCGGATATTACTCGCCCTTCGGCGGCCACTCCATACCGATGCGCTCACACTGGCGCTCGGTGTCCCAGAAGAAGCCCCAGTCGGGCAGATGACGGATGCGGGCGGTGTCCGCCGGCGTCCAGGTCACGAGCTCGCCCTTCTTGTAGAGCGCGTCGATCTCCTCATCGGTGTAGCCGAAGTCCTTGAGAACCTCGCGGTTGTGCTCGCCGAAGCACGGCGCGGAGGCCACGATCTTCGACGGATTGTTCTTGAAGCGGTTCGTGATGCCGATGCCCTTCATCTCGCCGAAGATCTGATCTTCCCACTCAACGAGGTTCTCGCGCTCGGCATACTGCGGATCGTTTTCAATATCGCCGGGCTCATAGGCGCGCTGATTGGGGATGCCGGCCTTGTTGAAGATCTCCTCGAGCTCGGCACAGGTGTGCTGCGCGCAGAAGTCCGTGAGCGCCTGATCCGCCTTCTGTCCCATGGGGGTGTTGAGCGGGAAGCCGGGGATGCCCTTCGGCAGGCCCGGGGTGACGCCCGGCGTGCCGACGCCGATGATGGGATAGCCCTTCTCGACCGGTCCGGGGCCGTTGATGGCAACAAACAGCTGCTTATTGTCCTTCGTAGTGTAAAACGAGAAGCAGGCGGCAAGGTCGGAGTGGTTGCCGGTGCGGTAAGGCACGGGCTCGCCGTCTTTCGGATAACCCTTGTTGTACCAGAGCACCGGGTAGTTATCCAGCAGGCGGAACATGGTGTCGTACTGCGCAACGTCGCAGGATTCGCCCTTGCCGGTCTTGAGCGCATGAATGTAAGCCGACAGCGCGGTCATGCAGGCGTTGTAGGCCGTGACATAGTCCGACAGATACGGGTTGACCTTCAGCGGCGTCGACGTCGGCGAAACGCCGTTCATGTACATATAACCGCCCATAGCCTGACCGGAAACATCATAGGAGGCCTTGGACTTGTACGGCCCTGTCTGGCCGTAGCCGGAGACGTGCACGATGCACAGCTTGCTGTTGACGCCCCAGCACACCTCATCGGTGAGGCCCATTTTGGCGTAGGTGCCGGCCTTGCTGGACTCGATCCAGATATCGGCCCACTCGAGGCACTTCTTGAAGATCTTCTTGCCGGCGGGGGTACGCGGATTGCAGGTGATGGAAAACTCGTTGCGGTGGTTCTGCGACCAGCTGGTGGTGCCGCGTGTGCCGCAGGAGATCTTGGGCGCCTCGGACTGCAGGACCTTCGCGCCCATCTCCGCCATCAGGCAGCCGGCAAAGGGGCCCGCAATGGCCGTACCGGACACAAAGACCTTGACGCCGTTGAGGACGCCGAAATCGGGATATTCGTCAAATTTCTGCGTGAGGTCGCAGTCAATTTTTTTGAAACTCATGTATGCTTTGCCTCCTTTTTGTGCTGTTTTTGTACATTTCTCGCCGGATTCAAGATAAGCTGCCAATCACGGACACCCGTCCATGATGGCAGCTTACCTTCTATTGCGCTAACATTTACTTTTTCGGGGGATACTCAAGGCCGATCCGCTTGGCCTGACGCTCCGGATCCCAGAAGAAATGCCACTCAACAAAGTTCTTGTTGCGGGCGGTGTCCGCCGGCGTCCAGGTCGCGAGCTCGCCCTTCTTGTAGAGCGCGTCGATCTCCTCGTCGGTGTAACCAAAGTCCTTCAGGACCTCGCGGTTGTGCTCGCCGAAGCACGGCGCGGAAGCCACGATCTGGGACGGGTTCTTCTTGAAGATGTTCGTGACGCCGATGCCCTTCATCTTGCCGAAGCACTGGTCATCCCACTCGACGATGTTCTCGCGGGCTTCGTACTGCGGATCCTTCTCGATATCAGCCGGGCCGTAGGCGCGCTGGCACGGGATGCCCGCCTTGTTGAAGATCTCCTCGAGCTCATCGCAGGTGTGCTCGGCGCAGAACTTCGCGCACAGCTCGTCAGCCTTCTTGCCGCGGGGGTCAAACAGCGGGAAGCCGGTGCAAGACTTCGGGATGCCCTCGGTGACGCCGGGCTTGCCCATACCGATGATCGGATAGCCGCGGCTGACCGGGCCCTGACCGACGATGGCGACGAACATGGCGTTGCCTTCCTTCGTGTCGTAGAACGAGAAGCAGGCGGCCTGATCGCTCTTGTTGCCGGTGCGGAACGGCACGGGCTCGCCCTGCTGCGGGTAACCCTTGTTGAACCAGTTGGCCGGGTAGTTGTCGAGCAAACGGAACATGGTGTCGTACTGAGCGACGTCGCAGGAGTCGCCTTCACCGCTGTTCTTCGCGTTGATGTAGCCGGCAAGAGCCACCATGCAGGCGTTGTAAGCAGTGATGTAGTCAGACAGATACGGATTGACCTTCAGCGGGCCGGACGTCGGGGAGACGCCGTTCATGTACATATAGCCGCCCATAGCCTGACCGGAAACGTCGTAGGAGGGCTTATTCTTGGCCGGACCGAACTGGCCGTAGCCGGACACGTGCACGATGGCGAGCTTCTTGTTGTGCTTCCAGCAGACCTCGTCGGTCAGGCCGCGCTTGGCATAGGAGCCCGGACGGCCGGCCTCGATCCAGATGTCGGCCCACTCGATGCACTTGAGGAAGATCTTCTTGCCGGCGGGGCTGGCGGAGTTGATGGTGATGGAATACTCGTTGCGGTGATTCTGGCTCCACGCGAGGGTGCCACGGGTCTGGCAGGCGATGGTCGGAGCCTCGGCCTGCAGGACCTTCGCGCCCATCTCAGCCATGAGGCAGCCGGCGAAGGGGCCGGCGATGTTCGTGCCGGTCACGAAGACCTTGACGCCCTTGAGGACGCCGAAAGACGGATACTCGTCAAACTTCTGAGTCAGTTTGTTGTCGATTTCTTTCATGTTAGATGACAATCCTTTCTGTGCAAAGTGCACTGAATTCAGGCAAAGGAAATGTGGGAGCGAATTACTCCTTAGTAGCTTCGGCTTTCTTGTGCACGCTCGGGATCAGGAAGCAGACCACGATGCCGACGACGACACAGGCGAGCTGAACGAGAGCGACGGAGTGCAGAGCACTGGCCGCAGCGGCGGGCACTGCCATACCGGCAGCAGCCTTCTTGGTCATGCCCGTGACGAACATGGGCACGAAGATCGCAACGCCAAACGGCGCAGTCATATCTCTGAACACGTTGTACGTGCCGGAAGCAGAGGAGGACTCAGCCGGAGCGACACCGGACAGGGCGACCTTCATGAAGATGGTGCCGTTGCCGCCGATGCCGAGGCCGATGAAGAACAGCGCGCCGCCCATCTGCAGGATACCGGCGTTCTCGCCGATGAAGAGCATGATCAGAGAACCGATGGCAACGAACACGAGCGCGATCGCAGCAACGATCTTGGGCTCTTTCTTATCGGCCATGGGGCCGAGGACGATGGTGCCGATGGCCATGCCGAGGTACTCAATGCTCATGGCAATGCTGGCCACGGTGGCCTTGTCAATGGCGTAGCCGAAGCGGATAATCTCAGTCAGGCAGGCGGTCATGAGGCCCTGGGTCAGGAGCATGACCAACACGGGGAGCACAAAATTCTTACGCGCCATGAACTTGCCGTTGAGGATCGGGCTGGAGGCCTTCTTCTCAACCTGGAAGAGGATGACGAGGCCGACCACAGCCACAGCGATCGATGCGAGCGTAGCAACGCTGCCCCAGCCGTTCTGCTGGCCGAAGGTGGGCACGCAGACAAGCGCGCCGAACATGAGCAGGACGAACACGGCGCCCGCCCAGTCAAAGCCCTGCATGGTGCCTTTGGGGATATTCGGGTTATCCTTGACCTTGACAAAGCAGATCAGGAACGTAATCACGCACAGCGCAACACAGACCCACATGACAATACGCCAGGCATTGGCCGTGCCAATGACTTTCATAATGATGCCGCCGACGGTGGGTCCAAAGATGACCATGCCGCAGGCAACTGCCATATAAATTGTGAAGCCCTGGCCCATCTTCTCGGGCGGGAACTCCATCATGATGTAGGACATGACGACCGGAGCAATACCAGCAGCGCCAATGCCGACCATGAAGCGGAACACGAGCAGCAGCGGAATGTTCTGCGGGCAGATGGCGATGAGCGCCTGGCCGACCGTGTAAAGGCCCATGGCACTGAGCAGCATCTTTCTGCGGCCGATCACGCCGCCGAGCTTGCCCAGGATCGGCGCCATGGCGGCGGCAGCCAGGGAGTAAGCCAGCGTGATGAAGGTCAGGGACGAATCCGCGTTCCATGCCGTGGAGATCGCGGTCGGCACCGAAGCGGTAAAGCCGCCGCAAAGGCTCAGGATCGCCGCTGCAACAGCATACGGCACAAAGCCTTTCATATAGTTTTTATTGTTTTCCATGAATCATTCTCCTGTCTAGTGATTCCGGCGATAAGCCGTGTGACAGTTGGTTGTTCTGCTATGTGTGCAGCGCCGGTCAGTAGCCCTTGGCGAGACTCTCCTCGATCAGCTTGCTGCGCACGACTTTCCCGCTTTCGTTGCACGGGATGTGATCCACAAATTCAATGGATTTGGGGATTTTGTACGGGGGGAGATAGTTGAGTGCGAACCGGATGAGATCCTTGCTACCGACCGGGCCGTTCGTTTCCACGATGGCGTGGATGCGGTGGCCCCAGTCCGGATCCGGCAGGCCAACGACCACAGCGTCGACCACCTTCGGATGCTTTTTGAGCACCATCTCGACCTCGGCGGCAAAGACATTCTCTCCGCCGGTCACGATCATATCGCTGCGGCGGTCGGCAAAGTACAGGTAGCCTTCCGCGTCCACATAACCCATATCGCCGACGCTGCGGAAGCCTTCGCTGTCCACCGGGATGGGCGGGATATTCTTGTATATCACACGCGGGCTGTTGTCACCCCAGGACATGAAGATCTCGCCGATCTCGCCAATGGGCAGTTCGTGGCCGTCCTCGCCGCGGATGGATACCCGGCCGCAGTGCATCTTGCCGACACTGCCGGGATGGCGCAGCCACTCGTCGCCGCGGATGGAGGTCATACCGATGCACTCGGTCATGGCATACATTTCATAGAGGTGCTCAGGCGAGATAATCTCGAGCCATTCGCGCTTGAGATCCCGCGAGCAGACGCCGCCGGTATGGCACAACACCTTGAGGCTTGCAAGATCCTCCTTCCGGAAGCCGGGCATACGGCTGATGCGCTGCATGAGCGTCGGCACCATCTGAACGTACTCAATGCGGTACTTTTTGATGAGCCGCACGATCGTTTCGGCGTCCAGCTTGGCCGGCATAACGAGCGTGTTGCCGCAGTAGAGGCCGTTAAAGGCCGCCGAATGCGGCGCGCCGTGAAACAACGGACCTGCAAGCAGCTGCCGCATCTCGAAGCGCATACCGGACACGGCGAACCAGGTTTGAAGCCCTTCGTCGCTCTCCCCTGCCGGCATATCCTGCTCGATGACCTTCGTCTTCCCCGTCGTACCTCCGGAGCAGTTGGCAAGATTGGGGATGGCAAGCACATCGGGCGGCATATCCGCAGGGCAATCCGCGCACAGCGCTCTGAGTTCCGCCGTGCTCAGTCCGGGGTAGCCGTCTGGTTTTTTGCGGTTCGTGATGACAAGCGCCGGAGACACACACGCACAAATCTCCATCAGATTGCGCTGCGGCGCGCGATTGGACACCGGCACATAGCAGGCGCCGGTCTTCCAGATGCCGAACGCAAGCGCGATGTGCGTCGGGATGTTCGGCAGTGCAGCAAGCACGCTCTTGCCGGGGCCGATCCCCTGCTCAAGCAGATACCACGCAATGCGGTTCGAGAGCTCGTGGAGCTCCCGCCAAGTCATGACGGACTCCTTATTTTCCGGGGAAACATAAATGACCGCCGGCGCATCCGGCTTCACGCGGGCAATGCTCGCCAGCTGTGTACCGGGTGTGAAAAAGCTCTCGGTGCCCTGATTGAAAATGTTGAAATGCTGAGCGCTCATATCCATCACTTCCTGACAACTTGCAGATTCTGAGCTGGGATCTCTGTTTTGGGGTCCCGGCTCGCGGGATCGGAGCCGATTATTTCGGCTGGTTGTTCGGGCGGTAGCCGCCGTCCACCTGCAGGCAGACGCCGGTAATGTAGGACGCGGCGCTGGAGGACAGGAACAGCATTGCGTTTGCAATGTCGTCCGGATCGCCAAAGCGCTTCATCGGGATCGTATCGCCGATGGAATCCTTGGCAAACTGCGGCATATTCGCCACCATGTCCGTAGCAACCACGCCGGGCGCGACAGCGTTCACGCGCACGCCCTTATCCGCGTAGGAATAGGCAATGGACTTGGTCATGGCGATCACGCCGGCCTTGGTAACAGGATACGGCAGGCCGGTGGGCGAGCCATAGACGCCCGCGACAGAAGCCGTGTTAACAACGCAGCCCTTGGTCTTGAGCAGATGCGGGAGCGCATACTTGGTCATGAGGTAAGGGGCTTTCAGGTTCAGGTCATTCACTTCATTCCACTCGGACAGCTTGAGCTTCGTGATCCAAGTGCTGGAATCCGTGCCAGCGTTGTTGACGAGCACGTCCAGACGGCCCCATTTGGCAATGATCTCCTTGTAGAGCTCCTGAATGGCCTTGAAATCCGTCAGGTCAATCACCTTGCGCATGACCTCATAATCCGGATTGATTTCCTTGAGCTGCTCCATCGCCTTCGCGCCGGTTTCTTCATAATGGCTCAGGAAGCAAACCTTTGCACCGGATGCAAGAAACTTTTTCACCGCCGCGAAGCCAATGCCCCGGCTGCCGCCGGTGACCAGAACGACCTTGCCTTTGAATTCGTTTTCAAACATGATTTTCGTCCTTTCTTAACGCAAATCTTTGACTCATTCCGGGGCTTTCCCGTCACCCCGGGCACACACCAGCAGTTATGCTTTTGTTAAGGAACGATAATATTTTAACATTTCGCGCGCCGTACTTCCGGCCGATGCCTCCTGTTTTCCTATCGTAAAAAACGACAAAAAATCAGATTTCATATCAAATTTCGTGGCAAAAATGACAAAGCCTCAAAAACGGCGGCCGCCGTTTTTGAGACTTTGTCAACACATTCTGTTTTGACTGTCAGCTCTTCGTGGAATCTGGATTCTGGTAAAAATACGCGCGCGGCATTTTCTCGGTCAGGATGCCCAGCAGATCCATCATATAGCAGAAGCAGAGCGGAAGCTGATCCGGCGACTGCTTTTCCGTCTCGGTAAGAATGCCGTTCATGGCATCGTTCGCGATCTCGGCGTACAACCCGCTGAGCGCCACGACCGGCGGCTCGGACGGGACATAAAACTGCTCGAACTTCATATAGGGGTTCGCAATCAGATAGACGTAGGTGCCGCTGTTCATGCGGCTCTCGGCGATCTCAAGCGTTTCCCCGCTATCCGGCAGATAACGGTAGCGGTGGAACGGGCCGAGGTTAACGAGCGTGTTCGGCTTGAGCCGGTAATCCAGACCGTTGACCGTCAGCGTACCGCGGCCGCTGCGGACGAGCAGAAATGTCTCGTCGTGATTATTGACATAGAGCGTCGGCGCTTTGATTTGCCGAATGCAGGCTTTGATATCGCTGGGCAGGACGTTGTTGACAAAATAATCATGCGCGCCCGTCAAAATGGGCTTATCGTCCTGCGTACTGTCAAACACCGGGCCGGACAAACGATCATCGTTCATACTATTTCCTCCCCTGTCCTCTCTGCTTGCGGAACTCGCCCGGCAACATCTTGTTGAGCGCGTAAAATACACGGCCCATCGTCCGGTCGGAGCCGAAGCCCGTTTCCATCGCGATGTCGACCGTCGGCAGGTCCGTCGTCGTGAGCAGCGCCTCCGCATAACGAACACGGAACATGGACAGAATCTGCTTATAACTGGAGTTCAGGCGCGTTTTGAGCTGCACACGCAGGATATTTTCCGACGTATACAGGTCGCGTGCGATCTTTTCGGCATCGATCGGCTCGGACATATTCTCATACAGATAGCTGATGGCGGAAATGAGCGTCTCGCTCATGATCATGCCGCGGTAGACCCGGCCGTCTTTCCCATCGCTGAGCATTTCATTGAGATACCCCTGCGGGGTCATACCGGTCAGTGCCTTAAAGCGGCGGAAAAATGTGATGCTCATATGGAAGCCGGAAATGGACGACACATAGTCAAACGGCAGACTGTCATACAGGAAATACGACATGGCCAGGATCAGGCGCGTGCGATTGACATACTGGCTGAAGTTCAGCCCCGTCGCGATCAGCAGCGCGTGGTTAAGCGCCGTCTCATCCGCATCGGAGGAGACCGCCTCCGCGACCGAAGCCGCCGTGAGCTCTGCCGTGCTGTGCGTGGCGATATAGAGGCTGGCGCGCCGGCCGAGCGGCATATCCAGCATCGAGTACTGCTCCCTGCGCCGCGCGGCCGCGCGGTTATACAAAAGCTCGATCTTGCGCAGGAACGAACTGCGGATCACCGCCGAGCCGCAACCGTTTTTTGCGCTCAGATGCCGGAACTGTTCAAACAGCCGTGCGATCACCTTGACATCGTTCCCGCCCGGGCCGATCACAGGCAGGCCGGTGACTATCTCGATCTCGCGCAGATTCGTGATCTGGTTAAACATATAATAGCTCAATAGCTGGTAATCGAACGCAGCAACCCATATCTTCAGCGCATCTCCGAATTCAGGGCAAATCGTCAGCACCTGCGAACACTGGATCCACGCGACGCAGCCCGACTGCACAGGAAATTCCTCGCCGTTGATGATAAAACTGCCGCTGCCGCTGCGGACAAGCACGAAATAGCTGTCCACCTCCATAACGGGGAACAGCTCCTCACTAATGGTATGCTCCTGAAGCCGGAGATACTTGTCCGGCCCGCAAAAATGCCCGCTGCGCGGCGTTTCGCAGAGCGGTCTGCTTCTTCTCTTCAACGTTTCTAGCCCCCCTTCGTGGTAACAGTACGGCTTACTAACGGACAACCGGCAATGCTTCTTTTTATAGATTAACAGCTTTTCGTGCAAAAAACAAGTGCGTGAATTTCAAACTTTTCAACATTTCCGTTCAATTTTGTTACAAATAGCGTAGATTGGCAAAAGGCCCGCCGGTGTGCATTCGGCGGGCCTCCGCGCTGTGATAAGATTGAAAGGAGTAAGAGGATGAAAAGGAATAATAGCAAAGAGAATACGCAGTGACTTACAGCTCGTAACCGACGTGGAAGCCCTGATGCATGGCATCGCTGGACTGACCCGGCTTGATGGCGTCGCCGATCACATGGACTTCCGGCACGAACGCCTTGAGCTCTTCGGACAGCGGATCATACTTGCGGGAGCCGAGGCCAAGAACAATGTAATCAAAGCCCTTGAGCCACTCTTCCGTGCCGTCCTTGTGCTGGATCTTGACCTCGTGCTCGGTCACTTCGAGCACCTTGGAGTTGATGTAGCTCTTGACGCCCTCACGGCGCAGGCTGGCGAGCGCAATGTTGCGGTTCGGCAGGCAGACGCCGGTCATGAGCTGCGGCTGCATCTCGACGAGCGTGACCTCCACATCGCCGATGCTGCCGGTGGTGGCAAAGGAATTCGGGCGTGCATCGGCCATGAGCATTTCGGCCGTCTCACAGGCGACTTCGCCGCCGCCAAGGATGCAGACCGTACCCTTCGGGATGGTAACCTTGCGGCTGAGGATATCATGGGTGGTGATGACCGGATAGTCGCCGACGCCCTTGATGAAGGTCGGGATGAGCGGCGTCGCGCCGGTGGCGACGACGACGGCATCGGGCGCGAATTCCTTCACGCTCTCGACCGTGGCTTCCTTCTTAAACTCGAACTTCACGCCGGCCTTCTTGGCACGGTAGTTCAGGTGCGTGAGCCACTTGCACATCTCCTGCTTGCCGGGAGAAACGACCGCCAGATTCAGCTGACCGCCGATCTGCTTGCTCTTTTCCCAGACGGTGACGTCATGGCCGCGCTCAGCCGCCGTGACTGCGGTGTACATACCGCCGGGGCCGGCGCCAATGACGAGGACCTTCTTCGGCTTGTCGGTCGGGTTGAACGGATAGTCATACTCATGGCCGACGAGCGGGTTGATGTGGCACTTGCAGACCGGGTGATGCGGATCTTCCGGCGTGATGCACCGGCCGCCGCAGGAGCCGCAGGGCGTGATGTCATCAAAGCGATTTTCATAAGCCTTCTTCGGCAGATCGGGGTCTGCGAGCAAAGGACGACCCATAGACACGCCGTCCACCAGACCACGCTCGACCAGATCGGCGGCGTAGCGCACGTCGTTGATCTTGCCGACAACGAAAACCGGGATGTTCACGACCTTCTTGATCTCCGACGCCTCATAGACGTTCAGGCCGATCTTCTGGCTGTGGGAAGGAAGGATATTCTGAAGGCCCTCATATTGGACGCCGCCGGAGACCTCGAGCATATCGACACCCGCGGCCTCGAACTTCGGGGCGAGGTAAAGCATTTCGTCCAGAGAGTTGCCGCCCGGCTCACGCTCGGAACCGGAGACGCGCAGCACGATCGGAAAATCAGGGCTGATGTTGCGGCGGCACTCTTCAATGATCTCAAGAATCAGGCGCGCGCGGTTGTCGATGCAGCCGCCGTACTCGTCCATGCGCTTGTTGCGCAGCGGGCTGAGGAATGCGCCCGGCAGCATATAGGCATGCGCGACGTGCAGGGCGATACCGCCGCAGCCAGCCTCTTCGGCGCGGCGCGCAGCCTGACCGTACTGCTTGACGACCTTGTGGATCTCGTCAATCGTGATCGGGCGGCTGACGGCGCCGTTGGCGTTCGTGTTCACGGACGGGCCGAGCGGCGTGATGCCCTTGAGCGCACAGATGGACTCCGGGCCCGGATGGATCAGCTGCGGGAAGAGCGTGCTGCCGGCATCGCTCACGCGCTTTGCAAAGGCGGCGAACTGCGGGACGAGGGAGTCCTTGTCCAGCGCGGTCGTCTTGCCGATGTACCAATACTTATGATCGACCGTAACTGCGTCGATCACGACGTAACCTGCACCGCCCTCTGCGCGGCGCACAAAGATATCCGCGAGCTGCTTGGGAACCGTGCCGTTGGTCGCCTCATAGTGCATACTCATCGGCGCCATGGCAATACGGTTTTTCAGCGTCGTTCTGCCCAACTGCAGGGGCGAGAAGATTTTCGCATCTTTCATATCGGTTATCATGTGATTGCCTCCTGAACGATATTAAATATGTATCCCACACATCGGCTTTCCGCCGTATATTCCGGCCGGAGGGCAGCGCATGGGTGCTCCGGATGGTTCGTGCTTTCAGTATAAAGGATGTGACGCGGATATGTCGCACATTTTCTTGTTAAATAATCCACATTTTCAAAAAGAATTTCAGAAAATGCTGGCGCGCAAGCAGACAGTTTTTTCATTTTCACTACATTTTGCGGACTTTTTTGCGCATTTGTCCGGAGAAATAATGCCGGAAAAATGCTGTGTCCCCCCCGGTGCCCTCTGTGGAAAGAGGCAAATTTGCACAAGAGACAGCAGTCGGTTTTGTATATTACGCCACATCCCTGCGGCAAAGTGACAATAAAACTGAAGTTTTTGTACATTTTTTACGTATGATTACGCCACATTCTTTCCGACACGCTTCGCAGCCTAGTGTTAATATTTCTACAATAGCTGATGAGGAGCGGAATCCGGCCACCAGCGGCCGGTCTCCGCCGGATCATTCCCGGGTCCGTCGGACATGATTAAGGAACTCCGCTCTCAGGCAGACGTGTAGGAAATCAGATTCGGATTCATTTCAATTAGGAAAGGTGTATTTCATGAGTTACGATGCATTGTTTTCTCCCATCAAGCTCAGAGGGCTTGAGCTGAAAAACCGTGTGGTCCTGCCGGGTATGAACACCAAGATGGTCAAGGACAAGAATGACGTCGGCGAAGATCTGCCCGCCTACCACGCGGCGCGCGCAGCCGGCGGCTGCGGCCTGAACATTGTCGAGCTTGTCTCCATCTGCCCCGAGTGCCATGCATACCTGTACCTCGGCCTTTACAATGAGCACCACAGAGACCAGCTGCGCAAGATCACCGACGCGATCCATGCCGCCGGCGGCAAGGCGGGCGTGCAGATCTGGCACGGCGGTTTCGTGCCCGAAGAATTCTTCGACAAGACCAACAAGCTCGAGACGCCCGACACGCTGACCGTCGAGCGCATCCACGAGATCGTCAAGCAGTTCGGCTACTCCGCAAAGCTCGCCGTCGAGGCCGGCTTTGACGCGCTGGAGTTCCACGGCGCGCACACCTATCTGCCGCACGAATTCATGAACCCCTCGCTCAATAAGCGCACCGATGAGTACGGCAACCAGAGTCTGGAGAACCGCTGCCGCTTCAACCTCGAAGTCATCCGCGAGATGCGCAAGAATATGCCGGAAGATATGCCGCTGCTCATGCGTCTGGACGCCATCGACGAGATGCTCCCGGCCGTGACCACGCTCGACGAAACCGTACAGTTCGTCAACTGGGCCGCCGAGGCCGGTGTCGACGCGATCGACCTGTCCCGCGGCAACGCCCGCAGCCTCGCGACCGTGTACGAAGTGCCGCCCTACAACCTGGAGCCGGGCTTCAATATGGACAACATTGCCGCCGTCAAGGCGCGCGTGAATATCCCGGTCATTGGCGTCGGCCGCATCGTCGAGCCCGCGCTGGCGGACCAGCTCATCCGCGAAGGCAAGATCGACATGGTCGCCGTCGGCCGTGCACAGCTCGTGGATCCCGAGTGGTGCAACAAGGCACAGGCCGGCCGTGACGCGGAGATCCGCCGCTGCATCGGCTGCACCGAGGGCTGCTACGACAAGGTCATCGACCCGAACGCCAAGCACATCACCTGCACCCGCAACCCCGCGCTCTGCCTTGAGTACAAGGGTCTCCCGAAGCCGGAGAAGGCCAAGAACGTCATGGTCATCGGCGCCGGCATCGGCGGCCTGATGGCAGCCGAGTACCTCAAGGCCCGCGGCCACAACCCGACCGTGTACGAAGCCACGCAGGCCCCCGGCGGTCACTTCGTCCTGGCCGGCAAGGCCCCGAAGAAGCAGGCCTTCACCGACGCTGTGATGTGGGATGCCGAAGAATGCAAGCGCATGGGCATCGAGATCAAGACCGGCGTGACCGTCACGCCCGAGCTCATCAAGGAAGTCAAGCCCGACCACGTGATCGTTGCCACCGGCGCGCACTTCGTCGCCCCGAACATCCCGGGTCTCGACACCGCGAAGGACGTTTACGTGGCTGAGGACGTACTGGCCGGCAAGGCCATGCCGCAGGGCGAGGTCATCATCCTCGGCGGCGGCGGTGTCGGCGTCGAAACTGCAGAGTATCTCGTCGAGCACGGTGTGACCGATGTGCGCGTCATGGATTCCAAGCGTGTCGGCAACAAGATGGGTATGCTGCGCACCATGTTCCTCGACATTGAGTATCCCGGCGACACGATCAAGAAGAGCCGCAACTCCAAGGTCACCGGCATCGGCGACCACGAGATCACCTATTCGTTCACGAACAAGGCTAAGAAGACCGTGGAAAAGACCCGCCACTACGATTCGCTCGTCATTGCGACCGGTATGCACTCCCGCCCGACGCAGGAGCTGACCGACGCGTGCAGCGAGCTCGGCATCCCCTGCGATGTGATCGGCAGCGCCAAGAAGGCCGACATGGGCATCGAAGCCACTGCCGACGCTTACGCCGCCGCCATGAACGTCTGAATACGGATAACAGATTAGGAGGTTATCATCATGACAGTTGAAGAACGTCTGGAAGCGCTCGAAAAAGAAGTGCAGCAGCTCAAGGATGTACAGGCCATCAAGGAGCTCAAGAGCAAGTATTTCCGCGCACTTGACACCAAGAACTGGGACGAACTGGAGACGACCATGACCCCGAACATCTCCACCGCCTACTCCAACGGCAAGCTCGTCTTCCACGGCCCGAAGGAGATCACCAACTACTTCAAGGAGTCCATGCCCGATACTGAGATCACCCTGCATCAGGGTCACAACCCGGTCATCTGGTTCGAGAGCGACACCGTTGCCTACGGCAAGTGGTATCTGCAGGACAACCTGATCTTCGCCGAGGGCAATCCCTACTGCGGCACGCAGATCCAGGGCTCGGCCATCTACACCGACAAGTATGTCAAGATCGACGGCCAGTGGCTGATCGAGGATACCGGTTACCTGCGCGTGTATGAGGAGTCCTTCCAGCGCGATAACACGCACCGTATCCGCATCAATATGTTCCGCCCGAAGAAAAAGAAAGTCGTCAAGAAAAAATAAGCAATCCCGCTGGATTCAAGCCGTCGTACATCCGATGTATGGCGGCTTGAACCAAAATATACGAATTTTCCTGCAAACGGAGCGTGATCCCTGTGCTGAAAAAACTGCGGCGCAAAGTCTACCGCAAGATCCGCTTTCAGACTTGGTACCGCAAGGCGAACTATTACCACCGCAAGCGGCACGATCTGGACAAAATCATTGCCCAGTACCGCGGCGTAGACGTACTGAGCGACAAAAAGCACCTGTACCATCTGCGGCGCGACATGATCCGGAGCCTGTTTCGGTATGGCTCATACTACAACGAATATTTTCTCTTCGGCTACGAGGGAAAGAACGCCGCCTACCGCGACGGCTTCATCACCGAAGGCGTCCGCATGAGCTACTACCCGCGCATGAACGACCCGAAGAACACAAACATGCTCGAAAACAAGTACCTGACGTACCAGAAGTTCCGCGATTTTTACGGCCGCGACGTACTGCGCATCAAGAAAGGCGCTGCTCCCACGCCTGCCGCGCTTGAGGCACTGCGCACTTTCACACAGGCGCACCCGAACTACATCGTCAAGCCCATCTACGCCGCCTTCGGCAAGGGCGTACATACAGAATCTCTCCGCGACTACCCCTATCTCGAGGCTGCGTACGCTGCCTACGGCACGCACGGGGCGATTCTCGAGGAGATCATTGAGCAGGGGCCGGAGCTAGCACGCATTCATCCACAGTCGGTCAACACACTGCGCATCCCGACGGTCGTCCTGGCCGACGGTGAGGTGCGGCTGTTTCACCCGACACTGCGCGTCGGCCGCGGCGATGGCATCATCGATAACTTCAGCGCCGGGGGCATCAGCGCACTCATCGATCCCGACACCGGCTGCATCTGCTCCAACGGTGCGGACAAAAAGGGGCATCGCTACATAACGCATCCGGACACCGGCGTGCGCTTTCGCGGCTATCCGCTCCCGGAGTGGGACAAGGCCGTGGACATGGTCAAAACGGCCGCGCACATGGTACCCGGCAACCACTATTGCGGCTGGGATCTCGCCTACAGCACCCACGGCTGGTGCATGGTCGAGGCCAACTGCACCGCGCAAATGGGCGGTATGCAGATCATCACACAAACCGGCAGAAAGGCAGAGCTGGAAGCGCTCATCGCGCAGATGTGACGCCGCTGCCGTCAATAGGCAAAGGAAACCAACACGACGACATCGAAAGGAGAAAAAAACAATGACCGAACTCGAAAAACTCGTAGAAAAAGACGCCATCCGTGACCAGTATTACGTCTACGCCCGCGCGCTGGACCGCATTGACAACCCGCTCGGCAAGACTGTGTTTGCCGAGGACGCACAGGTTGACTACGGCCCGACCTACAAGGGCAGCGGCTACGGCTTCATCGACATGATGCTCAAGATGCACCGCAAGATGGTCTCCACGCACCACGTCATGACCAACATCCTCATCAAGCTCAATGATGATGGTACCAAGGCTGCTGCCGAAGCCTATATGTATGCCGCTTGCAAGTATCGCAACGGCATGGTCGTCGTGGCACGCTGCCGTGATATTGATCTCTGGGAGAAGCGCGACGGCAAGTGGCTCGTTGTCAAGCGCACCGTCGCCGGCGACAACACCATGATCCTCCATCCCGATTTCGCGCCTGACTACAACAATGGCCGCGATAAGGTCAAGGATCCGTCCTACAACTACTTCGAGACCATCGAGTAAGTCCATGGCAACGCGAAACATCCCATTCCCTGACAAGGTTCGTGACATGGTGCTCGACGTCATCACGCACGTTCGCCGGCAGGAATACACGCCCGCGCAGCTCTGCCAACTCCAGAAAATCATCGAGTGCAAGTACTTCTACTGGTGGTGCATGGACATGAAGAAAGAGGAATATGTGACGGAGCTGTTCACGGATGACTTCCGCTACTACCTCAACGGCCACCTCGCTATCAAGGACAAGCTCCTGCAGGCACGCAACGCCAAATGGTGCAACAAGGATATGCAGACCATGCACATGGGCCATCAGCCGATGATCTGGCTGATCGACGAGACCCATGCACGCGGGGTCTTCCAATACGAGGACCATATGTGCTATTATGATGACTGTGAAGTGCTGCAGAGCTGGATGGTCTACTGTGACGACTTCGTCAAGGGCGAGGACGGCGCGTGGCGCATCCAGAAGCTGCGCATGGCCTACCGCGAGATGGACGGAAACTTTCGCAGCACGATGGTACCCAAGGACTGGATACCGGACGAATGGGACACGCCAAACTATTGAAAATCAAGCAGGAGAAGCCGCGCGTTTGTGCGGCTTCTCCCCCGCCTCATTTTCTCAAAGGCATCTGCGGCAGACACCTTTGAAAAGCTGAGGAAGCTCCAAATCTGACGCAGGAGAATGCAATATGGAACAAAAACGGACACTGAGCAGCTGGATCTCCGCACGCAGATACATCCGCGACTTTGCCGCGGATTACGCTGCCCGCCACGGCGAGAACGCCGCCGAGATCGAAAAGGACATCCTGCAGGCCAAAAAGATCAACCACATCTCGCTCAACGAATATGAGTGGGTCGGCTACCACGAGCGCACGGAGGTGCAAAAGCGCACCATGTCCACACTCTGGACGCGCGCGGAGTTTCGCAAAACTTACACGGACCGCCGCTACATCGCGATCCTGATGAATAAATACATCTTCTCCAAAGTCTTTTCCGACTTTTACGGCCGCCGCTGCGCGCAGGCATCCGCCGTGGACGCGGCGCTGCTGCGCGCGCTCGCCGGTGAAACCGGGAAGGTCGTCTACAAGCCTAACTGCAAGGGTCAGGGCACGGGTGTGCGCATTCTCCCGGCAGCAACCGAGGCCGAGCAGACGGACACACTTGCGTATCTGCGCACAAATTCCGGCGGCATTGTGGAAGAATACATTCAGCAGCACCCGACGCTCGCACAGCTCAACCCCGGCGCTGTGAGCATCGTGCGCTTTTACACCGTAACCGCACCGTCCGGGACGTATCTGTTCGCCCCGGTGCTCACGACCGCCATCGAAAAGGACATCTCCAACGGCTGCCAGGACGCGCTGACCGCAATGATCGACATCCGCACCGGCATCGTACTCACGGACGCCGTGGACCAGAATAACTGCATCGACTATCACACACACCCGGTCACGGGCGTGGTGTTCCCCGGCCTGCAGCTCCCGTTCTGGGAGGAAACGATCGATATGATGCGCCGCGCCGTGCCGCTGGCAAGCAAGATCTCCAACATCGGCTGGGACGTGACCATGACCGCGGACGGCCCGCTCATCATCGAGGCCAACACCATCCCGGGCTTTAACACCGCACAGTACCGCGGCTACGCCTGGGTCACGGACGGCTATGGTTATCAGCCGCTGTTCGATGAGATCAACGATCGACCGTTTATAAACAACGCGCACTACGCGCGCGTGCTCCTGAAGCTCGACTAACATCTCACGGAGGTTCCGGTATGGAAGCTGTTCTCTCGATCGCCTTTGGCGTCTGGATCGTTATCACCGCATTTGTCTACCGGGCCGTGACGAGCCCGAAGCGCGGGGACGGGCAGAAAAAATGAATCTGTATTTCCTGGGCATTCTGGCCGCGCTCATCGTTTTTTTCGCTGTCGGCATCGGCGCCGGACGCATGGTCAAGGATACGAACGATTATTATGTTTCCGGCCGCAACGCGCCGACGCTGCTGATCGTCGGGTCGCTCATCGCGTCGTTTCTCTCGACGGGCGCGTTCCTCGGCGACACGGGTGAGGTCTACTCCGGTTTTTTCATCGGCATCGTGACCGTCGGCGTCATTCAGGCGACCGGCTACATCTACGGAGCCGGGTTCTTCGGCCGGTACATCCGCCGGAGCGAAGTAACGACACTGCCGGAATATTTCGGCCGCCGCTTCTGCTCGGTGCACCTGCGCCGGCTCTCGGCCGTGATCCTGCTCGTGTCCGTGAGCGCATATCTGCTCAGCGCCATTCAGGGCGTGGCCACACTCATGAGCAGCATCACGGGTTATGACTACAGGCTGTGCGCCGTGATCGTATGGCTGGCGTTCACCGCCTTCACGATTTACTCGGGCTCGCCCGGCGTGCTGCTGACGGACACGATCATGTTCCTCGTTTTTCTCGCGGCTGCGCTTGTCGCAGTGCCGTTTCTCGTCCGCGCGGGCGGCGGCTGGTTCGGCGGCATCGAAGCGCTTGCCCGCAGCGACACCATGCCCGGCATTCTCTCCTGGGCCGGGAATCCGGACTATCTCTATCCGGACGGCGTGAGCAATACGGTCTGGGCCGTGACCTACGGCATCGTCTGGGCGCTCGTCGTGGCCATCAGCCCGTGGCAGACAAGCCGCTACCTTATGGCTAAGGATGAGCACGTCGTCCTGCGCTCGTCCGTGTGGTCGTCCATGGGCGTCATGGTCGTGACGATCGCGCTGTACTTTGCCGCCGCGTTCGTGCGCAACATCAACGGCACCCTTCCGGGCAGCGAGGCCATGATCTGGGCCGCCACACACGTGCTGCCGCCGGTCATCGGTATGCTGCTGCTCATCGGCATCAGCGCCGCCGGCATCTCGTCGGCGTCGACGTTCCTGTCATTGATCGGTTTTTCCGTCGTCAACGATATTCTGCCCGACGCCGGAGACGACCGCAAAAAGCTCGCCCGCTCCCGCTGGGCGATGCTGGCGGTCAGTTTGGTCGTGCTCGTTCTGGCATACCTCAATCCCCCGCACATCTTCCTCATCATGTACTTCGGCGGCACCGTCATCGCAGGCGCGTGGAGTCTTGTGGCTTTCGGCAGCGTATGGAGCAAACGCCTGAGCCGCTGCGGTGCGTACCTCGGTATGCTGCTCGGCTTTCTCGGCTGTGCGGGTGCCAAGGCGATCTATGCCCTTTGCGGCATCACGCCGCCGGTCTGGGCGGACGCGTTTTTCGTCGGCATCGTACTGAGCGTGCTCGGCGCGGTGCTCGGCTCCGCGCTCCGGCCGCCAACGCATGCAGAACAACTCGCGCGCGAACGGCTCTTCGATGCGCCCGCCGGCCCGGAAGAGGCCGCCGCCTGCCGAAAAGACCGGCGGCTGTGGCGGGTATACCTTGTGTTTGGCCTGTGTGTGGGCCTGTTCTTCCTGCTTTTCTATGCCATTCCTTACAGTCGCACGCTGTGAACCCTTTCGGAGGTGACCGCCATGCCGGACACACTGAATCTGTATTATGCCCGCATCGCCAACATGGGCGATCTGCTCAATCCGCTCATCATCGAGCGCTGCTTCGGCTACCGGGTAGAACGCTGCTCGTTTCTCACCGGCGACCTGTGCGCCATCGGCAGCGGCCTGGCGCAGTATAAGCTCCACGGCAATCCGCTCATGAAGCTGCAGCAGTGCATCAACGGGCGGACGCACCCGCACGTGGACGTCTGGGGATCCGGATTTATCAACTACGATGACGCGCAGGGGCGGTTTTTCAAACGCGATATGCGCTTTCACGCCGTGCGCGGCGAGCTGACGCGCCGCAGCGTCGAACGCATGACCGGCCGCGCGCTCGACATTCCGACCGGCGACGGCGGCATTCTCGCCGATGAGCTGCTGGACACGTTGCCGGAAAAGCGGTATGATGTCGGTATTGTGCCGCACGTCTGCGATCTGAACGACCCTGCTGTGACGGAGCTGCTGGGCCGGTATGAAAACACGAAGTTCATCAACGTCAAGGATGACCCCATCACCGTGCTGACCGAGATCGCGCAGTGCCGTTGTATTCTCTCCAGCAGTCTGCATGGCCTGATCGCGGCTGACAGCTTCCACATTCCGAATCTGCACATCGTCTTTTCCGACCGCCCGCTCGGCGACGGATATAAGTTCGATGATTATTATTCTGCCTATGATGTGCCGCACCGGCCGCGCGACCTGCGCGTAAGCACGGCGCCCACCATTGCCGAAACCGAGGACGGCTGGCGCATTCGGCCGGAACAGGTCGAGGAAAAAAAGCGCCAGATGCGCGCGGCCTTCCCCTACCCGACCGTGAACGGAGGAAGCCTATGAACGATCTGATCTCGGTCGTCATCCCGACCTACAACCGAAAAGACAAGCTGCCGGCGTGCATTCACAGCGTGCTGGCGCAGACATATCCAAACCTGGAGATCATCGTCGTGGACGACGCCTCGACCGACGGCACAGAGCGCCTGTTTGACTGCGGCACAAACGCGCGCGTGCACTACGTGCGCTACGGTGACAACCGCGGCGCGTGCTACGCCCGCAACCTCGGCGCCCAGCGTTCGCGCGGCAGCATCCTCGCCTTTCAGGACAGCGACGACCTCTGGCACCCGGACAAACTGCAAAAGCAGTACGACCTGCTCATGGCAACGGGCGCGGACCTGTGTTACTGCGGCATGAACCGCATCGCCGCAAACGGAAATTCGTTTTACTACCCTGTGCACGCACCGCATCCCGACCGCGCGCTGGAGGATTTTCTGGCCGAAAACCGCGCCAGCACCCAGACCATGCTCATGCACCGCGCCGTGTGGGAGGCTGTGCGCTTCGATGAGACCATCCGCCGCTATCAGGACTGGGATTTTGCCATCCGGGCGGCCGAGCGCTTCCGGCTCGTGTACCTGCCGGAAGCGCTGGTGGAGTCTGAGGTCGGCGGCGACAGCATTTCCGCCGTCGTCAAGTCCTATCCCCACCTGCTGCGGCTGTATGAAAAGCACGCGGCGCTCTATCAGCGTTTCCCGCGCAGTGACGCCGTCATGAACCGCCGTCTCGGCAAGCGCTGCCACCCGACGGATCCGGCGCGCGCTGCCGAGCACTTCCGCAAAAGTTTCCGGCTCAGTCGCAACCCCTACGACCTGAGCTACTACCTCGCCGACTGCCTGCGCGCCCGCCGGCAGCAGAAAGGACAGACACCATGACCGCATTTGTCATTTTGCATTACCGCGCCATCGACACGACCCGCAGCTGCGTGAAGAGCATCCGCGCGCTCGCGGGCGACAAGCACATCGTCATCGTCGATAACGCCTCCCCCAACGGCACAGGCAAGGTGCTGGCGGAGGAATTTTCCGCAAGCCCCGATGTGACTGTGCTGCTGCACGGGAAAAACGACGGCTTTGCGCGCGGCAACAACGTCGGCACACGCTGGGTGTGTGAGCATCTGGATGCGGACTTCACCGTCGTGCTCAACAACGACGTCGAGATCCCGCAGCATGACTTCATCCCCCAGATCGCACGCATTTACGCGCAGCACCCGTTCGACCTGCTCGGGCCGGACATCGTGTCCGTATTCTCCGGCATCCACCAGAGTCCGAAAACCCTGCACGGCTGCACACTCGAGAGCGTGCGGCACAAGCGCGCCTGCGTTGCGCGCAGCAAGAATCCCATCCTCCTGCTGCTGAGCAGCGGCGAGAAAAACAGCCCCGCCATCTGGCGGCTCGTGCAGATCCGCAACCGCAAAAAGCAGCACATCGACACCACGCAGCCCGCGGAAGGCGTCGTGCTGCACGGCTCGTGCGTGATCTTCTCGCAGCGCTATCTTGCCCGCCACCCCGAGCCGTTTTATCCGAAAACATTCATGTACTACGAGATGGAGATCCTCGACTGGCTCTGCCGTCAGGAGGGCAGCGTTGTACGCTACGACCCGTCGATTTCCGTGCTGCACTATCAATATGTGGCCTCGAAGATGGAGTACCGCTCGATCGTGCGGCGCTCGAAGTTTGTCATCGACTGTCTGCTCGACTCGCTCGATGCGGCCGAGGCGCTCATCCTTGCGCCCGAAGCGTCGGAACCCGCAGCGGCGCAGCCGGTGAGCACCATTGCACTCGCAGACGCCTGAGCGCGCAGAAAGGCTGTATTTTCCCATGAAAAAGAAAAAAGTCCGTCGCACAAGCCGGGCATTTTATGCAGCGCTCTCTTATATTTCTCCGCGGTGGAATACGGAGCTTTTGTATCTGCGCAAGTTCGGCCGTCTGCCGGATCTGAAGCACCCGCAGACACTCAATGAAAAGCTGCTCAAGCAAAAGCTCGAGCGCTTTGGTACCGATCCCGTCGTGCGCCGGTGTGCAGACAAATACCGTGTGCGCGACTACGTTTCCGGCTGCGGCTGCGGTGACACGCTCAACCGTCTGCTCGCCGTATACGACCGGCCGGAAGACATCGACTGGGCCGCGCTGCCGGAGCGGTTCGCCATCAAATGGAACTTTGGCTGCGGCTACAACCTTATCTGCGCGGACAAGCGCGCGCTCGACACGGCCACAGCCGAAAAGCAGCTGTGCGCCTGGGGGCGCGAGCCGTTCTGGGCGTATTACTCCGAGCTCCAGTACCGCCACGTGGAAAAGAAGCTGCTCGTGGAGGAATACATCGGTGATGCAGATGGTTCATTGCCGGAGGACTATAAATTTTACTGCTTTCACGGCCGGGCGGATTGTGTTATGCTCTGCGTGGGACGCGACGAGGGCTGGCCGAAGTTTTATTTCTTCGACCGGGACTTCCGGCTCCTGCGCATCAACCGCGACTCGCAGGCCGCGCCCGAGGGCTTTACGCTGCCGAAACCGGCAGGGCTAGATGAGGCCTTCACCGTTGCCGACCGGCTGAGCAAGCCGTTTGATTTCGTGCGCGTGGATCTGTACCTCACGCCGCGCGGCGTGCGCTTCGGCGAGCTGACATTCACCCCGGCAGCCGCGCTGGACAACAAGCGTCTGCCGGAGACGGACCTGCGCTTTGGCCGCATGATGGAGGAAACGCTATGAACATTGCCATTCTCGGTGCGGGCAACAGCGGCTGCGCGCTTGCGGGCGACTATGCCGCGCGCGGCCACGAGGTCACGCTCATCAAGACCTCCCACAGCCTGCACGATGACAATTTCGCGCACCTGTGCGCTGCCGGTGGCCGGATGCGCATTCACGAATTCGGCACGGAGACCGACTGCGTCATCGCGCACCTGTCGCGCGATGTGGCAGATGTGCGAGCCAAGGACGTTGTGCTCCTGTGCACGCAGACGGGCTGCCATCCCGACGTGCTGCGGCGCGCTGTGCCGTTTCTAACGCCGGGTCAGGTCCTGTTGATGGTGCCGGGCTATCTCTCCACTGCCTACGCGCTGGAGCTGCACCCGGCCGACGGCGTGATCCTCGCCGAGGCGGAGAGCAACTTCATCGACGGGCGCATCAGCGCGCCCGGAGAATTTCAGGTGGGCTTCCGCAATGTGCGCAACCCTATCGGCATTTACCCGCACAGCGCGCTCCCGGCAGCCCGGCAGGTGCTCGACCGGCTGGGCACACCGTTTGTCTATCTCAGGAGTGTGGCCGAGGCCGCGCTGCACAACCCGAACATGATCGTGCACACAGTCGGCGCCGTAATGAGCATTCCGCGCATCGAGGCCACGCACGGCGACTACTGTATGTACCACGAAGTGTTCACGCCGTCGGTCTGGAACCTGCTCGAAGCGCTCGACGGCGAGAAAATGCGCGTACTCGAACGCCTTGACTGCGCTCCGGTGCCATATGTCGAGGCGTGCAAGTTCCGCAACAGTCTCGACGAGCAGAGTGACGCGAAGGAGGTCTTTTTCGCCTACGCCGCCATGCCGGAGCGGGCGAAAGGCCCGCTGGATGTGCGCTCGCGCTACATCACGGAGGATGTACCGCAGGGTCTGGGGCTGCTGGAATCACTGGGCGCGGCACTGGGTGTGCCAACGCCGGTGTGCTCGTCGCTGATTGAGATCGCCTCGGCGGCGCTCGGGTGTGACCTGCGCACGCAGGGCCGCACGATCGAGCGGCTCGGCCGGGACAATATCCGGGCCATTCTGAACGATGCAGAGAGGGGCGTCAAATCATGTCCCGATGGAACGCACTGAAAAAAACCTACCATATGTGCACGCGTCTGCGCGCGCAGCACGGCGGCAGCCGAACAGGCTATCTGCTCGACGCGCTGTGGTGCAGCATTCGCCACGGCGCGTCGCCGGAAAACTACTTCGTGCTCCGCTTTTTTGACCTGCCGGACTGGCAGCGCGCAGCCTATCTCACGTCGGGCCGCTCCAGTGCGCTCGACCGGGCGCTCAACCGCAATGCCACAGCGGCAGAGAAGGAAGCGCTCGCGAACAAGGCGCGCTTTCTCGCAGTATTCGCGTCCGATGTCCGGCGGGAGCACATCTACGTGCCGGAGGCGGACTTTGCCGCTTTCTGCGCTTTTCTTGACCGGAACGACACGTTCTTTCTCAAGCCCGTGCGCGGCACAATGGGCCGCGGCATCGAGCACTGCCGCAGCGCGGCCATTACTGACCGTGCCGCATACTACAACGACTGCCGGACACAGCGGCTCCTGCTGGAAGCACCCATCCGGCAGCACCCGGCGCTCGAGGCGCTCAGCCCCGGGTGCGTCAACAGTGTGCGCATCAATGCCGCGCACGACCGTGACGGCCGCATCCGGCTCATCGGCGCGTGCCTCAAGTGCGGCGGCAAAGGCGTCGCGACCGACAACTTTCACACCGGCGGCATCGCCTACCCGCTCGAGCTCGCGTCCGGCTGCGTATCCGCCCCCGGGCGCAACAATACCGATCTGTGCGATTATACCCGTCACCCGGCATCGGGTGCGTATCTGCCCGGATTTCGGGTTCCGTTCTGGCCCGAGGTCACCGCGTGCGTATCCCGTGCCATGGACCGTGTGCCCGGCATGGGCTACGTCGGCTGGGACATCGCCGTCACGCCGGACGGACCGGAGCTGATTGAGGGCAACTGGCACTGGCCGGGCGGCAACATCATTCAATTCGACGGAGTGGGAAAATATCCGCTGCTCCGGGACTGTGCAGGTGAAACCGATGAAGAACATACTCACAGAAAATAAACTGGTCAAAAATCTCCGCGCCTACCCCGTGCTGCACAAGCGCTGGCGCGGTTATATCAAGGGCGTCCGCGAACTTCCGGACAGCTTTACGGAAGAGCAGCTCTTTCACGACTACCTCAAGGTGCGGCGCAACAATCCGGAAAAGCGCGTGTCCATGTCCGAGTACATGATCTTCGGTTTCTACGGGCTGACGACCGCGCAGCAAAAGCAATACCTGAGCGACGTGGAGGCAACCCTGCTCATGCGCCCGTACAACAGCGCCGCCGAGCCGTACCTGAAGAGCAAGGTGACGTTTCTGAAAAACTTCACGCAGTTTGTCAGTCGCGGCTGGCTGTACCTTCCGGAGTCGGACTCCGCAGCGTTTGACGCTTTTGTGCATCAGCATCATGTCATTGCGCTCAAACCGCAGTATTCAAGCTGGGGCATCGGCTTTCGCAAGCTGACGGAGGCCGAATGGGACGCCACGCCCGACCGGCAGGCATTGTTTGACGAACTGTGCGTGGGCAAGTATCTGGCAGAGGAATTCATCCGGTCCGATGAATCGCTCGCGCGCTTTCATCCGGAGTCGCTCAACACACTGCGCGTGATCACGTTCCGCCGCGGTGAGCGCTTTGAAGTCTTTGGCGCGGGGCTGCGCGTGGGCAACAACGGCCTGCACGTAGACAACGCCCATGGCGGCGGCATCTTCTGCGAGATCGACCCGGCCACCGGTGTCATCATGACCGACGGACTCGACGAGCACGGCAACAGCTACATCCTGCACCCGATGACCGGCGTGCGCTTTCGCGGCACACCCATCCCGCAGTGGGAGGAAATCTGCGCCTTCTGCCGCAGCGCCGCGCAGACGCTGCCGTGCCTGCGCGTCGTCGGCTGGGACGTGGCCATTCTGCCCGGCGGCAAGCTGGAGCTCATCGAGGGCAACCACAATCCGGGCATGAACATCGTGCAGGCACCGGCCAAACACGGTGTGCACGACAAATTTGCTCATATGCTGCTCGACTTCTACGGCGACCCGGCACAGTACGCCTACGAGACGGAGAAACGCGCATGAGCAATTTCACGTTTACGCCCACGGAGATTCCCGGCGTGCAGATCGTGGACGTCAAGAGCTATGGCGACGCGCGCGGGTACTTCATGGAGACCTACAAAGCGGCCGACTTCGCGGCTGCCGGCATTCGGAATACATTCGTACAGGACAATCAGTCCGGCTCACGCCGCGGCGTACTGCGCGGACTGCACTTTCAAAAGCAGCATCAGCAGGCAAAGCTTGTGCGCGCGATCTACGGCGAGATCTTCGACGTCGCCGTGGATCTGCGCCGCGGCAGCGCGACCTACGGCCGCTGGGTCGGCGTGCTGCTCAGCGCAGACAACCGCCGCCAGCTCTATATTCCGCGCGGCTTTGCCCACGGATTTCAGGTGCTGAGCGAGCAGGCCGTCTTTGCCTACAAGTGCGACGAGGTCTACCACCCCGGAGACGAGGGCGGCATCCGCTGGGATGACGCCGATATCGGTATCGTCTGGCCGGGGCGGGATGCGCCCATCCTCAGCGAAAAAGACCAGCACTGGCCGGCGCTGCGCACACTCGGCATAGAGCTGTGACACGGTCGAAGCAGCGGAGGTGAGCTTATGAATATTCTCGTCACCGGCGCCAACGGGCTGCTCGGCAGCGCCGTCACGACCGAACTTATCCGCCGCGGCCACACCTGCACTGCGACCGGCCGCGCGGCGCAGCGCCTCTGCGCGGATGCGGCCGCGTATGTGCCGACCGATCTTTGTGATCCGCAGGCTGTGCGGACACTCATCGTGAACATCCGGCCGGACGCCGTCATCCACTGTGCCGCCTGGACAGACGTGGACGGCGCAGAGCTGCCGGAAGACCGGGAGCGGGTGTTCGCCGCCAACGCCGGCGGCACGAGAAACGTGGCCGAGGCCTGCCGCGATCACGGCTGTAAGCTGCTCTATATCACGACGGACTACGTCTTTGACGGGACGGATGCCACCCCCTACCCCGCCGACTGCGAGCGCTTCGCGCCGCTGAACGTCTACGGGCAGAGCAAGCTTGCCGGCGAACGTGCCGTGCTTGAAACGCTCGAGCGGTACTTCATAGTGCGCACATCATGGGTCTACGGCGCGGGCGGCAAAAACTTCGTGCGCACCATGCTGCAGCTGAGCCGGACACATGACACGCTGCGCGTCGTCAGCGACCAGATCGGCACGCCGACCTACGCGCCCGACCTCGCGCGGCTGCTCGCCGACATGGTCGAGACCGACCGTTTCGGCCGCTACAACGCGGTCAACAGCGGCGGCTACCTGAGCTGGTATGACTTCGCCTGCGCGATCTTCCGCGCCGCCGGCATCCCCGTGACCGTACTGCCGGTCACAACCGAAGAATACGGCAAAAACCGCGCCAAGCGACCGCACAGCAGCCGACTGGATACCGGGAAACTTGCCGAAGCGGGGTTTGCACCGCTGCCAGACTGGCAGGACGCGCTGGCGCGCTATCTCGCGATCGAGCAGACACAGACATAAAACACAAAATCGCATTTGCCCCCGCGCAGCCACGGCTGCGCGGGGGCAAATGCATTTTTTCTTCTCTCAGCGTTTCGGCTTGACCAGCGACACAAACGACTGGATGCCCGTGTCCTGTGAGCCGCGCGGATAGACCAGCAGCGTGCGGGCCTTTGCCTGAAAGCCCTGCACCGGGCGAAACACAACGCCCTCGATTCCCCAGCAGGCAACGCTCGCCGGCATGATGCTGAAGGCGATGCCGGCATTGATGATGAGCGCAATGCTGTAAAAATCATCGGCGTACATACGCTTATTCTCGCGCAGGCCCATATTTGCATACATACCGGCGATCAGCCCCGCCGAGGGCTGACTGTCCTGCGCGCGATTGAGCACGATCGGCATCCCCTTGAGGTCGCGCGGATGGATCGTCTGCTTTGCAGCCAGCGGGTGCGCGGCGCTGATCATGGCCATGCACGGATCCGAGAGTGTGACGCGGCTGTCAAACCCCTTACCGAGCTCCACGCCAAAGCCGGAGAGCACAGCCATATCCAGCTGCCCCTCGGCCAGGTCATTGAGCAGGCTCCGGTTGCTGCCGAGCTGAAACTCGATCTCCGCCTCCGGGTGCAGGCGGTGATACTTACGGATCTGCGAGACGATGGTCCACAGCTCATAGGCACCGGCATAGCCGATGCGCAGATCCGTCGAGTTGCCGAGTGCGATTTTCTTTCCCTGCGCCGCAGCGTCATTGTAGCGGATCATGAGCTGCTTGCACTGCCGGTAGAACACCTCGCCCGCCGGCGTCAGGCTCACGCCCCGCTTTCCGCGCACGAACAGCGCATAGCCAAGCTCCTGCTCCAGCAGCTTGATCTGCTGGCTGACGGCCGTCTGTGAGATGCACTGCTCCTCGGCCGCCTTGGTGAAATTCAGGTTTTCCGCGGCGGATAAAAACACCGGCAGACGCTGAATGCCCATGATTTTCACTCCCTTGCCGGGTAAGTACACACTTGCCCATGAAATATAG
>DBFWVW010000034.1:0-15003 GCA_048217285.1 Oscillospiraceae bacterium
ACGCCAGACTGCTGGCTAAACACGCGCGGCGCGTCTGCGCGCACGTGAATCTCATCCCGCTCAATCATGTGGAAGAGCGCGCGTTCCGGCCGTCCACGCCGGAGCACCTCAAGGCTTTCATCCACATTCTGGAGCAGTCGGGCGTGAACGTGACGGTGCGCCGCAAGCTCGGCAGCGATGTGGATGCCTCGTGCGGCCAGCTGCGTAAGAAGGTTGCCGATCACCGTGCCTGAAGGGGGGAGCACCCATGAACTGCTTTGCACAGTCGGACAAGGGAGCCGTCCGCAAGGAGAATCAGGATCGCGCTGCCTGCGCGCATATCCGGCGCAAAGGCTGCACCGTCGCCGTCGTCTGTGACGGGATGGGCGGCGCTGCCGGCGGGAAGCTGGCGAGCGACCTGGCTGCTTCCACGTTTTTGGCGGATTTTCGCCGCGAAATGCTGGCAGGCAGCGCGGTCGAACCCGCTATGCGCCACGCCTGCGATGCGGCCAACCGTGCGGTCTATGACCGTGCGTGCGCAGATTCTGCTCTGCGGGGCATGGGCACGACAATCGTTGCCGCCTGCGTGCGGCATGGCCGGTTGACGGTGCTGCATGTCGGCGACAGCCGCGCATATCTTGCCGGGCTGTTCAGAATGCAGCGGCTTACAACGGATCACTCGCTCGTGCAGGAGCTGGTCGCGAGTGGTCAGGTGCTGCCGGAGCAGGCGCACCGCCACCCACGCCGGAACGTGATCACGCGCGCTGTCGGTGTTGGCCCGAAGGTGGCTCCGGATTGCCGCACGATGCCGTTCCCGCTCGGGGCGCGGCTGCTGCTGTGCACGGATGGGCTGTCCAACACGCTGTCAGATGTCCAGATGCATGATTTTTGCCGCAGCTCGCGGGATGCAAAGCAGATCTGCGGCCGCCTGATCGCGGCGGCACTGGCACGCGGTGCGCGCGACAATGTGACCGCGCTGGTTCTTTTCCGCTGAAAGCGCAACACTTGGGGGATTACTATGGAACAATCAATGAATCGCTATATCGGCCGGATGCTCGATGACCGCTATGAGATCTTGGAAATCATCGGCAGCGGCGGTATGTCGGTCGTCTACAAGGCCATGTGCCATAAGCTGCATCGCTATGTTGCCGTCAAGATCCTGCGCGATGAGATGGCGGCGGATGCCGAGCTGAAAAACCGCTTTCAGGCAGAGGCGCACGCAGTCGCCATGCTCTCGCAGCCGAATATCGTCTCGGTCTACGATGTCGGCCACACCGGCGAGACGGAATATATCGTCATGGAGCTCATCGAGGGTGAGACGCTCAAGCAGCGCATGGCAGATCACGGCGTGTTCAGTGCCACGGAGGCGCTGCACTACGCCACACAGATCTGCAAGGCGCTGCAGCACGCGCATGCCCACGGCATCGTCCACCGGGATATTAAGCCGCAGAACATCATGATCACGAATGACGACATGGTCAAGGTCGCTGATTTCGGCATTGCCGCACTCGAGAATATCCACGAGGAGCGCAGCGGCCAGGCCATCGGCTCCGTGCACTATATTGCACCCGAGCAGGCCAAGGGCCTAAATGCCGACGCGCGCAGTGATTTGTATTCTCTCGGCGTCGTGCTTTATGAGATGCTCACAGGCCACCTGCCGTATGACGCAGACACTCCGGAGGAGATCGCGCTTATGCACATTGCCGGCAGCGCCAAGCCGCCGCGTGAGTGGAACAGTGACATCCCCGAAGAACTCGAGCGCATCACGCTCAGGGCCATGGAGCCGGACCTGCGCAAGCGCTATCAGTCGGCGGGGGAGATGCTCAAAGCGCTCAACGCCTGCAAAAAGCACCTCAATCAGCAGCGTCCGCTTGCCGAGCGGCGCAAGGAGAGCGCGGAGAAAAAGGACTCCTTTTTCGGTGTGGGTCAGGATCTGACGGAAGAGGCGTACCAGCGCCGGCGCAAGCGGGCAAAGCGCGTGAGTTATTTCACGGGCATTTTCTCGGTCGGTGTTTTTGCCATTTTGCTGTTCGTATTCCTTTGGAATTTCTGGCTCGAGGATCTGTTCCGCACGGCCGAGCGCGTGGATGTGCCGGACTTTACCGGCAAGTCCTACGAAGCGGTCGTCAACGATAAGCAGTATGCCGACTATCATTTCACGGTCGTGTACACGGTCGACCCCGATGTGCCGGACGGCGTCATCATCGAGCAGGATCCGGTGGCGGGTAAGAGCCGTATGCGCGTCTCGGACGGTATCGACGTGCAGCTCACTGTCAGCACCGGCGTCGTCATGACCGATGTACCCTATGTCATCAATGAAGACTACGAGACGGCGACGGCTGCGCTGGAAAAGTCCGGATTTACGGTCACGACGGAATTTCAGGCATCCAAGGACGTGACGGCGAAGTATGTCATCAGTTGTGAGCCGGCACCTGGTGAAAAGGCGGCTGCCGGTTCGAGTGTGAAGCTGATCGTCAGCGGCGGTCCCGAGCTGCGCCCGGTCACGGTGCCTGATCTGTCGGAATTGACGGAGTCGGCCGCCATCGCGCGCATCAAGAGCAGCGGGCTTTGCTATGGCGGCACGTACAAAGAGGCCAACGATGCAAAGCAGGGCACGGTCTTCAAGCAGAGCGCACCGGCCAACACACAGCTCACGGAGTACAGTAAGGTCTATATCTGGGTTTCCGATGGACCGGCAAAACCGTAACAGACAAAGGAGCAAAAACGCTTATGGTGCAGGGTGTCATCATCAAGGCGCTCAGCGGCTTTTACTATGTGGCCGCCGGCGATCAGATCGTGGAGTGCAAGGCCCGCGGCCGCTTCCGGTACGACGGATGCAGTCCGCTGGTCGGTGACCGCGTGGAGGTCAGTTTCGATGCGCACGGCAAGGGGCGCATCGATGCCGTCTTGTTGCGGCGCAATGCGTTCATCCGGCCGGCGGTGGCGAATGTCGACCAGCTCATCATGATCGCGGCGAACGTCAACCCGGTCACAGATCCGTTTCTGATCGACCGTGTGGTCGCCATTGCGGAAAATGCCGGCTGCGAGCCGGTCGTTTGTCTCAATAAGTGTGACCTGGACCCGGCAGATCACCTCTATGCGATCTACCGCTCGATCGACTTTCGCGTCCTGCGCACGAGCGCTGTGACCGGGCTCGGCATGGAGGAGTTGCGTGACGTGCTGCACGGAAAAACCAGCGCCTTCACCGGCAACTCCGGCGTCGGTAAGTCGAGTCTGCTCAACGCACTCGATGCGTCGTTCGGCATTGCGACCGGCGCCGTCAGCGAGCGGCTCGGGCGCGGCAAGCACACGACGCGCCATGTGGAGCTCTACGCGCTCGGAGCGGATACGTTTGTTGCCGATACGCCGGGTTTTGCATCGTTCGAGGTGGACATGGTCGATCCCATCTCGTGCGAGAATCTGCAATATGCGTTCCGGGAGTTCCGGCCGTACATTGGCAGGTGCCGCTTTCGCGACTGCGCACACCTGAAAGAGCCCGGCTGCGCCGTTCTTGCCGCCGTGGAAGCAGGCGAGATCGCGCCGGAGCGTCATGAGAGTTATGCGCGTCTATACGCGCTCTCGGCCCAGGTCTGCGACTGGGAAAAGAAAAAGTGACGCACCAAAGCACCGCTTTCCGCATACACTGTAGGGAGAACCTGCAAGCGGAGGGCGGTGCTTTTATGTTTCGACGGCGGGGGATTTGCTTCTGGATCGGCATCGCATGCGTGGTTGCCGGTGTGTTTATCATTCTGGCGCTGGTGCTGCCGGCCGGCTTCTGGTGGTTTGCGCTCGGCGGCGCGCTCATTGCGGCAGGTGTGTGGCTGCTGCGCTGTTGATGGCGGCATAACCGGTGCGTGCCCGGCATAAGGATGTACAAAAACGACAAGGAGCACATCTTTATGGAACTACAACTGGGCAAGCAGAAGCATATGATATACGCGCGGGTATTTGACCGCACGGAGGAGGAGACCTGCAGTGCGGACTCCGTCGTACCCGATGCGCTGGGGGACATCGGCACGATCTTGGTCACGGAGGGCACATTCTGCCTCTGGAATCTGGACTTTTCGGAAAAGAGCGCGCAGATCGAGGGCAGCATCGCGGCCGACGTGGTCTACGCGGAAGAGGATGGCACCCTGAGCAGCTTCCCGGTGGAGCTGCCGGTCAAGGTGCGTATCAGCGGCGAGACGCTCTCGCCGGATGTGCGGCCGTGGCTGCGCTGCACGCTCATCGCACTGGATGCGCGCGCGGTCAATTCCCGCAAGGTGCGCGTGACGGCACGGCTGAGTCTGTGCCTGCGCGCCTACCGGGAGACGGAGCTTGTGCTCACGGACCGGATTGAGGGCGACGGTGGCACGGTATTCACGCGCACGGAAACGCTCCGTGTGCAGGTACCGGTGTCCGTGGACGAAAAGACGTTCACCGTCTCGGAGACGCACCGCTTTACGGCCGGACAACCGGAGGGCGACCGTTTGCTCTGTCACACGGAGACGGTGCTGCTCGATGATGTCAGCGCCGTCGGCAGCCGCGTAATTTTGCAGGGGCGCGTGTGCGCGTCGGTCTCCTATCTCCGGCAGGGACAAATGTGCCCGGCCGTCGAGACCTTCGAGACACCATTTTCCCAGATGCTCGACTGTCCGTCGGATGCAGCGCCGTGCCTGATGCACACGACCGTCAACCTCACGGCGGCCTACCTGAACGTGAGCGCTGCGGCCGATGGCGCCGCACTGGAGGCGGAGTATCATCTGGTCGCGCAGACGGTGTGCCTTGCGGATACGGAGGCCGATTGCGTGACAGATGCCTACTGCAACACGGCTGACCTGGCGCTCGAGCGCGAGACGGTGCCGGCCGGCGCCGTGCAGCCGGGGGAGCCGCTGTGCCTGACGGCGGAGGGCACACTGGCGTGCGAGGCTGCCTCGCTGACGGTCATGTACCGGCGCGCCATTGTCTGCGGATTGGCGGAGGATGGCTGTGACGTGCTTGTCCGGCTGCTCGTGACGGACGCTGAGCAGCGCGTATCCTGTATGGAAAAGCGCCTGCACCTGCCGCTCGAGCCGGAGAACGGCGCACATCTGGAGCTGCTGAGCGTGCAGCCTGAGGAGCCGGCAGTGACTGTTGCGGCCGATGGATTCCTGATTCGCGTGACGGTGACAGCCAGAACAGCCGTACTTCAGGAATCCGAATTCCGACAGGTCACCGGTGCGGCGGCGCAGGAGCGCGCCTGCCCATATACCTCCGTACCGTCGCTGACGATCGTGCGCTGGGGCGGGGAGAATCTGTGGTCACTGGCGAAGCGTTACTGCTCGAGCGAGCAGCTCATCCGCGAGACGAATGGCCTCACAGACGACACAGTCATGTCGGAACCGCCGCAATATCTCCTGATTCCAAAAACACAGGCGTAGTTTTCGCGCAAATATGCGGATTTTTCTTGCCACGCGGCCCGGAGTGTGCTAAAATATTCAAAGCATTTTAGCAAGAGGAGTTGTGACTATGTCCGGACATTCCAAGTGGCATAATATACAGAAAACCAAAGGCGCGCAGGACGCCAAGCGCGCGCAGGCGTTCACGAAGATCGCCCGCGAGATGATCGTGGCCGTTAAAGAGGGCGGCAGCGGCGATCCCAATAACAATTCCCGCCTCGCAGCTGTCATCGCCAAGGCGAAAGCCGCCAATATGCCGAATGACAACATCAAGCGCACGATCGACAAGGCGCTCGGCTCCGGCAACACGGATAATTACGAGTCCATCACCTATGAAGGCTACGGCCCGTCCGGCGTCGCCATCATTGTCGAGACGATGACCGATAACCGCAACCGCACTGCCTCCGAGGTGCGCCACTACTTCGATAAGTACGGCGGAAACATGGGTGCGACCGGCTGCGTGTCGTGGTCGTTTGATAAGAAGGGCGTCATCGTCATCAATGACGAGGATCAGGAGCTTGAGGAAGATAAGGTCATGGAAGACGCGCTCGAAGCCGGCGCGGCCGACTTTGCTCCCGATGAGGGTGTTTACACGGTCTATACCGATCCCGACGATGTTGCGGCGGTGGCCGAGGCGCTCACGAACGCCGGTTATGAGCTGCTGAGCGCGCAGGTGGAGATGGTGCCGCAGAACACCATCAAGCTCACTGACGAGGGCGACATCAAAAATCTCCAGAAGATGCTCGATATGTTCGAGGATAACGAAGATGTCCAGAACGTCTGGCACAACTGGGAAGAGTAAATTTCATATGCGCAGTGCGACCGCAGCCGATTCGGCTGCGGTCGTTTTTCGTCGCAGAAATGAATATTTTGTGAATTTTCGGATTGTGTCCTGTGCTTCCAGAAGACGACGCCGGTGCGCGCCAAAGCAATCGGCAAATGGGCACTGATCGGCTTCATCATTGGTATTGTGCTTTCGGTTTTGGGCGCTCTATTCTCATAAATGTGTATGCGGGTGAAATGCGGTTTGCATTTTACCCGCATTTTACGTCTATGGTGTTTTGGACTTGACGCGAAAATGCTACCCTGTATTTACTATGACATAGGGAGCGGCAACATGAAGTGGATGAAATTCTGGGACACGATTTCGTCGATCCTGGTTCTGTTTGGCTTGGGGTTGTACGGCAGCAGCTGCTATTATGGTGCATGGTCGTTGGTATACGCGGCACTGGGGTGCATCGTTCTGGGTGCGCTCATTGCGGCGTTCACGCAGCGCTGCCCATTTTGCCGCCGGTACTTGGGTATGATGTTTTTTACCGGCGGGAAAACGTACTGCCCGCACTGCGGCAGTGATGTGCGTGCGGACAGAAACATTTGACAGCGCCGTTATTTTCCGCTATGCTGGTCACATAACGGTGTGAAAGCGGGGGATACCATGAAACTGGGCCTGTGTCAGATGCTGGTCACGGCATCCAAAGCTGAAAATTACGAAACCATGCGCCGATATGTGCGCGATGCTGCTGCAGCCGGCTGTGATCTGATTGTACTGCCGGAAATGTGGTGCTGCCCATACAGCAACGCCGCGTTTGCGGAATATGCCGAGCCGCAGGGCGGCGATACATGGCGTCTACTGTGTAAAACGGCACAAGAATGCGGCATCTGGCTCGTGGCGGGCTCCGTGCCGGAGCGCGATGGGGATGCGATCTACAACACCTGCTACGTGTTTGACCCACAGGGGACGCAGCAGGCGAAGCACCGCAAGGTACACCTGTTCGATATCGATGTAGCGGGTGGCCAGCGTTTTTTTGAGTCCGACACGCTCTCTCCCGGGCGGCAATACACGCTTGTGGATACGTCGTTTGGCAAGGTCGGTGTGGCGATCTGTTTTGATGTGCGCTTTGCCGAACTCTTTCGCATTCTGGCGCTCGAGGGCGCGCGGCTGGTCGTGGTTCCGGCGGCATTTAATATGACAACTGGCCCGGCGCACTGGGAGCTGCTGTTTCGTGCGCGGGCGCTGGATAACCAGTGCTTTCTTGCCGGCTGTGCTCCGGCGCGGGACGAAGCGGCGGGCTATGTTTCCTATGCGCACTCGCTTGTGTGCGACCCGTGGGGACGTGTACTGGCACAGGCACAAGCAGCGCCGGAGCTGCTGATCTGTGATATTCACCTTGCCGAGACGGATGCCGTCCGTGCGCAGATCCCGGTTTTGCATGCGCGGCGAACCGATCTGTATCAGCTCCAATACGAAAAAGACTCGTGATACTTCACGAGTCTTTTTTTGCAATATCTGTGACGGTCAATGTCTGGCTGCCGACGGTGAATTTCACCTCGTATCCACCAAATTCCAGCCCGTAGATGCGGCTGGCGTCCGTCTGATATCGTGGGCGCGGATCCTGCGCGAGCACACCGATGAGCGCATCCCGTTTCTCGACCGGAAAGCGTGACAGCAGCTCCGGCGGGATCTCCACCGTCAGCGCCTGCATCTCCACCTGCCCGGTAAAGCCCTCCGTTGCCTCCGGATGGCAGTCGGCGTAGGGAATATAGGGCTTGATATCAAAGATCGGCGTGCCGTCCATCAGGTCGGCTCCGGCGACATGGAGCACCGGGCCGCACTCGTCCGAAAAGTCAATCCGTTCCAGACGCACGCACGACAAACCGATCGGGTTCGGCCGGAACGGCGAGCGCGTGGCGAACACGCCCATGCGTACATTGCCGCCCAGACGCGGCGGGCGTACGGTCGGCGACCAGCTGGCACGCACATTTTCGGAAAATTCCCAGATCAGCCAGATGTGCGAAAACGCTTCCAGCCCGCGCACGGCGTCGCGGCTGCGAAATTCCGGCTCGAAAACGATCTCGGCCTGCAGGCTGCCGACTACGCCGCTCTGGCGCGGTATGCCGAATTTGGTGGAAAAATCACTGTGGATGTGTGCGATCGGTCTCATAACTCCATCTCCTCTGCGGTTTGACATACGTGGCGCACGCAGCACGTGCTGCACTGTGGCTTACGCGCGGTGCACACGGCGCGGCCGTGCAGGACCAGCCGGTGACAGAAGTCGGATGATTCCTCCGGCGGCAGGATCTTGCGCAGCGCGGTCTCGATCTTGACGGGGTCTTTGAGCCCGTCGACGAGCCCCATCCGGTTTGAGAGCCGGATGCAGTGCGTGTCCACGACCACGGCGGGCTTGTGGTACACATCGCCGAGAATGAGATTGGCCGTCTTGCGCCCGACGCCGGGCAGGGAAGTGAGGGCCTCCATGGTGTCCGGCACGCGGCCGCCGTATTCCGTGACGAGCTTGCGCGCACACAGGACGATATCCCGCGCCTTTGCGCGGTAAAAGCCACAGGAGTGAACATAGGGCTCCACGTCCTCCGGCTCAGCGGCTGCAAACGCCTCGAGCGTCGGGAAGCGCGCATATAGCGCCGGCGTGACCTGATTGACACGCTCATCGGTGCACTGTGCGGCCAGCCGCACGGCAAACAGCAGTTCGTAAGCTTTTTCATATTGCAGAGAGCAGTCCGCAGGGTAGGCCTGCGCCAGGCAGCGGAGGATCTCCTGTACTTGTTCCGGTGTGCGCATATTGTTCACCTCTCCGGCAGTGTAGCACATTTTGCGCCGCCTGCCAAGTGCGGCGAGTTGCCAAGGCGCGGAAAATGCGGTATAATGTCGCCATTGCATCACAGGAGGCGCGCTATGTACAGACCATTGGCGGATGAGATCCGGCCGACAACGCTTGACGACGTCGTCGGGCAAAAGCATATTCTGGGCCCGAACGGGATGCTCCGCCGCATCGTGAAATCCGGAGAGATCCCGAACATGGTGTTTTACGGCCCGTCCGGCACCGGCAAGACCACGGTTGCAAGCATCATTGCGGCCAGTACGAACCGAACCCTGCGCCGCCTGAACGCCACGACCGCGAGCATTTCGGACATCCGCAATATCATTGCGGAGCTTGACACCATGCTCACACCCGGCGGTGTTCTGCTGTATCTCGACGAGATCCAGTATTTCAATAAAAAACAGCAGCAGTCGTTGCTGGAGTTCATGGAAGATGGCCGTATCACGGTCATCGCCTCCACGACGGAAAATCCGTATTTTTATGTCTATAATGCGGTGCTCAGCCGCAGCACGGTGTTCGAGTTCAAGCAGGTGCCGGCGGCTGAGGTGGAAAAGGCTGTACTGCGCGCGGTGTCCATTCTCAGAGCGCGGGAAAACGTCACGGCGGACATGGAGCCGGGCACGGCTGGATATATCGCGTCTGTCTGCGGCGGTGATGTTCGCAAGGCGCTCAATGCGGTTGAACTGCTCTTTTCGGCAGCGCCGAGACAGGGCAATACCGTCCGCCTCCTGCGCGCAGATGCCGAAAACATCACGCAGCGCAGCGCCATGCACTATGACCGCGCGGGCGATGACCACTATGATGTCGTGTCCGCGCTCATGAAGTCCCTGCGCGGCTCTGACCCGGATGCAGCGCTGCATTATCTGGCACGCTTGCTGGAAGCCGGGGATCTGATCGGCGCCTGCCGGCGCATTCTGTGCTCGGCGAGTGAGGACATCGGTCTTGCCTATCCGCAGGCGGCTATGATCGTCAAGTCGTGTGTAGACAGCGCGCTGCAGCTTGGTCTGCCGGAGGCACGGCTGCCATTGGCGGAGGCAGTGCTCCTGCTGGCCACGGCGCCGAAGTCCAATTCCGTTGTCATGTCGATCGATGCCGCCATTGCTGACGTTCGGGCGGGGAAGGCAGGGCCGATCCCGCGCGAGCTGCAGAACGTCCATGCCGACGGCACGGGCTTTGAGCGCGAGCAGGGCTACAAGTATCCGCACGACTATCCGGGCCATTGGGTGCAGCAGCAGTATCTGCCCGACGAGCTGAAAGGGAAACACTATTACGAGTACGGCGACAACAAGACTGAACAGGCAGCGCGTGCCTATTGGCAGCGCATCAAGGGGGAGTGAGCGATGGATATTCAGGTTGGTGACATTCTGACGATGAAAAAACCGCATCCCTGCGGCGAGAAGCGCTGGCAGGTGCTGCGCATTGGCGCGGACTTCAAGCTTCGTTGCCTTGGCTGCGGGCGCGAGATCATGGGCCAGCGCGCAAAGTTCGAAAAAATGGTTCGGCAGATTGAACGGAAAGAGAAATAAAAAGTAATCCCGGAGGATGGTCCTCCGGGATTACTTTTTATTTGTGGATGCCCTGGAAAAACAGCGCCACAGTGCCGGGCCCGACATGCGCGCCTGTAACGGGCTCATAGCACACGGTCAGGCACTTGCCTGTAAAACCGCGCTGGCGCAGCGCGTCAAGCAGAAACTGTGCTCCGGCTGCATCGTCCGCGTGCGCAATGCCGATCTCCGCAGTCTTGTCGGTGACGAGCTTCTCGTAGAAGTCTGCCAGAGCGGTGAGCGACTGTTTGCGGCCGCGCGTCTTGCCGCACTGGACGATCTTTCCTTCATCATCGCCGCGCAGAAGCGGCTTGATCTTGAGCACGGTGCCGACGATCGCTGCAGCCTTGCTCACGCGGCCGCCACGTTCCAGATAGGCGAGATCGTCGACTGTGAAGTACTGGCACATGGTGCGGCGGCGCTGGGAAATGTGTTCAACGATCAGCGGGAAGGGGGCACCGTTTTCGAGCATACGCGCAGCCTCAAGCACCAGCAGCCCCTCGCCGAGTGAGGCGGCATAGGTGTCGATAGCGGCGATCTTCCGCTCCGGGAATTCTTCCTGCAGTTCCTGCACAGCCATGGCGGCTGCGTGCGCTGTGCCGCTGATACCGCCGGACATACCGATGTAGATCACGTCGTTGCCGGCCGCCAGCACCTCATGCAGCGGTTCCAGAAAAGCGGCAAGGTTGATCATAGCCGTGGACACCGGCACGCCGCTGCGCATGGCATCGTAATAGGCTTTGCCGTCAAAATCGAGCGCGGGATCCTGATGCGCCTCCACACCATCGACGAAATACGTCATCGGGATGACGCGCAGGGAATATTTCTGAATGTAGGAAGCCGGCAGATTCGCCGACGTATCGGTAAAGATCTGGATCATGAGAGTGCTCCTTTGCTTGCTCAAAGTGCTGCACGGTGTGCGCCCTTTATCCATACACCCGCTCGCGTGCAAATACAAGCTACTGTCATTTTTCCCTGTCTACGTTCCAATTTTACGGTCTCTACCGAAAAAAATGCGCCTCTACACAGCTGTAGAGCTACTCTACTCCTGAAAAATTACGGTTTTTATCATTGGCTTTTCACAAAACATGGGAAGTGCATAAAAAATCCCGCGGCTTCAAAGCGAGCCGCGGAATGTGTGATAGAAGTGAAATTTACTTGATAAGCTTTGCGACTTCCTCAGCGAGGTCGTCCTGACGCTTCTCAATGCCTTCGCCCTTCTCGAAGCGGGTGTAGTCCACGAGCTTGATGGAGGCACCGACCTGCTTTGCGATGGCGGCAATGTGCTCCTCAACGGAGACTTTGTCGTCCTTAACGAACGGCTGCTGCAGCAGGCAGATCTCTTTGAAGTACTTGCCGATGCCGCCCATGACGATCTTCTCAATGATGGCGTCGGGCTTCTTGGCGTTCTTCGGATCTTCCTTGGCCTGAGCCAGGCGAATCTCTTTTTCCTTCTCGATGAACTCAGCCGAAACGTCGCTCTTGTCCTTGTAGGTCGGGTTCAGCGCCGCGATCTGCATGGCGATATCCTTGCCCAGCTCGACGACAGCGGCGTCGGTGGACTCGGTCTCGAGGTTGACAAGCACAGCGATACGGCCGCCCATGTGGACATAGGGGACGTTCAGGCCGGTGTCATAGCGCGCGAAGCGGCGGACCTTGATGTTCTCACCGATGACGAGGACCTTATCATTCTGCTCCTCAAGCACGGTCTTGCCGTTGCCGTAAGCGCAGGCGTACAGCGCGTCGAGGTCGGCCGGATTTTCCTTTGAGACAACAGCGGCGACACCCTTGACGTAATCCACGAACAGATCGTTCTTGGCCACAAAGTCGGATTCCGCATTGACCTCAACGATCACGCCGATGCCATCGACGACGGCGGCGTAAGCCATGCCCTCGGCGGCGATGCGGCCGGCCTTCTTCTGAGCGGCGGCGAGGCCCTTCTCACGGAGCCATTCCACAGCCTTATCGATATCGCCGTCAGCAGCGGTGAGGGCCTTTTTGCAGTCCATCATGCCAACGCCGGTCATTTCACGCAGATTTTTCACATCAGCAGCAGAAAATGCCATAATTCTTTCTCCTTTGTTATTTTATCAGAAGGGCGGGTACATGGCCCGCCCTTACAGTTTTTCATTACTATTCTACCTTCTGGGCCTCTTCCTCGGAAGCGGCTTCCTCAGCGTCGACGCCCTGACGGCCTTCCTGCACGGCATTGGCCATGGTGGAAGCGATCAGGCGGATGGCACGGATGGCGTCATCGTTCGCGGGGATGACGTAGTCGATCTCGTCCGGATCGCAGTTGGTGTCAACGATGGCGACGATCGGAATGTGCAGTTTACGGGCCTCGGCGATGGCGTTGTGCTCCTTGCGGGGATCCACGACGAACAGTGCGCCGGGGAGCTTCTTCATTTCCTTAACGCCTCCGAGGTACTTCTCGAGCTTTTCCATCTCGCCGAGCAGCTTCATGACTTCCTTTTTCGGGAGCATATCGAAGGTGCCGTCTTCCTGCATCTTCTTGAGCTGAGCCAGACGGTCGATACGGGTGCGCATGGTCTTGAAGTTGGTGAGCATACCGCCGAGCCAACGGGCGTTGACATAGTACATGCCGACGCGGGAAGCCTCTTCCTTCACGGCGTCTGCAGCCTGCTTCTTGGTGCCGACGAAGAGGATGGTCTGGCCATTCTCTGCGAGGTTACGCACGAAGTTGTAAGCCTCCTCGAGCTTTTTGACGGTCTTCTGCAGGTCAATGATGTAGATGCCATTGCGCTCGCAGTAGATGTACTCCGCCATTTTCGGGTTCCATCTGCGGGTCTGGTGACCGAAGTGGACACCGGCCTCAAGAAGCTGTTTCATAGATACGACTGCCATAGTTTTTTGTTTCCTCCTTTAATTAGTTGCTACCTCCGGGGGCGTCAACTGTGCCCGACCAGGCCAAAGCCACATGGTCGCACATCGACCCCCGTGCGTAATGCTCTGGTATTATACCAGAGAAATCCGGGCAATGCAAGAGGATTTGCCCGGGTTTTTGCCGTTTTTTCAGGCAATCAGAGATAATTCTGCCGCTTTTCCCGTCGGCGGCGCGGCTGCTGCGCTGCAACCTCGGCAAGAATGATATCCTCGCCCAGCCGCGAGATGGATTCCCACGGCAGAATATAGTCATCGTCGCCGCTGAGCAGGCCGCCGAGCTTCTTTTGTCCCGGCACGATCAACGACACGATCTTGCCTTCTTCCAGGTCAATTTCCGCGTCACAGACATACCCGAGCCGCTGCCCGGTGGTCAGGTCGATGACTTCTTTATATCGCAGGTCGGATAAACAGCATTTCATGGTGACCCCTCCGCAGTGTTTTGGTACCAGTCTATGGTACCAACTGACGGATTATGAGGGAAAGATGTTCTTGCGGATCTTGCCGAGCGCGTTTTTTTCCAGCCGGGACACCTGCGCCTGACTGATGCCGATTTCACCGGCGACCTCCATCTGTGTTTTGCCGGCGTAAAATCGCAGGGAGAGAATCTTTTTCTCACGTTCGTTCAGGTCGGAGATGGCGTTCGAGAGCGCTAAATGCTCCAGCCACTGCTCGTCTGTATTTTTCGTGTCTCCGACCTGATCCATCACGCAGATGCTCTCACCGTTGTCGGTATAGATCGGTTCGTAGAGCGAAATCGGGTCGCTGATTGCGTCGAGCGCGAACACAACGTCCCGGCGCGGGATATCGAGCTCTTTTGCAATCTCGTCGAGCGTTGGTTCACGGCCGGAGGCGGCGGTCAGGCGCTCTTTTGCCTGCAGGACCTTATAGGCGGTGTCGCGTGTGGAGCGGCTGACGCGAATGGGGCTGTTGTCGCGCAGGTAGCGCCGGATTTCCCCGGAAATCATGGGCACACCGTAGGTGGAAAAGCGCACGTCGTGGTTTTCGGCGTCAAAATGATCGATGGCCTTGATCAAACCGATGCAGCCGACCTGAAACAGGTCGTCCACGTTCTCGCCGCGGCCGACAAATTTCTGGATCACTGACAGCACCAGCCGGAGGTTGCCGGCAATGAGCTGCTCGCGCGCGTCGGCGTCGCCGTGCTTTGCGCGGATGAGCAGCGCCCGGCAGGCGTCGCTGCTCAGGACTTTCAGGTCAGCCGTGTTGACACCGCAGATCTCGACTTTTCCAAGCATAAAAAATTCCTCCCATCCGGTACACCGTAGTGTTTCCGGGTGGAAGGAATTTGATACATCGGCAGATTACTGCTCGATTGCCTCGTTCTCTTTCTTCTTGGCGATCGCCTTCTGGAGCCAATCCTTGCCGTCTACATAGCGGGAAACGATGAAGGATACAACATAGTCGCCGGCGGAGTTGACCATGGTTGCCGGGGGATCAACGAGATTACCGATTGCCAGCGCGATCGGATAGGCAACGGCCAGCTGGTCGGGGAAGAAGATCGTGCAGACCACCAGCTCGCCGGTG
>DBFWVW010000035.1:0-5121 GCA_048217285.1 Oscillospiraceae bacterium
GCCCTGCGAGCGCGCACAGGCGGCGCACCTGGCGGTTGCGTCCCTCGTGGATCGTGACGGACAGCCGGCCGGGCGCAAGTACTGTCACCTCTGCCGGCCGGACGCGATAGCCCTCCAGATCCGTGACGGCGTGCATGGCCTCCGCTGCGGCTGCGAGGTTGCCGCCTTCCACGTCTACTTCATACGTCTTTGGGATCTCGTGCGAGGGGTGCATGAGACAGTTTGCGATCTCGCCGTCGTTCGTCAGGATGAGCAGTCCCTCGGAATCGAGATCCAGCCGCCCGACCGGGTACAGCCGCTCCCCTGCCGAGGCCACGAGATCCGCCACGGTTTTGCGCCCGCGCTCATCGTGCATCGTCGTCACATAGCCACGCGGTTTGTTGAGCATTATGTACCGCTTCGGGGCTTTGGACGGCAGCGGCCGGCCGTCGATGCAGATGACATCGGTCTCCGGATCTGCCTGCGCACCGAGCTGCACGGTTCGGCCGTTGACAGTCACGCGACCGGCAGAGATCATCGTCTCCGCCGTACGGCGGGATGCAACGCCCGCCTCGGAAATGCACTTTTGCAGCCGCTGCTGCATCGTCATCACCTCAGGATACAGGATAGTAGGAAGAAAAGTAGCGGCAGGCGTGCGTCCACAACCGGCCGAGCCGCGCAAAGGGCGTGATCTTCACGTCCGGGTCGAGCGCCGCGGGTTCGGCATAGCAAAGTGCCACCGTGGCGCTTTGCCCATCCGGCCCGGTCGCCGTCAGTGTGCCCGCCTGTGCGCCCTGCTCCACCGGCGCGAACACGAAGCGCGGCAGTTCCACCGCCAGTGTCACCGGATCATCCGGGTGCACGAGCAGGTAAGCCGGCCGCTCCGGCACCGCCGCGCAGAGTTCCACCGTAGCGGAAAGCACCGGCACGGCGTATACAGGCGTACCATCGGCGACGCAGCGGTACTCGTAATTTTCAAACGCCCAGTCGAGCAGCTGCGTGTGGTCGTTCCAGTCGTCCGGATCCGAGAGCGTCACGCATACGAACTGCGTCATGCCGCGCTGCGCGCAGGACACAAGCGTACGGCCTGCGGTCTTGGTATATCCGGTCTTGACGCCAACCGTGCCGTCATAGCTGCGCAGCAGGCGGTTATGGTTCACAAGCGTCTGGCCGTCCACGGTTATGCTCTTTGTGGACACAATCGTGCGGAACGTCTCATTTTCCATGGCTGCGCAGGCGAGCTTTGCCATATCACGCGCCGTGGAATAATGTCCTTCGGCGTCGAGACCATTCGGGTTGCAAAAAGCGCTGTCGGTCATACCGAGCGCGCGCGCCTTGTCGTTCATCTTATCCGCAAATGCTTCCACGGAGCCAGCCGTATGACACGCGAGCGCAACCGCGGCATCGTTGCCGGACACCAGCATCAGGCCGTAGAGCAACTCCTCAACCGTGTATGTCTCGCCGGTGCGCAGATACATGGACGAGCCCTCTACTGCCGTGTATTCCGGCAGGATCTCGACCGACTCGTCAAGCGCGCAATGCTCCAGCACGACGAGCGCGGTCATGATCTTCGTCGTGCTGGCAATACCGAGCCGCTCATCCGCGTTCTTTTCATAGAGCACGGTTCCTGTCTCGGGATGCACGACAATGGCAGCTCTGGCCGCATTGTCCGTCCCGGCGGCATGGATGCGCGGCGACAAAGTGAAAGCAATAGCCAGTGCACAGACAAGGCCAAAAAAAGTCCGTTTCAAAACAAGCACCACCCTTTCCAAGTTTCGGGCGGTGCTTATTATGGGCGCTTTCGGCGCGGTTTATGCTTTGCCGGCCTTGCGCTGGTCGATGAACTGGTCGATGCGATCGATCACCTGCGGGGTCATGTCGATCAGGCGGTCAAACGTGTTCGATGCCGGCGGCATGACGTTGAGCATACGCACGTTGCCGTCCTTGACGATCAGAAAGCCCATCGGTTCAACCTTGACACCGGCACCGCTGCCGCAGCCGACACCGTTCTTATTTTCTTTCATCGGAAACTCCGACCCGCCGCTTGCAAAGGCAAAGCTGACACGGGACAGCGGAATGAGCGTGATATCATCCGGTGTCGTGATCGGTTCGCCGACAACCGTGTTCGTGTCCACCATTTCCTTGATCTTGCTCATGGTCGCAGTCATGACTGCGCTGATTTCATTATCCATTGCTAACCTTCCTTTCCTGCGTGGCCGGCGCGCTCTTTGCGTGCGCGGCCCGGGCCTGTTTCGCGTGCATTTTTTGTTTCAAGAATCCGACGCCGAACGCCAGTGCGATGACGACGATCTGCCCGATGCGGATCGTGCAGACGATGCGTGCGTCAATACGCGGCTGCTCGGCCTGAAAATCCACACCGGTCTGGATGTCCCGCTCCTCTATGCGCAGAGCCCGCTCCGCCAGCGGCGTGAGCGCGCCAAGCGCAGCGTTGACATAGCCAAACTCCAGCGCCGTATCATATGGGTCCGGCGCGCCCGACACAAACACCAGCCGCAGCAGCTGCACACGCAGCTTCTGCCGAAAACGGTCAAGCGCCTGTAGTCCAAGCTTCGCAAGCCCGAGGATCGTCTTCAGATCCGGCGGGGCGGATTTCTTTTTCGGCTTTTCCTTCTTCGGTTTTGGGGGCTTTTCCTTCTTCGGCTTTGCATCCGGCGGTTTTGGCAGGAACCTGAGCCGAAACGGGCCGATGCGCGCCGAGAGCGAAAACGCATCGTCCGCGTAGGCCGCATCCACGCCGACCGGCAGCAGATTCAGCGCCGTCAGCACCAGCGCGATCGCCAGTATGATCCACAGGGCCGTCAATCGGCATCACTCCCCTGTCGGTTTTTCCTCTGTATCCGTCAGTTTCATCTGCTCGCCGCGGCCGCGCAGCTCCGAGATGGCCTGCTCCAGCTTTTCCGTGCCCTCATCGGACGACAGATCCGGCAGCACAGGCAGTTCCTCAAGCGACTGTATACCCATGGTGCGCAGAAACAGCGCGCTCGTGCGGTACAGAGACGGCCGGCCGGGCGCATCAAGCTTGCCGCAGGCCTCAATGAGCCCACGCTCGAGCAGCGTCGTGACCGTATAGGCGCTGTCCACACCGCGCACCTGATCGATATACGCGCGCGTGACAGGCGGGAAGTATGCCACGATTGCCAGCACCTCCAGCGCCGGCTGCGAGAGTTTGGGCGGCTTACGCTGTTCGAGCGCACGGCGGATAACGTCCGCATATTCCGGTGCGGAGCACAGCTGCAGCAGATCGTTCATCTGCACCAGGCGCATACCACAGCGGTTTTCCTCATAAGCCGCGGCAAGCTCTTTAGCGGCTGTCACGATCGTCTGCGTCTCCTCGCCGGTGACGAGCGCGATGCGCGACGCCGGCACGGGATCTCCCGCTGCAAATAAAATGGCCTCAATGACCGAAAGTAATTCCTCGTGTTCCATAAAAATTTCTCACTCAACAATGGATTCCAGAATATCAGCCGTGGCGCCGCCGGTGAAACTTGCCACATATTCGCCGTTTTGCTCGGAAAGCATCAGATGGCCGAGGCTGCACAGCTCCAGCACGGACAAAAATGTCGCCACGATCTCGCTGCGGCTGGCGCACTGCCTGTAGAGCGTGTTCAGAGACATACTCCCCCGCTCGCGCAGCTCATCGATAAGCGTGCGGCATTTATCGCGCACACTGTAGACAATGCGCTTCGGCGCGGCCATCTGCAACGCATCCGTTGCCGCGGTGCCGCCGCGCGTAAACACGGACAACAGTGCGCGCAGCAAATCGGTCTGCTCGATGCGATAGCGGTATTCCCCCGCCGACTTCGGCAGCGGCTCCGGCGGACGCGACAGATAGTGCAGGCCGGTCTGAGCCGCCGCATCGAGCATCGGCGTGACGGACTTGACGGCTGCATAGGTATCCTTACACTTGAGCTGCTCGAGCGACGCAATGAGCTGCTCAAGCTCCGTGACCTCTTTCTCCTCCGTGAGGAGCATCCGTGTCTTGATATAGAGCAGGTAGGACGCCATCTGCACAAACTCACTCGCGATCTCGAGATCGAGTTTTTCCATGGCGTTGAGGTATTCCAGATACTGATCGAGGATCTCTGAAATCTTGATGTCCCGGATCTCGATCTTATTCTTGGACAAAAGCAGCAGGATCAGGCTCAGCGGGCCCTCAAAATCCGCCATCTCGCTCTTGTCGTGGATGATGCCCTCGAGAAAATAGGTTGGATCCTCCGGCTTAACCGAAGATGCCGATAAGTTCATAGCCCCACTCCGCAAATACAAAGAGTTTGTCAAACGCGGCCTCCGTCACCGTCGTGAGCGGCTTGCCGAGCACACCGGTCGCGACCAGCACAAGCAGCAGAATCATGCCGTAGCGCTCGTAACGCATAAGCTTGACATATGCCGCATCGGGCAGCAGCGCAAAGAGCACCTTGGACCCATCGAGCGGCGAGACCGGGATGATATTGAAAATGGCCAGCGCCAGGCTGATATACGCCGTCAGCCAGATCATATCCAGTAGAAACTGCACCGAATACAGCGCCCGGTACAGCAGGCCATACAAAAACAGAAACACGAGCGCCAGCAGCACGTTCGACACCGGCCCGGCCAGTGCCGTAAGCGCCATGCCGCGCTTGGGGTTGCGAAAGCGCATCATGTTCACCGGCACAGGCTTTGCCCAGCCAAATTTGAACACGACCATCATGAGCAGGCCCATCGGGTCAATGTGCCGGATGGGATTGAGCGTGAGCCGGCCGGCGTCCTTCGCCGTCGTGTCGCCGAGGCGGTAGGCCACATAGCCGTGCGACACTTCATGAAATGTGATGCACAGCAGCGACGGAACGACCGACAGCACAATATTCAGCAGATACGACCAGTCGAGTCCGTTCCAAATCGATTGCAGAGTGTTCACACACGCACCTCCCATTCCTACAAATTTGCATTATAGCAAGTCCCCGCCGAAAAAACAAGTGCAGAGCGCGCGAATGCACGCTCTGCACTGTAGGACTACAATACATGTTGGACAATTGAAGAAAAAGCTATGAGAAATATGGTCTCATGGGTTATAGTTAAGTTACCACACCAAACCAGCCCGAAAGGAGACCATATTCCTCATGAGCAAGAGTATAACACAAGACA
>DBFWVW010000036.1:0-39258 GCA_048217285.1 Oscillospiraceae bacterium
TGCCGAGCGTGACATACTGGCGCTCGAATTTGTCCATGATGATGAGCGCAAACATGCCGACAAAGATGACGGCCGCAAGAATTTGAGCAGTCATAGGAAAAACCTTCTTTCTTAAAATTTGAGGGGTGTGCCGACGCAGAGACATCTAAGAAAGAGGTTTGCTTTGCGGTGGTGTCCTACCCCATCAGGAGAGGAATTCTAGCGCGCCCGGAAGCGAAAGTCAAGGGGTTTTTTGAAATCTGAGCGGGTTCTTATCAGAGTTTCAAATGCTTGATATTACAGGCATTTATAGGCGATGATCGTCGCACCGCCCTTTCCCTCGTAGCGCTTGATCTGGTACTTGTTCGGGAAGGCGGCCAGCAGCTCCGGCAGCTTGCTGTAGCCGTAGGCGCGCACGTTAAAGTCGGGCTTCACGCGCTTGATATACAGTCCCGAGGAGCTGACGTTGACAAAGCCGTCGGCGTCCTGATACTTCTCGGATGCGATGTGCAGCAGATTGTGGATCTCGCGGATGTCTGGTTTTTTCGGTTCGGGTTCGGGAGCCGTCTCCGGTTCGGCGGCCGGGGTAGATTCGGCCGCCGGCTTTTTCGTGCTGTGGGTGGTCTTTTTCGTCTTGCGGGCGGGCTTCTTGGCTGCGGGCTCAGCGGCGTGCTCGGCTGCGGCGGGCTTCTCATCCGCCTTAGACAGGTAGTCGATGAGGATGAAGTCATCGCACGCGTTTTTGAATGATTCCGGCGTCGTCGTCACGCCGGCGCCGATGATGTACAGGCCCGACTCGCGCAGGCGGATGGCCAGCGGCGTGAAGTCACTGTCGCTCGACACGAGTACGAGCGCGTCGTACATATTGTTGTGCAGCAGATCCATGGCGCCGATGACCATGGCGATGTCGGTCGTGTTCTTGCCGGTGACATAGTCAAACTGCTGCTCGGCACGGATGGCGAGACGCTTGAGCTCCGGCTCCCAGTTTTTCAGCGAGTCCTTGCGCCAGTTGCCGTAGGCTTTTTTCACGACGATGCGGCCGTAGGTCGACACCTCGTGCAGCACAGCCTCCAGCTTGGACAGCTGCGTGTTGTCGGCGTCGATCAGCACGGCGATTTTTTGGAAATTTTCCATAGATGTTACTCCTGAACCGTCCTGCGGACGGTGATTTTTCTCCATTATAGCGTTTTTAAGCGCAAAATGCAACGAAAGCGGGGTGCAGTCCCCGCTTTCCCTGCGTGCCTTATGCGCCTTCGCCCACGGTCGCCGGGCACTGCCGGCCGTTGGGGTCGATGCTTGTGTCGCCGGGGAGGATCATCTGCGAGATCGGAATGATCGAATACCCGTCGGCGATGAGCGCCTCCAGGATCCCGGCCAGCGCCTCCGGCGTGTGTTCGGCCGCGTTGTGGAACAGCACGATGCTGCCCGGCTGCACACGCGTGAGCACGCGCGAGGTGATCTCATCGCTGCTCAGCCCCTTCCAGTCGAGCGAATCTACGTCCCATTGGATAACGTGCATACCAAGACCGTTGATGGTGCTCACGACCGTGTCGTTGTACTCCCCATAGGGGCAGCGAAACAGCGTCGGCCGTGTACCGGTGACGGCTTCGATCTTATCGGCGCAGGTGTTGACCTCGGTCTGGATCTGTTCGGCGGACAGCTGCGCCATGTGCGGGTGCGTGGCAGAATGGTTCATGACCTCATTGCCGGCGTCCGCAAGCGCTTTGACCGACTCGGGATATTTGTCCACCCACTCGCCTACGACGAAGAAGGTCGCGTGCACATTGTATTTGTTGAGTATGTCGATGAGCATCTGCGTGTCCTCATTGCCCCAGGCCGCGTCGAACGACAGGCTCACGACCCGGTCATCGCGCTGCACGCTGTAGATGGGCAGCACGCGCTTGGCTGCGCTTACGCCCACGATCGCGGGGCTGTTGACTGCCCAGAACATGAGCGCGATGGCCAGCACCATCGCGCACACACTCAGCAGTTTCCGGTGTTTTCTGACGGCTTGCCGCACTTTGTACATTGCACCACCTCCGGCTTTCTGCCATTATCCTATGAGCGGGCGGAGCGCGGTATGCGCCATTTTGGTTTACATAACCTTTGCTTGCGCGTAGAAAAACGCCCACGCAGGCAAAACCGAGCGGGCGTAAAAGCTCAAAACAAGCCGGTGATGCGGCCGTCGTCGTCGACGTCGATGTTTTCGGCGGCCGGGATTTTTGGCAGGCCGGGCATCGTGAGCACGTCGCCCGTGAGCGCGACGAGAAAGCCTGCACCGGCGGACACCTTCACGCTGCGCACGGTCACGGTAAAGCCCTCGGGCGCACCGAGCAGCGCCGGATCGTCCGACAGGCTGGACTGGGTCTTGGCGATGCACACCGGCAGACTGCCGAAGCCGAGCGTCTCCAGCTCGCGGATCTGTTTGCGCGCGGCGGGCAGGATCTCCGCGCCTGCGCCGCCGTAGACCCTGCGCACGATCGCAGAGATCTTCTCCTCGACCGGTGCGTCGAGGTCATAGGCGAAGCGGAAATGGTTTTCGGCTTCGCACAGGCGCACGACCTCGCGCGCGAGTGCCTCGCCGCCGCGGCCGCCGTCGGCCCAGACGGTGGACAGCACAACGTGCACACCCAGCTCGCCGCACAACTCCGTCAGCAGTGTGATCTCGCGGTCGGTATCCGTGGGGAAGCGGTTGATGGCCACGACGCAGGGCAGACCGAACGTGTCGCAGATGCAGCGCACATGGTGCAGCAGGTTCGGCACGCCGCGGCGCAGTGCGTCGAGATCTTCCGCGCCGAGCGCGCTCAGGGCCAGACCGCCGTGCATTTTCAGTGCGCGCACCGTCGCCACCACGACGGCGGCGTCCGGCCGCAGCCCGGCGAGCCGGCACTTGATGTCCAGAAATTTTTCCGCGCCGAGGTCGGCGCCAAAGCCGGCCTCCGTCACGGCGTAGTCGCAGCTGTGCATGGCCATGCGTGTAGCGAGCACGCTGTTGCATCCGTGCGCGATGTTGGCAAACGGCCCGCCGTGCACGAAAGCAGGTGTGCCCTCAAGTGTCTGCACGAGGTTGGGCTTGAGCGCGTCGCGCAGCAGCGCCGCCATCGCGCCCACGGCCTTGAGATCGGCCGCCGTGACCGGCCGGCCGTCATACGTGTAGCCCACGATGATGCGCCCCAGCCGCGCCTTCAGATCGGCCATGGACTCAGCCAGACAGAGAACCGCCATGATCTCGCTGGCGACCGTGATGTCGAACCCGTCCTCGTGCGGCACACCGTTGGCCTTGCCGCCGAGGCCGTCGACGATGCAGCGCAGCTGCCGGTCGTTCATGTCCACGCAGCGCCGCCACGTGATGCGCCGCGGGTCGATGCCCAGAGCGTTGCCCTGCTGGATATGGTTGTCGAGCATGGCGGCGAGCAGATTGTTCGCCGCGCCGATGGCGTGAAAGTCGCCGGTGAAGTGCAGGTCGATGTCCTCCATCGGCACGACCTGCGCGTAGCCGCCGCCGGTCGCACCGCCCTTGCGCCCGAACACCGGGCCGAGCGACGGCTCACGCAGCGCGACGGCCGCGTCCTTCCCGATGCGGCGCAGCGCGTCGGCCAGGCCGATGGTCGTGGTCGTCTTGCCCTCGCCGGCGGGCGTGGGCGTGATGGCCGTGACGAGGATCAGCTTTCCTTTTCCGCGCGGCGGCTGTCCGAGCACGGACAGCGCCACCTTTGCCTTGTAGCGGCCATACGGTTCTATCTCAGCACCGTCGATGCCGACGGTGCGTGCAATGTCATAGATCGGCTGCATCGTGCAGCTCTGGGCGATCTCCAGATCGCTTCGGTATCCCATGAAACCCCTCCTCCGGATGCGTGTACCCTTTATCATACCTGACGGCGGCGGGTTTGTAAAGCTTGACGCGGGGTGGATTTTCCGCTATCATGAGCCGGATGATGAGGTGATGACCATGCAGTATCTCTGCGCGCCGATGGAGGGCGTGACCGGCGACCTGTTCCGGCAGGCGCAGCGGCAGACGTTCCACGCGGCGGACAGCTACTATACGCCCTTCCTCTCGCCGACGGCGAACCGGACCTTTTCCCCGCGCGAGCTGCGCGAGATCGAGCCTGCGCACAATGCGGGCATCCATGTCGTACCGCAGCTCATGGGCCACTGCGCCGAGGATTTTCTCTGGATGGCGCAGCAGCTGACCGACATGGGTTATGACGAAGTGAACTTCAACCTCGGCTGCCCGTCGAACACGGTCACGGCGAAGAAAAAGGGTGCGGGCCTGCTCACGGAGCCGGATCTGCTGCGGCGGTTTTTCGATGCTGTGTTTGCGTCCTGCCCGCTGCCGGTGTCGGTCAAGACGCGGCTCGGCAAGGCGACGGCGGAGACGTTCCCCGCGCTGCTGGAGCTGTACAATGACTATCCGATCCGGGAGCTGATCGTGCACCCGCGCGTGCAGACGGATCAGTATCACGGACACCCGAATTTGGAGATGTTCGCCTACGCGCTCGCGCACAGCCGCGCCCCGGTGTGCTATAACGGCGACCTGTTCGACGCTCCGGCCGTGCGGGCGTTTCAGGCGCGGTTCCCGACGGTGGAGCGCGTCATGCTCGGCCGCGGGCTGGCGGCCAACCCCGGCCTGATTGGCCAGCTGCGCACGGGTGCCGTGCCGACGGCAGTGCAGTTTCAGGCGTTTCACGACCGGCTCTACGCGGCCACAAAGGCGCGCATTCCCGACCGGCGCGCGCTGCTGTTTCGCATGAAGGAGGCGTGGCGCTATCTCGGCTGCAGCTTTTCGGAGGCGGAGCGGCCGCTGCGCCGCATCCGCAAGGCGCAGGATCTCGCCGAGTATGAGAGCGCGGTGCGCCAGCTCTTCGCGTCCTGCCCGGTGCGGGAGGACGCGGGCTATTTTGTCTGATGCTCCAAAAACCGAACCCCCTTCGCAGGGCTCCGGCCTGCGAAGGGGGTTCGGTTTTATGCGGGCAGATCCGTTGCCACGAGCATGGGCTCTGCGCTGGGGGATTGTTCAGGGCATCGGGCAGCCGAGCGGCGTGATGTTGTCCGGCGTAATGTGCTTTGTGGACAGGGTAATTTCCGAGGCACCGCTGAGATACGACTGCCGCCAGGCTTCATACGCGGCGCCGTCCGCTCTCCGCGCCTGAGCCTCATCACCGAATGAGGGAACTTCATCACCGGAGTAAAGGAAGTAAATGAGGCCGTCCCCATCCTGATCCAGATCGTCCGGGAATGCTTCGCCGCCGGCGTAAAACGTGCTGAGATAGCTCTTGTCCCAGCCGTCCACGGCACCAAAATAGCGGTAGCTGTCGGTCTTGGCGTCATAGGTATAGACGCTGTACGGCCAAAAGCGGCCGGCCAGCCCCTGATTGTGTGACCAGTCTGCCTCCACGGCTCCATTGCTGTAAAAGCGCGTGGCGACATATTCAGACAGCTCTTCGTGCAGCTGCCCATTGTCGTAGCCGTAAATCAGGCACAGCTGACTGGCCATTGCGGCACGTTCGCACCACTGCACGATCAGCTCGTCGCGGCCGTCATTGTCCACGTCATAGATGGCGAATGTGTTCGCTTCCGCCTGCTGCGTGCTTTCATAGTCCAGCTTGGAACCGTCCGGGAGCATTCCGTACAGGTAAATGTCCCACAGCGCGGCGCCGTATGCCTTGTTTTGCTCTGCTGTGTCGCCGGCGTTCGCATCGTTGCTTTTGATGTCTGTCACCTTATCCGTAGCTTTGTCTTTTGCTTTGTCAGAATCGGAGGCGGCCTTCCCGCATCCGGCGAGCCCTGCCAGCAGAGCGACGCACAGGAGCAGGCAGCTTAGTTTTCTCCACATATTGTGTTTTCTCCCTTCCCAAAGGTGTTTCCGCTTTCCGGCTTTTATCCATGAATTGAGTGCAACTGGAAAAGGTGGAATTGTCAATCGTTCTGTAAAAGCAGCCCCGCAGCGAAACCGAATTTCCGCTGCGGGGCTGTAGGATGCTATATCTGTGTTCCATTTTTTCCGTACCAGTCGCTGCCGGGCTGCGGGCCGGGATTTGGCTGCTGCCAGCCGTTGGGTGCCTGATCGTCCAAGCTGCGCGGCAGGCTGCGGTAGAACGCGGCGCGCGCCACGCTCATGTACGGCGTAAGCCAGAGATAGCCGATGCCGGCGGTCAGCGTGGCCAGCAGTGCCCAGCCGATGAAGCTCAGGTCGAGGCAGAACAGATCGCCCTTGCGCCCGTCCATGAGCGCCTTGGAGCGCTCGATGGCCTCCGTGGCCTGCATACCCGGGTTCTCTGCCATGATGTACGTCGCCATGGAATAGCGGTAGGCGGCAACGATGCCGGGGATGACGAACAGCAGCGACCACGCGATCACCTTGAGCGTGATGAGCAGGTTAAGCACGAAGGCGTTGCCGAAAATGTCAAAGCCGGAAAACAGATCCTCAAACCGGGCCTGCTCGCCGTCGACGAGCTTCAGACAGAAGCGATTGTGGCCGATGGAGACGCTGCCGCCGATGACAAACTGCGCCAGGGAGATCACCCCGGAAGCAGGGAGAAGCACGCGCAGCGCGTGGCGCATGGCCTCGGGGTAGTACTGTGTCAGATTTTCCCCATTGATCGTGATGTTAAACGACGGGACAAAGTCGCTGCTCGCTCCGCCGAGGAGGCTTGCCAGCAGCGTCACGCCGACGGCGAGCCACCAGTAATTTTTCAGCGCGCGGCGCGCCATGCCGCGGTAATCGGATGCGGAATACATAAGCGTTCTCCTTTCTGTCCGCCCTCACCAGGGTGTGCGTTCCTGCCCGTGCACGAGGTAGGCACGGTCGGCCAGCTCCGCGAGCGGGCTGTCGCTGCGGGAGTCGGAGTAAAACTCCGCGATCTCTGTGCCGGGATATGCCTCCCGCAGGCGGCGGACCTTTTCCGCGCCGTGGCAGTTTTCGCTGTCGGTCTTGCCGGTGTGCTTGTCCACGCGCGAGGCCAGCAGCCGCACACCGAGTTTTTGCGCCGGGATGCGCACGAGAAACTCCGGTGACGCAGAGATGATGATGTCATCCGGGCGCTTCTGCGCAAGATACCATGGGTTCACGCGATCGAAATTCTGCGCCCAGAACGCTTCCAGCTCTGCATCCACATCGGGCACGCGGCGCAAAAAGCCGTACATCCGCTCCTTGACGGCGGTCTTGCTCACTTTGCCGAGCCAGTAACCCGGCAGCAGGGCAAGCGTGCGCAGAAGCGGCCAGATCACGCCGGGATGCCGGCGCAGGCACCAGCGCACGAACGCCACTGTGCTGTCCACCGGAAAGATGGTCTTGTCCCAGTCGTATACGTTGACTTTTTCCATAGGGCTCCTCTCAGTACAGGGTGCCGGCCAGCTGCATATACGCGGCGGCAAAGGCCTCCCGGATGAAGTAATTGATGCGCATGGTCGGCAGGGTCGTCTCGGCGGCGATTCCGGCAGGATCCGCCCCCAGTGCCCGTGCCATGCGCTTGGCGCGGTAGAGGTGGTACTCGCTCGTCACGATGCCGACACCGTCTGCCGGGTCGTCGCCGCGGGCGCGGAGGATGGCGAACGAATTTTCCAGATTCTCGCGCGTGGTGCGGGACTGGTCTTCCTGCACAATGCGCGCGCTGTCGATCCCGTGCGCCGTGAGATAGTCGGCCATGGCCGCGGCTTCCGTGATGTCCTCGCCCTCGCCCTGACCGCCGGAGACGATGACCAGCGCGCCCGGGTTCGCGTTCAGATACGTGAGCGCGGCGTCGAGCCGGTTGCACATCGACAGGGACGGTGTGCTGCCGTTGACGCCGGCGCCGAGCACGATGATCGCGTCCGGGTGCGTGTCCGTGTCCGTGCGCGCGTCGCGCACGACGGGAATCTCAAAAACCGCGAACACAATCATCCCCGCGCACACGAGCACGCCCAGCACGATGCGCCCCACGCGGTGCAGCCGCGCCAAGAGAAACACCAGCACGGCGGCGCCCCAGAGCGTGTAGCCCAGAAAGTCGTGCCCCGGCATCGTAAAGCGCAGCACACAGCCGGCGATGATAAACAAGATGGCGAGGATCAGGGATGGTTTGTGTTTCATTCGCACAGTGCCTCCCACGCCTCATAGAGCATCTCAAGCTGCGCGTTGAGCGCCTGCTTCTGCTCATCGAGCTCCATAAGCTTCTGATAGTCCGAGGCATTGGCCTCACTCTCGGCGTCGAGCGCCGCGAGCCGGCCCTCCAGCTTTTCGATCTCGCGCTCCGTGCGCTCACGTTGGCGCGTGGTGTTCGGGGCGCGTTTTGGCTTCGGCTTCGGCTCCTTTTTGCGCTCGACGGCCTTCGCCGTTTGCTGCAGGGCGGTCTGGCGCGCGCGATATTCGCGGAATTCCGCATAGGTGCCGCGATAGTCCGTGATCGTGCCGTTTTCGAGCAGCCAGATACGGGTGGCGAATTTTTCGATAAAATACCGGTCGTGCGACACGAACAGCAGCGCCTGCGTATAATCGCTCAGCGCGTCCTCGATCCATTCGCGGCTGGCGATATCGAGATGGTTCGTCGGCTCGTCAAGGATGAGAAAATTGATCTCCCGGCGCATGAGTATGCACAGCCGCAGGCGGGACAGTTCGCCGCCAGAGAGCGCCGACACGGGCTTGAGCACGTCCTCACCGTGAAAACCGTAGGCGCCGAGCCGGTCGCGCGCTTCCTGCGGCGTGCATTTGCACTCGTAGAGCATGGTGTCGAGCATGGAGCGCTCCGGCACGGCGAAGCGGACGATCTGCGGCAGATACGCCGTGCGCACCGATGGCCCGCGCTGTACCCAGCCGGTGTCCGGTGCCTCCTCGTTCATGACGAGCTTCAGAAATGCCGTCTTGCCGGCGCCGTTGTCGCCGATGAGGGCGATGCGCTCACCGCCGGTCACGGTCAGGTCGAGATCGTGAAAGAGCGTCCGCTCGCCGTAGTGCTTGCTCAAGCCCACCATGGTCAGCACGTCATCACCGCGAAATTCCTGCGCGGTAAAGTGCACGTTGAGCTTGCGCGCCTCGGTCGGCCGCTCGGTCGTTTCGAGTTTTTCCATGCGTTTTTCGATGGAAAACGCGCGCTTGTGCAGCTTGTCGTTGCCCATGAAGGCCCAGAGGTGCAGCTTTGCCGCCGCCTCTGTGAGCTGCTGGAGCTGGGCCTGATCCTTTTCGTACTTTTTGAGCTGTTCATCGAAGCGGCGCTGCCGTTCGACGACGTAAAAGCTGTAGTTGCCGCTGTAAAATTCCGCCTGTCCGGATGTGAAGTCGATCGAGCGCTGCACGACGCGGTCGAGAAAATACCGGTCGTGGCTGATGACGAGTACGGTGCCGCGAAAATGCAGCAGATACGTCTCCAGCCATTCGGTCGCGCGCAGGTCGAGATGGTTCGTCGGCTCGTCGAGCAGGAGAATGTCCGTGTCCTCGAGGATGAGCCGCGCGAGGTTTACACGCGTTTTCTCACCGCCGGAGAGACTGTCGAACGGCTGCGCGCGCATCGCGGCAGGAATGTCCAGCCCGTTGGCCACACGGTTGCGCTCGTGCTCCATGTCGTACCCACCGAGGCGGTGGAAGGCTTCCGACAGCCGGTCGTACTCCGCCAGCAGCGCGGGGGAGTCGTCCACCTCCATGCGCACGGTCAGTTCGTTCATGCGTGCTTCCATGTCGTAGAGCCGCCGGTGCGCCTCGCGCAGCACGTCCTCCGTCGTCCACCCGGCGGGGTAGACCGGGATCTGCGAGATCAGCCCCAGCCGCCGCCCGGAGGCGATGGACACGGTGCCGGCGTCCGGCTGCAGCTCCCCCGAGAGGATGCGGAAAAACGTTGTCTTGCCGCACCCGTTGCGTCCGAGGATGCCCACGCGCTCACCGGCGTTGACGTCGAACGTGATACCTTTTAATATGTCATTGCCCTGCTCAAAGCCCTTGACGAGCCCGCGGACGGATAGATCGATCATGTGTGACTCCTAAATTACTTGTTCACGGCCGCCTGCAGCACGGTGTTGGCCACGGCGCCCGCATTCGTCAGGCCGCCGCCGGCGTTTTCCACCAGAACGACGAAGGCGTACGGGTGCGCATCGTCGAGCAGGAAGCCCGTGAACCATGCGTGCGACGTGCCGTCGCCGACCTCGGCGGTGCCGGTCTTGGCGCAGAGATTCAGGCCCGGGAAGCGGTTTGTGCCGTAGTGAGCTGAGACGTTGTAGTTCATCATGTCGCGCAGCTTGTCGGAGGTCGCACTGCTCAGCAGACTCGTGGTCGAGCCGCTGGGCGTGTCGAGCAGCAGCGACGGCTCCACGACGCTGCCGCTGTTGGCGATGGCCGAGACGTAGCGCAGCATGGAGTACGGGCAGATGAGATCCTCGTACTGGCCGATGCCCGACCAGGCGAGGTTTGCGCTGCCGGACGCGCCCTTTGTGAAGCTGCCGGCGAGCGTCGGGATGCCGCTCAGCGACTGGGAATCGAGGAAGCCGAACTTCTTGGCATAGCTCTCAATGGTGTCGGCCCCGAGTTCAAGCGAGATCTGCGCGAACGCGCAGTTGCAGGAGTTGGCCAGCGCGTCCTCGAACGTCTGGCTGCCGTGCACGCCCGTGCACTTGACGGTCACGCCCGCCACATCCAGACTGCCCGCGCAGGTAAAGCGGCGGCTGTCGATGTCTTTGATGTTCTCAATCGCGGCGGCGGAGGTGATGAGCTTGAAGATGGAGCCCGGCGTGAACGAGCCGTTGATGCAGCGGTTGATGTACGCGCCGTCCGGTACGTCGCCGTCGCTGCTGGGGTCGATGCTCGGGCCGGAGACCATGCACAGGATCTCGCCGGTCTTGTAGTTGCTCACGAGTACCGCACCCTTGCGCCCGGCGAGCGCCTCGTAAGCGGTCACGCACAGGCTCGAATCGAGCGTGAGCGCGACGGTGTGCCCGTCGGTCGCGTAGGTGCCGGTGATGGGATTGTAGCCCGAGAGCTGCTTGGAAAATGCCTTGAGCGCGCCGGTGCCGACGTTGCCGGTGTAGTCACCGACGGCCTGATAGCAGGCCGTGCGCACGGCGGCGTCCTCGGCATAGCTGCGCGAGCCGCCGTTGGCCGTTGCGAGTACGATGCCATTGCGGTCGGTGAGCGTGCCGGTGCTGAGCACGCCGCTGGTGTAGACGCTGCTGTTGGCGGCAAAGGTCGCCCACTCGGCACCGTGTTCGATGTAGCGCACGATGTACACGCCGATGCCGCCGAGCACCAGCACGGCGACGAGCAGCGCGCTCATGGCGCGGCGTTTGACTTTGTTCATGCCTGCGCCTCCTTTTTATTGCGCGACGGCAGCCGCACCACGAAGCTCGCGCCGCGCCGGGTGTCGGCGGCCTTGATGTAGGCCAGCAGCATCCAGCACGAGAGCATACTCGATCCGCCCTTGGACACGAACGGGAACGTCACGCCCGTGAACGGCAGAATGTCAAGCGCACCGAACACGTTCAGCGACATTTGCACGAGCATGAGCGTCACGGTGGCGCAGCCGGCGATGACGTAGTACGACGAGCGGCCCTGAGCCGCGTTTTTTACGGTGAAGATGGCCAGCGCGATGATGGCCAGCATTGCGCACAGCGCCACGATCAGGCCGAGCTCCTCGCACAGCATACCGAACACCATGTCGGTGTTCGCGGCGAAGATATTTTTCAGCCAGCCGCAGCCGGCGCCCTGACCAAACAGGCCGCCGGAGGCGGCCGCGCTCAGCGCGCGCGTCTGCTGGTAGCCAGCGCCGGAGACGTCCTCCCACACGTGGCCCCAGGTGGCGAAGCGCTGCGCCACGTGCGGCTTGATGCTCAGCACCAGCGTGCCCGCCATGGCGGCGGATGTTACGGCCAGAAGCACGGTCGCGATGCTGCCCGAGCGCATGAACGCGATGACGAGGAACGTCGCAAAGAAGATGAGCGCGGAGCCAAAATCGCCCATCAGGGCGAGCCCGCCCACGCAGATAGCGGAAAAAGCGATGAAGAGCAGGATGCTCTTGCTGCGGAACATCCGGTTGAGCGACGTCGCGCCGACGTAGATGAACGCGACCTTGATCAGCTCCGACGGCTGCAGGGAGAAGCCTGCGATCGTCAGCCAGTTTTTCGCACCGAACACCTCACGCGCGGCAAACAGGTTCAGCGCCAGCAGCGCCAGCGAAATGATGGCCGCCGGCCAGCGCAGCGCCTTGACATGGCTCAGATCGCGCAGCCACCAGCCGAGCAGGAAAAACAGCGCGATGCCCACGATGATGAGGATGATCTCCTTGGTCAGATCGTCCGGCGTGCTTGTCGCGCAGATCTCAAGCCCGAGCGTGCAGAGAAAAAATGCGATCGTTTCGATCTCAAAGCCGGAGCGGTCCATCGTGCGCATGAGTACGTAACAGAACCACTGCGTGAGTGCAAGCGCGGCAAAGGACATCAGAATGCCCAGCAGGTGCGCACTGTCGGCCGAGGACACGAATTCCAGTGCCAGCAGCAGCTGAAATACCGTCAAGAAAAACAGCGTGCCGCCGGCGGATACCTTCCGGCCCGCGATTGTGCGGCGCTGCTCCTGCACGGCGCGGCGCTCCTCGCTCATGTCGGCGAACTTGAGCATATGCGTCGAGCAGCGGAGAATATCGCCGCTGAACACCTGCGTCGGCTCCGTGATCTGCTCGCCGTTGAGGTACACGCCGCCGCTGCGGCTCAGATCACTGACGGTCCACTCGCCGGCGTCGTTGCGCATGAGCACGGCGTGGACGTTGGCCACGTCGGCATAGGGCAGCGTAATGTCTGCGCTGCGCGCGCGGCCGATCAGGCACTCCCAGTGCAGCAGGGGATAGACCTTACCGTCCGGCGTGACGAGATGGCCCCAGGTCTCCGGCTCGGCACGGCCGTAGAACATGGATGCGATGCAGCGGATGAGCACAATGAGCGCGATGACCGGCAGAATGAAGTGCGCGGCCTGCGCGGCATAGGCAGTTACGGCAGACACGGCGTCCGCCTCCTTTCCAAGGCTCCCGCGTGGGGAGCGGTACATTTATATAGAAAGCGATAAAAAATCAAACCATTATACCACGGCAAAAATCCATTGACAACCACTGCCGGGCATCCTACAATGAACCTATGATGAAACAGACGAAATTTTGGATCCTTTTGTTCGCCGCGCTCGCGATTTTGGGCGGCGGCGCATTTTTGTTGCTGCGCAGCCACGGGCAGACGGGGCAGACGGCCGTCATCCGTGTCGACGGCGAGGTCTATCGGTGCATCGACCTGCGCGCCGTGACGATACCATATGATATAGAGGTGCAGACCGACTGGGGCACGAACACCGTGCATATCGAGCCCGACGGCGTGTCCGTCACGAAGGCCGACTGCCCGGATCTTTTGTGTGTCCAGCAGGGAAAGATCACCACGTCTGCTATCCCGATCGCCTGCGTGCCGCACCACCTGACGGTGCAGATCGAGGGGACGCCATGAAGGGGACAAAGCGTCTGGCCGTTCTGGCCATGCTCACCGCCATCGCGCTGACGATCTTCGTTGCCGAGGCGCAGATCCCGCCTGTCGTGCCGATTTCGGGCGTGAAGCTCGGCCTGGCCAACATCGTCACGCTCATTGCCATGGCTCTGCTCGGCCGGCGGCAGGCAGGGGAGATCCTGCTCGTGCGCATTGTGCTTGGCAGCGTTTTTACCGGCGGCGTGTCGGCGATGCTCTTCAGCATCGCGGGCGGTGGGTTCGCCTATCTGGTCATGTGTCTGACCATTCGCCGCTTTCCGGAGCGGCTGCTCTGGGTCGTGAGCGTACTGGCAGCCTTCGGGCACAATGCCGGGCAGCTGCTGGTCGCCGTTTGGGTTACGGGTACGCCGTCCATCCTGGTGTATGCGCCCGCGCTCGTCGCGGCAAGTGTCATCACCGGGGCGTTCACCGGCGTGGCCGCCATGTATCTCGTGCGTGCGCTGCACAAAACCGGATATTTCCCGCAGACATGAGATGGGCCTGTCATTCTTTCGTAACATTTTGACGTCCTGAGTTTTTAAAATATTCTGTAAGTTTGAAGCCGCGGTTTTTGGAAAACCGCGGCTTTGTTGTGCAAATACGACAAAATGTGCAGAGAAGATATAGTAATATACATCAAAAATGCACGTGAAAAAAATTTCGGAAATGTTAAATCTGTTTTAAGTATTGACTTCCGGCAGGCGGCGCGCTATAATGCATCCGCAATTGAAAGATGGGAAGATTTAGGCTGGTATCAGCCGGTTACATGGTCATTTTTCTTCCCGCGCCGGTGGTTCCGGCGGAGCTTTCCGAACAATTTTTTTGATGCTTATGAATGCTTTTGAGAAACCTGTCCAATCGAATACGGATCAGGTAGGGCACGGCCATCGTTTCGCGCGGATGTTCGACCGTATGTGTGCGTTCCTGGATGAGCGCGTCGGCGGTGCGTCTGCGCTCGTTGCCGCTTGTCAGAGCGTGGCTGACCGCTTCTGGCACAGCAAGGTGTACTTCCCGCTCTGCTTTCTGATGCTCGCGGTGTTCATGGCGGCCGGACTGCCGGTCGTGGGCGGCGTTCTGGTCATGTCCACGCTGATTTTCCTGCTGCTGTTTTGCGACGATCTGCTGAGTATCCTGTTCCCGGTCGTACTGCTGGCCATGGTGGGCACGGAGTTTTATGATGAGCTCTACAGTCTGCTGCGCTTCTGGTGGATCGGCCTGCTGGCCGCGGCGGCGCTGCTCGTGCACATCGGTGCTTATGCCCGCGCGCCGCGCAACGGCGGCTGCCTGCACGGCATGGTGGCTGTGTCGGTCGCAACGCTGCTTGGCGGTCTTGGCTTCATCTCCCGCGAGGAGTATTTCTCGCCCACCGCACTGTATTATTCTCTTGGCCTCGGCGTGGTGATGCTGCTGGCCTATCTGCTGTGCCGCAGTGAGGCGGACCGCACGCGCGACTATGACGTCGCCGAGCGTATGCTGCAGATTCTCTATGCCGGCGGCCTGTTCACGGGCTTCGTGGTGGCGCTGTTTTATGTGCGCAACATTCAGGAGTTCGTGCAGGACTTTGCCACGATTTATTTTGAGTACCGCAACTTCAGTGCGACGATGCTGCTCATCGCGCTGCCCGCCGCGGCGTACTTTGCTGCACATGACCGGCGGCATTTTCTGTCGGTCGCGTTTTTGTATTTCATGATGCTCATGACCGGCTCGCGCAGCGGCCTGATCTTCGGCACGACCATGCTGCTGCTGTGCCTTGCCTATGTATACCACTGCAACCCTGAGCGCCGTGCGGTTTATCGCCGCGTCGGTCTCCTCAGCCTGATTCCGGCGGCCGCGCTGCTGATCGCGCTTGTGCCGCGGCTGTTCGCCTCGCGTATGGTTGACGGCGCACTCATCTCCCCGGATGACAGCCGGTATACGTTTTTTATTCAGGGTCTGCTGGATTTCGTGAAAAATCCGCTCTTCGGCTGCGGTCTCGGTTCGTTGCACAATGCGCCGATCTTCCTCGGCGTGGAGGGGAGCATCGTCTGGTACCACAACCTGATTGCACAGATCCTTGGCAGTATGGGCCTTGTTGGCGTGGTCGGCTATGGCTGGCTGTTTTATGACCGTGTGCGTCTGCTCTGGCGCAAGCGCAGCTGCACGACGCTGGCATTTGCGCTGTCCTATTTTGCCATGCTGCTCATTTCCATGACGAACCCGGGTATGTTCTGCCCGATGCCGAATGCGCTGCTTATGGTGGCCATGTTTGTGGTCGTGGAGCGGCAGCCCGATACCGCTGCGGTTCCGGTCAGAGCTGGCCCCGCGAGCACACCGGAAAGGAGACTGTTCTGATGAAACGTTTTCAGCTTCTTACAACTGCGATTTTTCTGTTTTGCACATTGCTGATCGCCGGCTGCACCGGCCGCGGCGTGGAAGCACAGGCAACGCCCGCCCCGGAGGCAACGCCGACGGCCACGGCGGACGTCAAGTCCGGCATTCAGACCGGCGACAGCGAGGTCAATAAGATCCTGGCCGGCACGTGGGCCTTTGAGCGCACGGATGCCGACAAAAAGTCGGATGACAGCAGCCTCAGCCACATCCTTCCTGATGCGGATACCGGCGCGAAAACGGCCACGGACATCAAGGAACCCGGCACGATCCGCGAGCTGGTGTTCCGTGCCGACGGCACGGGCACTTATTCGGACGCTGACGGCGCGGCGCAGGCGTTTGAGTTTGCGCTCAACGGCGACAACCTGACGCTTGCGCTCGACAATGGAACCGTGCAGATGTTCCGCTGCACGCTGGAAAACGGTCTCATGTATCTCACGCCCATGAGCAACAACGGCGCGTATCAGTCTTTCACCGATGTGTTCCGCCAGATGCAGAGCACCTCCGGCGGGACCGCAAACTGAATCCGTTTACAGCCTTCGGCCGGACGCTGCTGCGTCCGGCCGGATTTCTTTTTCCGAGATTTCAGAAAAATTTCAGGATTCTTCCCCGCGACCTGTGCTATAATCAGACACATCCCCACCGGGAAAGGAGACCCGCCATGTCCCGAAAGACAAGAAAACGCGGCCGCCGTCGGCTGTTGGTCATTGTGGTGCTGCTGGCGCTGATCGTGTTCGGCGTGTTTGCGCGCGGCCTGTTTACAAGCGGTAAGACTACGACCGAGCGCGCGCAGCGTGAGCTGGATACCTACGCCGAGAAAAATGACGTCTCGCTCGATGATTATCCGGATGCCCTCGTGCAGCTCTATGCCCGCAACCCGGACGCACGCGGCTTCGTGCGCGACTATCTGAAGAAAAAAGACCTGACTCCGACGATCGACCTGAGCAGCCTTGCCGGGACGGAGACCGTGCCGCTGCTGCTGCAGTGGGACGAGCGCTGGGGCTACCGCAAATATAATGAGAGCATCATTGGTCTGGCCGGCTGTGGGCCGACGTGCCTGTCCATGGTTACGATCTACCTCACCGGCGACACGACGAGGGATCCGCTCTGGATGTGCCAATTTGCCGAGGAGCATCAGTTCAATGTGCCGGGCAGCGGCAGCAAGTGGGCGCTCATCTCCGAGGGCGGGCGGATGCTCGGCCTCGATGTGACGCAGATCCCGCTGGACAAGGACCGTATCTACCGCAATCTCGACGTTGGTAATCCGATCATTGTGGTCGTCGGCCCGGGCGACTTCACGACCGACGGGCATTTTCTCGTCCTGACGGGGCGCGACGGCGACAAGATCACGCTCAACGACCCGAACAGCCCCACAAACTCCAAAAAGAGCTGGGACTATGACACCCTCGCCGGACAGATCCAGAGTCTCTGGGTACTGCGCCGCGCCGGATGATAGATGCAGCAGCGCTGTTGCGTGACAACAGCGCTGTTTTTGCGTGTCTCCGGGGTTGCGGCGCGCGGGCAGATGGGCGTATAATAGCGGCATCTGAGATTTTTGCGAAAAGAGGTTACAGGATGGAATACCGTCTGGAGCATGATACCATGGGTGAGGTGCGTGTGCCTGCCGACCGTTACTGGGGTGCGCAGACGCAGCGCAGCTTTGAAAATTTCCGTATCGGCACGGAGAAGATCCCGCCGGAGGTCATCCGCGCGTTCGCAGTCGTGAAGCTTGCGGCCGCGCGCGCCAATGCGCAGCTCGGCGTGCTCGACGCCCGCCGCGCCGCCGCGATCGAGACCGCCTGCCACGAGATCCTCGACGGCTCGCTTGACGGCAACTTCCCGCTCGCCGTCTGGCAGACCGGCAGCGGAACGCAGACAAATATGAATGTCAACGAGGTCATTGCCCACCGCGCCAACGAGCTGCTGGGCGAGGCGCTCGTGCACCCGAACGACCATGTCAACTGCTCGCAGAGCTCGAACGACACGTTCCCGACGGCCATGCACGTGGCTGCGCGCGTCGCGCTTGAGGAGCAGGTCCTGCCGGCTGTCGGCCGCCTGACGGCGACGCTCGACCGCCTGAGCACGGAGTACCGCGATGTGGTCAAGATCGGCCGCACGCACCTGCAGGATGCCGTGCCGCTCACGCTCGGGCAGGAGATCAGCGGCTGGAGCGCCATGCTCGGCCACGACCGCGACATGATCATGCAGTCCTGCCGCGCGCTGAGCGAGCTGGCCCTCGGCGGCACGGCCGTCGGCACCGGGCTCAATGCCCCGGCTGCGTTCGGCGACCTGGCGGCGGAGGAGATCTCCGAGCTGCTGGGCTATGCCTTCCTGTCGGCACCAAACAAGTTCCACGCGCTCACGAGCAAGGACCAGATGGTGTTCGCGCACGGTGCGCTCAAAGCGCTGGCGGCTGACCTGATGAAGATCGCAAACGACGTGCGCTGGCTGTCTTCCGGTCCACGCTGCGGCATCGGCGAGCTGATCATCCCGGCCAATGAGCCCGGCTCGTCCATCATGCCCGGTAAGGTCAACCCCACACAGTGCGAGGCCGTTACGATGGTGGCCGTGCAGGTCATGGGTAATGACACGGCAATCGGCATCGCGGCGTCGCAGGGCAACTTCCAGCTCAATGTGTTCCTGCCGGTGACAATCTACAACTTCCTGCAGTCGGCGCGTCTGCTCGCTGACGCCATGGATTCCTTCGAGGCCAACTGCGTGCGTGGCATCCGGCCGAATTATGATGTCATTCAGGCGCATCTGGACGCATCGCTCATGCTCGTCACGGCGCTCAACCCGTACATCGGCTATGAAAACGCCGCAAAAATCGCAAAGCACGCCCACGCCACCGGCCAGACGCTCGAGGCCGCGGCAGTGGAGCTCGGCCTGCTCACGGCCGAGGAGTTTGACGCCTGGGTGCGGCCGGAGAATATGGTGCACCCGAAACAGGAGGAGGCATGACCATGGATTACGCAAAGGAATCGCTCCGTCTGCACGAGCAGTGGGGCGGCAAGATCGAAGTCAACACCCGTGTACCGGTCTCCACAAAGGACGACCTGTCGCTCGCGTATACGCCCGGTGTGGCCCAGCCGTGCCTGGAGATCCAGCGCGACCCGGACAAGAGCTACACGCTTACGCGCCGGCACAATCTCTGCGCCGTCATCACGGATGGCTCTGCCGTGCTCGGCCTCGGTGACATCGGCCCCGAGGCGGGTATGCCCGTCATGGAGGGCAAGTGTGTGCTGTTCAAGGCGTTTGCGGACGTGGACGCCTTCCCGCTGTGCATCCGCACGAAGGACGTGGACGAGTTCGTGCGCACGGTATACCTGCTCTCCGGCAGCTTCGGCGGCATCAATTTGGAGGACATCTCCGCGCCGCGCTGCTTTGAGATCGAGCGCAAGCTCAAGGAGCTGTGCGATATCCCGGTCTTTCACGACGACCAGCATGGCACGGCCATCATCACCCTTGCAGGGCTGACGAATGCGCTGCGCGTGGTCGGAAAGCGGCTGGAGGACGTGAAGATCGTGATGTCCGGCGCGGGCGCGGCCGCCATTTCCATCAGCAAGCTCCTGCTGCGCGCCGGCGCGCGCGACGTGACGCTCTGCGACCGGGTTGGCGCGATCTACGCCGGCCGGCCGGAGAACATGAACTGGATCAAAAACGAGATGGCCGAGGTCACGAACCTCCGCCGTCAGGCCGGCACGCTGGCCGATGTCGTGCGCGATGCGGACGTGTTCATCGGCGTGTCGCAGCCCGGCCTGCTGACCGGCGACATGGTGCGCACCATGCACCGCGACGCCATCGTCTTTGCCTGTGCCAACCCCACGCCGGAGATCTTCCCCGACGAGGCCAAGGCCGCAGGCGCGGCCGTCGTCAGCACCGGCCGCAGCGACTATCCGAACCAGATCAACAATGTGCTGGCCTTCCCGGGCATCTTCCGCGGCGCGTTCGACGTGCGCGCGTCCGATATCAACGAGCCTATGAAGCTCGCCGCTGCGCACGCGCTCTCGGCGCTCATCACGCCCGAGGAGCTGTGCGCCGACTATATCATTCCCAAGGCTTTTGACCCGCGCGTCGGCCCGGCTGTGGCTGCGGCGGTCGCGCAGGCCGCGCGAGAGAGCGGCGTCGCGCGCATCTGATCTTGAATTTTCCCCCGCAAAGGAGACATCCTATGGATTCCTATGAAAAATCCCTGCAAACGCTGGAGCTGCCGGCCGTGCTGGCGCTGCTGGCTGCCCAGGCCGTGAGCGAGACGGCTCGCGCACAGGCAATGGCTCTGCGTCCGAGCGGCGACCGCGCCGTGGTGGCGACGCGCCTCGGCGAGACGAGCGCCGCCGCATCCCTGATGGTCGTTAAAGGCAGTCCGTCGTTTTCCGGCGTAAAGGACGTGCGCGCGGCGCTGCAGCGCGCGGACATGGGCGGCGCGCTCAACACGCGCGAGCTGCTGGACATTGCGGGCGTGCTGCAGGCAGCGCGCTGCGTGCGCGGCTACGGCACCGGCGAGCGGCAGGATAAGACGAGCATCGACTATCTCTTCAGCGCCCTGCAGGCCAACCGCTTTCTGGAGGAGAAGATCTTCACCTCCATCACCGGCGAGGACGAAATTGCCGACAGCGCGTCGAGCGAGCTGGCCTCCATTCGCCGGCTGATCCACGCCGCGAGTGCGCGTGTGCACGACGCGCTGCAGAAAATCATCTCTTCACCGAGCTATGCCAAGGCGCTGCAGGAGCCGATCATTACCATGCGCTCCGAGCGCTATGTGGTGCCGGTCAAGGCGGAGCACAAGGGCGCGGTGCCCGGCCTTGTGCACGATGTGTCGGCTTCCGGTGCGACGCTGTTCATTGAACCGATGGCCGCCGTGAAGGCGAACAACGAACTGCGGGAGCTGCGTGCACGCGAAAAGACCGAGATCGAGCGCATCCTTGCCGAACTCTCGGCCGAGTGCGCCGCGCACCGGGAGGACATCTCCAGCGATTTCGACGTGCTCGTGCGCCTGGATCTCATTTTCGCCAAGGCCAAGCTTGCCTACCAGCTTGATGCGATCGCGCCGGAGCTGACGGATAAGCGCCTTTCGCTGCGCCGCGCGCGCCATCCGCTGCTGCCGAAGGATACCGCCGTGCCGATCGACGTGGCGCTCGGCGGCGAGTTTGACACGCTCGTTATCACGGGCCCGAACACCGGCGGCAAGACCGTCACGCTCAAGACCATCGGCCTGCTCGCCGCCATGACGCAGTGCGGCCTGCACATCCCGTGCGCCGACGGCAGTACGATGCCCGTGTTTGACGAGATCATGGCCGACATCGGCGATGAGCAGAGTATTGAGCAGTCGCTGTCCACATTCTCGGCGCACATGACCAATACCGTGCGTATGCTCCGCGAGTGCGACGACCGGTCGCTGCTGCTGTTTGACGAGCTCGGCGCCGGCACGGACCCGACCGAGGGCGCGGCACTGGCCATCGCCATCATCGAGCACGCGCGCAAGTGCGGCGCGCTCATCGCGGCCACAACGCATTATACGGAGCTCAAGGTCTATGCCACAACGCAGCCCGGCGTCATGAACGCCTCGTGCGAGTTTGATGTGGACTCCCTGCGGCCGACCTACCACTTGCTCATCGGCATTCCCGGTAAGTCGAATGCCTTTGCCATCTCCGAGCGGCTGGGGCTGCCGCAGGAGATCATTGCCGATGCGCGCAGCCGCGTCAGCACCGAGAGCGCGAGCATGGAGGCCACCATTGAAAAACTCGAGCAGGTGCGCCAGCTCATGGAGCGCGACCGCGCCGAGGCTGCGCGCCGGCTGCGCGAAGCAGAGGACAACCGCCGCAAATCCGAGCGCCTGAAGGCGGAGCTCTCCGTCCGGCTGGAAAAGGCCGACGAGAAGGCACGTCGCGACGCCGAGCGCATCATCGGCGACGCGCGCCGGACGGCGGACGAAGTGATGCGCGAGCTCGACACGCTGCGCAAGATGGAGAAGACGGACGCCGACCACCACCGTGCCAACGACGCGCGCGCCGCCCTGCGCCGCAAGCTGAATGAGGCCGAGGACGCGGCTTCGGCCGCAGCGCACCCGCAGACACAGGAAAAGAAAGCTTCTGCCCGCCCGGTGCGCGTGGGCGACACCGTGCAGCTGCGCAAGATGGGGGACATCAAGGCGACCGTCACGGCCATTTCTGCCGACCGGACGCTGAGCCTGCGCGCTGGCATCATGAACGTGACGGCCAAGGAGCAGGACGTGTATCTGCTGGAAAACGAGAAGCCCGAGGCACAAAAGTTTGCCGCCGCACACGCGGCCAGCCTGCGCAATGTAGCCGCCGAGTCGGAGATCGACCTGCGCGGCATGGACACGATGGAGGCCGTCGCCGCGACGGAGCGCTTTCTCGACAATGCCGTCATGGCCAAGCTCGAAAAGGTCACCATTATCCACGGCAAGGGCACCGGCGCGCTGCGCGCCGCCGTGCAGCAGTCGCTGCGCAAAAACAAGGCGGTTAAGTCCTACCGCCTCGGCCGCTACGGCGAGGGCGAGAGCGGCGTGACCGTTGTCGAACTGAAATAAAATCGGAAAATACCGGTGAAAAAACGCTGTGCAAAGCAACAAAAAAGCGAAAATCGGTTGACGATGCAGGGCGTTTTTGATAAGATGAAAAAGCATAATAGTGCATAAGGAGTGGAGAAAATGATCACGAAAGAAGCAGTCATCAACAACCAGGTGGGACTCCATGCACGGCCCGCGACCTTCTTCATCCAGAAGGCAAACGAATTCAAGAGCAGCATCTGGATCGAAAAAGACGAGAGACGCGTCAACGCCAAGAGTCTGCTTGGCGTTTTGTCGCTCGGTATTGTGAAGGGCACGACGGTCACCCTCGTGGCGGACGGCGCCGACGAGCAGGAAGCGATCGATACCCTGACCGCACTGATCAATTCCGATTTTTCCGAGTGATCCCAACAACATGAAACCGAAACAGGGGCGTGTCTTCAGCACGCCCCTGTTTTCCTGACCGCAGATTTTCTTCGATACCGCAGGAGCAAGCTATGGAAAAACTCCGACCCGAACAACTGCGCGAAAAGGCCAATATGCTTCCGCTGCTGCCGGGCGTGTACATCATGCTCGACGAGCACGGCGAGGTTATCTACATCGGCAAGGCGAAAGCGCTCAAAAACCGCGTCACGAGCTATTTTCGCGGCGAGCACCTGCCGAAGGTGGCGGCCATGGTCGCGCACGTTGCGGATTTCAATGTTATCGTTGTGCAGTCCGAGTTCGAGGCGCTCGTGCTCGAAAACTCGCTCATCAAGCTGCACAAACCCAAATACAACATCCTGCTCAAGGACGACAAGGGCTATCCCTTTGTGCGCCTGGACGTGACGCAGCCATACCCGACGTTCTCACTGGTGAACCATACAGAGAAGGACGGCGCGAAATACTTCGGCCCCTACGGCGGTCGGAGCATGACGGCGGAGATCATTGACACCGTGTGCAAAACGCTGCGTCTGCCGACGTGCACGCGGAAATTTCCGCGCGACATCGGCCGCGCCCGCCCGTGTCTGAATTACCATATGGGCACCTGCGCAGGCTATTGCCTGAAGGACGTCACGCGCGCGGAGTATCTCAAGGCCATTCGCGAGGCCGAGATGATCCTCGACGGCCGCACGGCAGAGCTCACGGCCGAATTGACCGAGCAGATGCAGGCCGCGGCCGACGCGCTGCGATTTGAATACGCGGCGTCGCTGCGCGACCGGCTGCGCGCCATCCAGGGCCTGCAGAACCACCAGCGCGTTATCGCCACGGCCTATTCCGACACGGACGCCGTCGGCTTTCAGCGCGGGGCCAAGTGCTGCTTTACCGTGCTGCACTTCACGGACGGCAACCTCACGGGCAAGGATAAGTCGTTCCTCGACGAGCCGATGGAGCCGGACGGCGAGGCGCTCGCCGCGCTTGTGCAGCAGTATTATGAGGGCGGCGCTACCTACCCGCGCCAGGTGCTGCTGCCGTGTGCGCTCGAGGGGCAGGACGCGCTCGAGCGGCTGCTCACCGAGGCGGCGGGGCACAAGGTCGCGCTCGCCGTGCCGCAGCGCGGCGACAAGTGCCGCCTGACGGAAATGGCGGCAAAAAATGCACAGGAAGAGATCCTCATCGCAACGACGAAGGCGCAGCGCAGCCTCAAGACGCTCGAATGGCTCCAGCGCGCGTTGGAGCTGGATGCGCCGCCGGAGCGCATTGAGGCATTTGACATCTCCAACCTCGGCGACACCGGCATCGTCGCCGGCATGACCGTGTTCCAGCACGGCCGGCCGCGCAAGTCGGACTACCGGAAGTTTCGCATCCGCACGACGGACGGGCAGAACGACTACGGCTCCATGCACGAGGCGGTCACGCGCCGCTTTCAGCACTATGTGGACGGTGACCCGGGCTTTTGCCCGCTCCCGGATCTGCTGCTGATCGACGGCGGCGCGGAGCACGCAGCCGTCGCGCAGACGGTGCTCGACGGTTTCGGCCTGCAGGTGCCGGTGTTCGGCATGGTCAAGGACGACCGTCACCGCACACGTGCACTTATCACCCCCGGCGGGCATGAGATCGGAATTGCCGCCAACCCCGCGGTGTTTGCCTTCATCGGTACGATCCAGGAGGAGACGCACCGCTTTTCCATCGATTATCAGCGCCGGCTGCGGCGCGAGAGCCTCTCGTCCGAGCTCGATCAGATCCCCGGTGTGGGCGAGAAGCGGCGCAATGCGCTGCTCAAGGCCTTCCGCAGCGTCAAGGCGATCCGCACGGCTTCGTATGAGGAGCTGTGTGCGGCCGTCCCGGCGGGCACCGCCCGCGCGGTCTATGACCACTATCACCCGAAAGGAGAACCACCATGCGTGTGATTACAGGCACGGCCCGCGGCCGCAGGCTGCGCGAGCCGGAAGGGATGGCCACCCGTCCCACGACCGATAATGTCAAGGAATCCATGTTCAATCTCATCCAGTTCGACATCGAGGGCCGGCGCGTGCTCGACCTCTTTGCCGGCACCGGCCAACTCGGTATCGAGGCGCTCAGCCGCGGCGCACGCAGCGCCGTATTCGTCGATGAAAGCCGCACTGCCGTACAGCTCGTGCGCGCCAATCTCGCGCTCTGCCGTTTGCAGGGGGATGTGGTTCAGGGCGAGTCGCTCGGTTACCTGCGCACGTGCGGGAAATTCGACCTGATTTTTCTGGATCCACCGTATGATACGGGATTGCTTGACAAAGCACTCGAAAATGTTGTACAGTTTGACATATTGGCTGAGGGTGGTATAATCGTGTGTGAAAGCCGCCGCGAAAAGGTGCTCCCGCAGCTTCCGCAGCCGTATCATCTGCTCACGGAGCGCAATTACGGCAAGATCAAGCTTACGCTCTACGGAAAGGGAACCTATGCATGAAAACAGCGATTTACCCCGGCAGCTTTGACCCCATTACCCTCGGTCATTTGAACATCATCCGCCGCACGTCCGGTATTTTTGACCGCGTCGTCGTGTGCATCATGCCCAACGCCGGCAAACAGCACCCCATGTTTACCCGCGAGGAGCGCGTGGCGCTCGCGCGCCGTGTCGTCAGCCGTTTCCCCAATGTGGAAGTGGACACGTTTGACGGCCTGCTCGCCGAATATGCCAAGACCTTTCCGGAGGGGGCGGTCATTGTCAAAGGGCTGCGCGCGAACACGGATTTTGAAAACGAATTCCAGATGGCGCTTATCAACAAAAAGATCAATCCCGAGCTGGACACCATGTTCCTGACGGCCAGTCAGAAATATACGTTCCTCAGCTCATCGGTCGTCAAGGAGCTCGCCGGTTACGGTGCGGATCTCAAGCCGTTTGTACCGTGCGAGATCATCGACGATGTGCACGAACGTGCCCTGCGCAGCGAATAATTCGATTCGGACAGTTTTTTCACCGGCTCTGCCGGAACACGCTTTGGGAGGAAACAAAATGGACAACGAAGTCATGGAGCTCATTGACCAGCTTTATACCATGGTGTCGGAGGCATGGGGTGTGCCGCTCGGCAACGAAAAATGCATCGTCGAGCGTGACCAGGTTCTCGAGATCCTGGATGAGATCAAGACCGCCATGCCGGTGGAGCTTTCCGAGGCAAAGCGGCTGGTCTCCGCCCGCGACGAATTCATCAACAATGCCAAGCGCGAGGCCGAAGGCATCCGCAATCAGGCGGAGGAGCGTGCACGCGCGCTTGTGAACGATCAGGAGATCGTGCGCATCGCCAAGGCGCGCAGCAACGAAATGCTTGCCTCCACGCAGGCCAAGGCCGACGCGCTGCGCCGCGCCTCGAGCCAGTTCTGCGATGAGGCGCTGCGCCGCACGGAGGAGGCGATCTCCGCCGCGCTCGGCAGTGTGCAGCAGGCACACGCTGCATTTCAGGGTGTTGCCGGCAGCACGGCCGCGCCCGCAGCCGCGCCCGCGGCCCAGCAGCCTGAGATCCGCTTCGAGGGCGAGGATGCCCCGGAAGAAGTCAACTGACTGACGTTTTCCTGCACATCTGCACCGCCGCCGGCTTGCCCGGCGGCGGTTTTGCGTTTTGCCGAAATTTTTTCCCGCCGGGTGCGCTTTCCGTGCTTCCGGTGGGGATTTTTTTGTGTGACAGCGGCACATCTTGTGCCGCTGTTTTCCTCTTTTCGGTGAAAAACGCAAAAGCTTGTGACCGGGAAAACCACAGTCGGATTGACAGAATTGTCGGAAATTGCAAGAAAAAGGCGGGAATTTCTCCTTGCATTTTCCCCGGCCTGCCACTATAATGAGGATTACACGTGGGGCGAAGTGGTTTAAAATGCATGAAAAGCCCACACGTGGGGCGCGTAAGTGCATGATTCCGGAGAAGGGGGGATGCAGCATGACCGGTATCTATCAACACACGCTGGACGCCAAAGGCCGTCTGTTCATCCCGGCCAAACTCCGGGAAGAACTGGGCGACACGTTCTATGTGACGATTTCGCCCGAGAAGTGCCTGTCGGCCTACAGCCAGGAAAACTGGAAAGGCATCTCCGAAAAAGTGGCGGCCATGCCGAACGGGCAGCAGCGCAAGATGCGTCCGCTGTTCGCGTATGCGGCCCGCTGCGATCTCGATGGACAGGGACGTATCCTCCTGCCGCAGCACCTGCGTGAATTTGCCGGCCTGACCAAGAGCGTTACCGTGGTCGGCAGCAACAATCACGCGGAGTTCTGGGACAGTGCGCGCTGGGATGAGATCTGCCCGCTGGAGGCGCTGCCGGAGAACATCGCCGCCGTTATGAAGGAGCTGGATTTCTGATGGACGCCGGACATATCCCCGTGCTGCTGCACGAATGTATCGATAATCTGAATATCCGGCCTGACGGCATTTACGTGGACGGTACGCTTGGTATGGGCGGCCACTCCGAGCAGATTGCCGGCCGCCTCACGACTGGAAAGCTCATCGGCATTGACCGCGACGAGACGGCGATCGCGCGCGCCGGCGCGCGGTTGGCTTCGTTTGGAGACCGCGTGCAGCTTGTGCACGGCAACTTCCGCAATACGGCCGCTATTCTGGACCGCCTCGGCATCGACGCCGTGGACGGTATGCTCTTTGATCTCGGTGTTTCCTCGCCGCAGCTCGATGAGACGCAGCGCGGCTTTTCCTATATGCATGACGCGCCGCTCGATATGCGCATGGACGCGACTGGCGGCCTGAGCGCATGGAACGTTGTCAATGAGTGGCCGGAGAGCGAACTCAAACGCATTTTGTATGAATACGGCGAGGAGCGCTACGCGCCTCGCATTGCCGGGGCGATCGTGCGCGCCCGGGCGCAGCAGCCGATCGCGACCACGCTGGAGCTGGTCGATGTGATCCGCTCGGCCATGCCGGGTGCCGCGCTGCGCGAAAAACAGCATCCCGCCAAGCGCAGCTTTCAGGCGATCCGCATCGCCGTGAACGACGAGCTGGCGGCGGTGCGTGAGATGATGGACACCGCGCCGGACAAGCTCCGTGCCGGCGGGCGGCTGTGCGTCATCAGCTTTCATTCCCTCGAGGACCGGATCGTCAAGACCGGCATTGCCCGGCGGGAGCACGGCTGCACCTGCCCGCGTGAGGCGCCGGTGTGCACCTGCGGCTTTGTGCAGACGCTGCGCAGCGTCTCCCGCAAGCCGATCCTGCCCGGTGAGGAAGAACTGGAGTGTAACCCGCGCGCCCGCAGCGCGAAACTTCGTGTCGCGGAGCGTGTCTGAGAAAGGAGCCGGTCATGGCATCTCCTGCTTCGAGAAAACGGAATACCGCGCGCATGGACGGCAACGCGGCGTATGACCTGCGCAGCACCGCTGCGGAGGAGTACCTGTATAGTGCACCTGTAGAACTGCCGAACGCCCCCCGGACGACGGAGGCTGTCGTTCCGGAGTCCGTTCCGACCCCCAAGCAGGCGATCGCCCCGCTGGCCGTGCTCGGCTTTGCCATTGCCGCCGTGCTGATCGTCATCTCGCTCGTTGCACGCGTACAGCTCTCACAGGCGTCGGCGGAGGTCTCGACGCTCGAGGATCAGTACGCCGAACTGCAGGAGCAGCAGACGCGCCTGCGCATCGACTATGAGAGCGCGTTCAACCTCACGGAGATCGAGGACTATGCCATTCATGAGCTCGGTATGCAGAAGCCGCGCAGCGACCAGCTCTATTACATCAGCAGCAGCGACGCCACGGACACGGCGGTGGTCCTCGACCAGAACGCGGCAGAGCCGCTGAGCCTTGCTGACCGCCTCGGCGATTTCTTCTCATCCATTGTGGAATATTTTCGATGAGCCAGCCTGTATGATAGTACTATCCCCGCAGGAACAAGGAGACAGACATGGCGAATGAAACTTCCGGGCGCCGGGACAACCGCGTGCCTTTTCGTGCAAGTACCAAAACACCGAATATCATGATGCTCCGCCGCACACGCTTCCTTTTGATTGTGTGCGGCATCCTTGCATTTGCTGTCCTTGGCATCAAGCTGTTCAATGTCATGATCGTGCACCATGACGAGTACGAAAAAATGGCGATTGACCAGCAGGTGCGCGAGACGGAGATCACGGCCTCGCGCGGCGCGATCTATGACACGAACGGCAAGATCCTGGCCATGAACGCCTCGGTCGATACGATCTTCATCAGCCCGGCCGAGATCGCCAAGAACAACGAGGATCCGCAGCTGATCGCACGTGAACTTTCCGAGATCCTCGACGTCAATTATGATAAGATCCTGGCCATGACGAAAAATACCGACCGCTGGTACGAGGTCGTCAAGCGCAAGGTCGAGCCGGACGTGTCGGAAAAGGTGCGCGAGTTCAAAAAAGAATACGATCTCATCGGCGTCAAGATCGAGCCGGACACGAAGCGCTATTATCCCTATGGCAGCCTCGCCGCGCACGTCATCGGCTTCGTCGGACAGGACAACGAGGGCCGCTACGGCCTTGAGCAGCGCTATGACAGCTACCTGACCGGCAGCACAGGCCGCATCATTCGTGCGACGGATAACCGCGGCACGGATATGCTCTTTGTCAACTACGAGGATTACTACGACGAGACAAAGGGCAACGACATGAACCTGACCATCGATGCAACCATCCAGTATTACCTCGAAAAGCATCTGCAGCAGGCGGTTGAGGACTACGACGTGCAAAACGGCGCGGCGGCGATCGCCATGGATCCCAGCAGCGGCGCCATCCTCGGCATGGTCTCGCTCGGCAACTTCGACCTCAACAATTATCAGAAGGTCAGTGGCAAGGATCAGGAAGCCATCGACGCCGAGACCGACCCCGACAAAAAGGCCGAGCTGCTCTCCGCCGCGCAGACGAAGCAGTGGCGCAATAAGGCGCTGTCGGACACCTACGAGCCCGGCTCCACGTTCAAGATCATTACGCTGGCCATGGCGCTCGAAGAAGGCGTGGTCAATGAAAATTCGTCGTTTTACTGCGGCGGCAGCACGAACGTGCTCGGCCGTACCGATCCCCTCAAGTGCTGGAAAACGACCGGCCACGGCAGCCAGAATCTCACGCAGGCCATCCAGCACTCGTGCAACGTGGCGCTCGTGCAGATCGGCCAGCTCGTCGGCGCGCGCACGTTCTATAAGTACGCCGAGGCGTTCGGCTTCCTGAACCTGACCAACAACGTGGACAGCACCCTCACGGCCAAGACCGGCATCGATCTGTCCGGCGAGAGCGGCAGCATCTGGTGGAGCCAGAACACGTTCTATGACACGGAGAACCTTTCCCAGCTCGCGGCGGCCTCCTTCGGCCAGACGTTTACGATCACGCCGCTGCAGCTCATCACGGCGGTCAGCGCCTGCGTCAACGGCGGCTATCTGATGAAGCCGTATGTCGTTAAGAGCATCGTCAACAGCGATGGGGAAGCGGTCGTGTCCAATTCGCCGACCGTGGTGCGCCAGGTCATCAGTGAGGAGACGAGCGCGACCGTGCGTGAGATCCTCGAGCAGGTCGTCGGCGACCCCGTCGACGGCACCGGCAAGAACGCCTACGTTGCCGGCTACCGCATCGGCGGTAAGACCGGTACGTCGGAAAAAGTCGCGCAGGACGCGGCCGGCGGCGCAAAGGAGTACATCGTCTCGTTCATCGGCTTTGCCCCGGCGGACGACCCGCAGATCGTCATCCTCGTGCTGCTCGACACGCCGAGCAACAGCACCGGCATCTATATCAGCGGCGGCCAGATGGCCGCGCCCACCGTCGGCAAAATGATGGCGGACATCCTGCCGTATCTCGGCGTGGAGCCGTCGTACTCGGAGACGGAAAAGACGCATATGGATAAGACCGTGCCGAACGTGACCGGCCTGTCCGTCGAGCAGGCGAAGGCCGCGCTCGAGGAAGTCGGCCTGCAGGCGCGTGCCTACGGCGACGGTGACAAGATCACGGCACAGCTTCCGGGCAGCGGCGCGGTCGTCGCAAACGGCAGCACCATCCTGCTCTATGCCGGCAAGGAGCCCTCGGGCGATAAGGAAACCATGCCCGATCTGACCAACCTGAGTTATGAGACGGCCCGCGACCGCATGGCCGCGCTGGGCCTGTATATCAAGACCAACAGCTCCATCACGGACACTGCCTCCCAGAAGATCTCCTGGCAGAGCGTGACCGCCGGGAGCGAACTCGAACATGGCACGGTCGTGGAGGTCACGCTCGTGACGACCGATTCGGGTATGCTTGGCCGATACTGACGATGAACGGAGGGAACTCTATGAAACTCAAGCGATTGCTGTCCGTTCTGGACGTGCGCGAATGCACCGCCGATCCGGAACTGGATATCCGGGATATCAGCTTTGACTCGCGCACCACGCAGCCCGGCGATCTGTTTGCCGCCGTTTGCGGGTATGAATCCGACGGACACCGATTCATCGGCGCTGCCGCGGACCGCGGTGCGGCCGTCGTGCTCTGCCAGGAGAAGCCGGAAGCGGACATTCCGTATATCCTCGTGGCCGACAGCCGCCTCGCACTCTCGCGCATCTGCTGCGAATTTTTCGGCAACCCGTCGCGCGAGCTGACCATGATCGGTGTGACCGGCACGAACGGCAAGACCACCGTCACCACGCTCATCAAACATATGCTCGAGCAGTGCCTGCACACGAAGGTCGGCCTCATCGGTACGAATGCGAACGTGATCGGCGATGAGGTGCTGCACACCGAGCACACTACACCGGATACCTATGAGCTGCAAAAGCTCCTGCGCCGGATGGTCGACGCCGGCTGCACGCACGCGGTCATGGAGGTGTCATCCCATTCGCTGGTGCTGCACCGCGTGGAGGGCATCCGTTTCCGGGTGGGCATCTTCACGAACCTGTCACAGGATCATCTGGATTTCCACAAGACCATGGAGGCCTATGCCGAGGCCAAGGCGCTGCTGTTCGCGCAGAGCGACGTCGGCATCGTCAATGCCGACGATCCGTGGGCGCACGTCATGCTCGAACGCGCCAAATGCCCGATGCACACGTACTCGGCCAAGCGCAACGACGCCGACCTCGTGGCCAAGGACATCCGCCTGAGCGCGTCCGGCGTGCGCTTTGTCGCCATGAGCGGCGACGCGATCGTGCGTATGCGCCTCGGTATCCCGGGTATGTTCTCGGTCTACAATGCGCTGAGCGTCATTGCCTGCGCCTGCGCGCTTGGCATTTCGCTTGACGACTGTGCTGCTGCGCTCGACACGGCAAAGCCCGTCAAGGGCCGCGCCGAAGTACTCGAGACCGACGGGGATTACACCATTCTCATCGACTATGCCGTCACGCCCGACGCCATTGATAACATCCTCACGACGGTGCGCGAGTTTGCACCCGCGCGGCTCGTGTTTCTCTTTGGCTGCGGCGGTGACCGTGACCGCGGCAAACGCCCGAAGATGGGCCGCATCGCGGGCCAGAAGGCGGACTTTGTGATCGTCACGAGTGATAACCCACGCACGGAGGACCCGGAGGCGATCATCGCCGACATTCTCCCCGGCCTCAAGGAGACGCGCACGCCCTATGTTGTGCGGCCCGACCGGCGCGAGGCCATCGCCTACGCGATCGAGAACCATTGCCCCGGCGATGTCATCATCCTCTGCGGCAAGGGCCATGAGGATTACCAGATCATCGGCAAGACGAAAGTGCACATGGACGAGCGCGAGATCGTTGCCGAAATACTCGAGAAGAGGAAGAGAGAGAAATGACGCTGCAGCTGATACTGGCGTTCGTCATCGCATTTGCGGTGTCGGCCGCCGTCGGATTTTTCCTGGTCCCGTATCTCAAACGTATCAAGGCGGGCCAGAGCATCAAGGAAAATGGCCCCACGTGGCATATGTCCAAGCAGGGCACGCCTACCATGGGCGGACTGATGTTTATCGCCGCGATCACGATCGTGTGTCTGTCGGTCGGCTTTGAGTGCATGGCCGAGGGCGAATACGGTCACCTGTTTTGCCTGGCGTTTGCGCTCGTGTTCGGCGCGATCGGCTTTCTGGACGATTATGAAAAGCTCAAGAAGAAGCAGAATCTCGGCCTGACGGCCGGCAAAAAGCTGCTGCTGCAGCTGGCAGCGGCCGTGGCGTTCATTTTCCTCATGCGCCGCTTCGGCTATGTCGCGCTCGACAGCCTGTACATCCCGTTCTGGAACAAGACGGTGCCGATCTCCGAGCCGCTGTATGTGATCTTCGCGGCGTTCGTTATCGTCGGCACGGTCAATTCCGTGAACCTTACCGACGGTGTGGACGGCCTTGCCGCGAGCACGACGATGCCGGTGTGCATCTTCTTTGCCGTCATCTCCATCCTTTGGGGCGAGCGGTTTTTGTCCCTTGGCGTGTTCGCTTCCGGCATTGCCGGCGGCCTGCTGGGCTTTTTGATCTATAACTTGCACCCGGCGAAGGTGTTCATGGGCGACACGGGATCGCTCTTTCTCGGCGGCGCGGTTGCGGCGCTGGCCTTTGCTTACGATATGCCGCTCATCCTTGTGACGCTCGGCATCATGTACATCATCGAGGCCCTGTCGGACATCATCCAGGTCGGCTACTTCAAGCTCACGCACGGCAAGCGCGTGTTCAAGATGTCCCCGTTCCACCACCATCTCGAGATGGGCGGCTGGACGGGCCACAAGTGGAAGGAAACGCAGATCGTGGCGCTGTTTGCCGGCGTGACGGTGCTGTTTGCAGTTTTGTCGTTTATCGGCGTGTTCCACCGCTTCGGCGTGTGAGATTGCGCGCCGCGGTGCAGGGAGGTGCTTGCATGAATATTTCCGATCTGAGACTTCCCGCGCGCCATGTGAAAGCGGCCGACGGGCCGAAGCGCGGCAGCTTCGACCTGCCGTTTTTCGTGCTCACGCTGCTGCTGCTGGCGATCGGCGTCATCATGGTGCTCTCATCGAGCTTTGCCCGCGCGTATGCGCAGGGCAAGAATCCCGCGTATTACTTTATCCGCCAGGCGGGCTTTGCCGTGGCCGGCGTCGTGGTCATGATCGTTTTGTCCAAGGTGCGTATGGCCACCTACCGCCGCTGGTCGCTGCTGCTGCTGGGGGTGAGCATTTTCCTGCTCGCCATCGTCTGGATCCCGCACATCGGTGTGGTCGGCGGCGGCGCGCGCCGGTGGTTGAGTCTCGGATTCACAACGTTTCAGCCGTCGGAGATCGCAAAGATCGCGGTTGTGCTGTTTTTTTCCAGCATGATCTGCACATATAAAGAGCAGATGCAGACGTTCCGCTATGGTGTTGTACCGTTCATGGCCGTCACGGCCGTCATCGTCGGCCTGCTGCTGCTCGAGCCGCATCTGTCGGCGTCCATTATCATCATGGCGCTTGCGATCGTGATGATGTTTGTCGGCGGCATCAAGCTCTCTTACCTGCTCGTCGGCATGGGCAGCGCAGGCGCGCTGCTGCTGATCGCAAGCAAATTTGTGCCCTATGTACACAAGCGCATCGTGTCCTGGCGCGACCCGTTTGCCGATACGAGCTCGGCCGGCTATCAGATCGTGCAGTCGCTGTATTCTATCGGCTCGGGCGGTTTCCTCGGTCTCGGTCTCGGCCAGAGCCGGCAGAAGTACCTCTATCTGCCTGAGGAGCACAATGACTACATCTTTTCCATCGTCTGCGAGGAGCTCGGCTATGTCGGCGCCATCGCGATCCTGATCCTGTTCGCACTGCTCATCTGCCGCGGCTACTGGATCGCCGCGCACTCGCCCGATCGCTACAGCTTCCTTGTCGGCGTCGGCATCACGACGCTGCTGTCGATCCAGGTGTTTTTGAACATCGCGGTCGTCACGAACCTGATCCCGTGTACGGGCATCTCGCTGCCGTTTTTCAGCTACGGCGGTACGGCGCTGCTCATGCAGCTCGGGGAGATGGGCATCATCCTGAGCATCTCGCGCGACATTCCGACGAAAAAAGCGCGCTAGTATCTGACCTTGTAAAGTGTATCTGGCAGCCCACGGCGGCTTTCGGCGTGGACTGCCCGATTTCCGTTTTGATTCTGGGAGGAATCCGCTATGAACTTTCTTTTTACCTGCGGCGGCACCGCAGGCCACATCAACCCCGCGCTTGCGGTCGCGGGCATCCTGCGTGACCGGATGCCCGACTGCGGCATACTCTTTGTCGGCGCCAACGGCAAGATGGAGACCGACCTTGTCCCGCGCGCGGGCTATGACATCGTGACCGTGGAGGTCACGAACATTCACCGCAGCCTCAAGCCGTCGGAGATCGCGTACAACTTCCGCTCGCTGCACAATGCGCGGCAGGCGACGAAGGATGCACGCAAGATCATCGAGGACTTCAAACCCGACGTCGCCATCGGCACCGGCGGCTATGTCTGCTATCCCGTGCTCAAGGCTGCAGCGCAGCTCGGCATCCCGACCATCGTGCATGAATCCAACGCCGTGCCCGGCCTGACAACGAAGATGCTCGCCGGCGCGGTCGACCGCATTCTCGTCGGCTTCGAGGAGAGCAAACAGCACTACAGTGAGCAGGAAAAGGTCGTCGTCACCGGCACACCGGTGCGCGGCGCGTTCACGGCCTGCTCCAAGGCGGAGGCCAAGCGTCAGCTTGGGCTCGACCCGGACAAGCCGCTGGTCGTGTCGGTTTGGGGGTCACTCGGCGCGTCGTACATGAACGAGGTCATGACGGCGTTCATCACCCGCGCCGCCGTCACGGACGCACCGTTCGCACTCATCCACTCGGCCGGGCGCAACGGCTATGAGAAGATGCACACGGCCTTGCTCGAAAAGTGCCCGGCCGACCTCGCCGCGCACGGTATGGACGTGCGGCCGTATATTTATGATATGCCGCTGGTGATGGACGCGGCGGATCTCGTGCTCTGCCGCGCGGGGGCGTCTACGCTCGCGGAGCTCACGTGTATCGGCAAGCCGGCGATCCTCATCCCGTCGCCGAACGTCACGAACAACCACCAGGAGCGCAACGCGCGCGTGCTGGAGCACGCCGGCGGGGCCAAAGTGCTGCTCGAGGGTGCGTTCACGGCAGACGATCTGTATAACCTCGTCAGCGATCTGCTTTCGGATCCTGTGCAGCTTGCGCAGATGGCGGAAAATATGCGCTCCGCCGGCGTTGCCGACGCTGCTGAGCGTATTGCCGATCTCGTGCTGAAACTGGCTGACCGGCACGCAAAATGACAATCTCGTATTTCTCTGCATAGGATGGCATGAATTTGCTGTGCGGAGGAAAGATTATGAGCATATGGCACATTTACGGCGGAAACAGACTGAACGGGAGCACTCAGGTGCAGGGCGCCAAGAATGCGGTGCTGCCGATCATGGCGGCATCCGTGCTTGCCGGCAGTGAGACGGTTCTGCACAACGTGCCCGACCTGAAGGACGTGACGATCACGCTGCGCATCCTGCGCCATCTCGGCTGCACGGCGGAGCGCAACGGGGACACGGTGCGCATCGACTCGCGCGGCATGAACCGCGACTTTATCCCGCACGATCTCATGCGGGAGCTGCGCTCCTCGGTCATTTTTCTCGGCGCGATCCTCACGCGCTTCGGGACGGCAAGCCTGTCCATGCCGGGCGGGTGCGAGCTCGGCCCGCGGCCGGTGAATCTGCACCTCGACGCATTGCGCGCGCTCGGTGCGGAGGTCACGGAGCGCGGCGGGGACATTGTCTGCAGCGCGCACGATCTGAAGGGGCGGCGCATCCTGCTGCCGTTTCCGAGCGTTGGTGCGACGGAAAACGCTATGCTGGCCGCCTGCGCGGCGGCGGGGGAGACGGTCATCTGCAACGCCGCGCGCGAGCCGGAGATCCTCGACCTGCAGTGCTACCTGCGCAAGCTGGGCGCGCGCATTTCCGGCGCCGGCACCTCAACGGTCACGGTCGGCGGTTTCCGGCCGCAGCCATTTGTGGAGCACACGATCATGCCGGACCGCATCGTCGCGGCGACGATTTTGTGCGCCGGAGCCGCGTGCGGCGGTGATCTGGAGCTGCAGGGCGTCGATCCGGACCACTTTTTGACCGTTCTGGACTCGCTTTCCGAAGCGGGGTGTGCTATAATCAAAACGGCGTCCACCGTGCGCCTGACATCCACCGGGCGGCTCACGGCGCCGCGGCCGGTTGTCACGCAGCCGTATCCGGGCTTTCCCACGGATGCGCAGCCGCCGCTCATGGCGGCCTGCCTGAAGGCAAAGGGCACCACCGTGTTCACCGAAAATATCTTTACCAACCGTTACCGTCATGCCGAGGAGTTCCGGCGCCTGGGCGCAGCCGTCAGCATCGAGGGACGCGTGGCGTATGTCACCGGCGTTGACCGGCTCACCGGCGCGCCGCTCACGGCCAGCGACCTGCGCGGCGGCGCGGCCATGATCGTGGCCGGCCTCTCTGCCGAGGGCGAGACCGAGATCCTCGACAACGGCTATATCAACCGCGGCTATGACCGTTTTGACGCGTGCCTGTCGGCACTTGGCGCCGACGTGCGCTGTGTCCCGCCGCAGTGAAAGGAATCACCTGCCTATGAAACAATCGAAGCAGCCAGGGCCACGCCGTGCGCGCCGGCCTCGCCGTCCGTCCGGCGGCCGGGGCAGGTCGCTGCTGCAGCCGCTGATCTTTCTGCTGATCTGTGCGGCGCTTGTCCTGGGCATGAGCGTATTTTTCCGTGTCGCAAAGGTCGAGGTGGTGGGCAACTCCATCTATACGGCCGAGGAGGTCGTCGAGGCCTCCGGCATCGGCACGGGCGACAATCTGTTTTTCATCAACCGTTTCTCGGCGGCCAGCCGTATCTTCAGCAAGCTCCCATACGTCGACAAGGCGAAGGTCACACGCGCGCTGCCCAACCGCGTCACGATCACGATCCAGGAGAGCAGCGCCATGGCCTATGTTTCGGCGGACGACGGCTACTGGGTCGTTGACCAGAATTGTAAGCTGCTCAAGTCCGTCTCAGAGAGCGAGCTGACCGGCCTTGCCCGGGTTGACGGCCTCACGCCGGTCGAGCCGAAGGTCGGCGAGATCCTCAATGCCGGTGAGGCCGACGCACCGAAGGTCACGTATCTGGCGGCCATTCTCGGCCAGCTGCTCACGCGCGATATGGCGTCCAAGGTCACGGTTATTGATCTGTCGGATGCGTCCAATCCCGGCTTCACCTATGACGGACGGTTCACGGTCCGTCTCGGTGCAAATGAAAATGTCGAGTACAAATTCGGTATGCTGCAGAGCGCGGTCGCCCAGCTCACGGACAGAGATGCCGGGACCATTGACCTGTCGATCGACAAACGCGCGCATTTCAGCCCCGGCTGATTGTTCACAAAAAAAGATTGACCTGATAAGGAAAACGATATAAAATGGGAAAGAATAAGAACAAACAGAAGCGAAACCCGCCAAAAAACGGCTCCCAGAGCGCACATGCGCCGGTCGCCGATACAAATAGAAACAACAGGGAGGAACCGAATATGTCCTTTGCTACCGAGTCCGGTCCGGAAAATGTCGTCACCATCAAGGTCGTTGGCGTCGGCGGGGCCGGCAACAACGTCGTAAACCGCATGGTTAAGTCCGGCACTCAGGGAATTGAGTACGTGGCTGTCAATACAGATAAGCAGGCTCTGGCCGTCTCCAGCGCGGACCAGAAGATCCAGATCGGCGAGAAGCTGACCCATGGTCAGGGCGCCGGCAGCGATCCCGATGTCGGCAAGCGCAGCGCCGAGGAAAGCCGCAACAATATCGCCAAGAGCCTGGAGAATGCGGACATGGTCTTCATCACCGCCGGTATGGGCGGCGGCACCGGCACGGGCGCAGCGCCCACGATCGCGGACATTGCCCGCGAGGCCGGTATCCTGACCGTCGGCGTCGTCACCAAGCCCTTCAAGTTCGAGGGCAAGCGCCGCATGGATCAGGCCATGGTCGGCATCAACGAGCTGCTGGGCAAGGTCGACTCCCTGCTCATCATCCCGAACGACCGGCTGAAGTTTGCCACCGACCAGAAGGTCACGCTGGCCAACGCTTTTGAGATCGCGGATGACGTCCTGCGTCAGGCCGTCGTGAGCATCTCGGATCTTATTAAGAACACCGGCTTCATCAACCTCGACTTTGCGGACGTCACCTGCGTCATGAAGGACGCCGGCTTCGCCCACATGGGCGTCGGCCGCGCCGCCGGCAAGGGCAAGGCGGAAGACGCTGCCCGCATGGCCGTGGCCAGCCCGCTTATGGAGACGTCCATCAACGGCGCACGCGGCGTGCTCATCAACATCACCGGCTCCGAGGATATGGGGCTGGAGGATGTCGAGACGGCTGCCAACCTCGTTCAGGAGGCCGCGCACCCGGACGCCAACATCATCTTCGGCGCAAGCTTCGATCCCTCGCTCGACGACGAGATTCGTGTGTCCGTCATCGCCACCGGTTTCGACGAGCCGGGCAAGGCGCAGGCTGAGCAGGCTGCCGCCGCACCGGCTTCGGCTCCGGCTGCCGGCCTTTACACGGCCGCGGCGACTGCTGCCAAGACCACTGCTCCGGCCGCTCCGGCCGCACCGGCCGCTCCGACCGCTCCGGCGGCCCCGGCTGCTGCCCCGGCTGCGGACACTGCCGCTC
>DBFWVW010000037.1:0-14752 GCA_048217285.1 Oscillospiraceae bacterium
ATAAAATACTATTAATAGAAGAAAAAAGGAAAATACTTGCGCGGACACGCGCAATTGTCACAGAAAAACGGAGAAAATGCATTGACATTTTCTACAAAAATGTTACAATATTGCCACAGAATGCTTTGGAAATTTTAAGCATATTGTAACATCTGGAAAGGAGCGTAACGATGAAGCAGAGAACACGCAAGCTCCTGACCCTGCTGCTGATCGCGGCCATGGTCATGAGTCTGGCAGTCCCCGCATTCGCGGATAACACTGTATATTCCGAAACACCCTATACGTATGATGCCGGAGACTATACCTTCGGCAAGATCTCGCACGCGGACAAGGCGACCGGCCAACCGGACGGTCTGGTCGACTACACCGGAGACGGCACCGTTGCCGTGACCGGAACGGTCGAAGGCGCCGACGGGCAGGGCGACCGCGGCCAGAGCTACTCCTGGGCGGCCATGGCCTACGGCGACTATGTCTATGTCGGCACGTGCTACGCCGCCATGGGCAAGACCCTCTCGGCCATGGACAACGTCATGGGGCACAAGTTTGACGAGGAGATCATGCGCGCCGAGCTCAACGCCGTCTTTAACGGCACGTTTTTCTACGGTGAGGAGGACGGCGGCGTTCCCGACGGCATCCTTGTCAAGATCAACGTTCACACCGGTGAGGTCAAGCTGCTCATGGCAAACTCCCTCAACGGCATTGCGCCGCTGTTCCGCAATGCGATCCGCTATCAGGATAAGCTCTATTTCTGCGGCAGCGTGAGCACCAACAGCCGCGCCGGTCTGCCGAGCATCTATGAGGTCGACCCGAGTGACGACAGCTTCCAGTGCGTCTATACGGGGCTTTCCAATATGCAGGAGTACGTACAGGCGTACAAAGAGGGCGTCTGCACCGGCATCCGCGGCATGGCGGTCTATGACGGCAAGCTCGTCATCAGCAACGTCGGCGTCGACGGCGGCTACCTGCTCATCTCCGATGATCCGTCGAACGGCTTTACGAAGATTGCCACGCAGTCGGATCTCTATAACTATCCCGCCATCCACTATGTTGACAGTGTTTACGGCGGCGGCATCTGGGAGATGATCGAATATAACGGCAGTCTCTACGTCGCCATGTGCACCGGCACGCCCGCCACGCGCGTGGGCGACAATATGCGCTCGTTCGCCATCGTGCGCGGCGACTGCTCCGGCAACTGGAACGACCCCAGCGCCTGGACCTGGACGCCGGTCGTCGGCGATCAGGCCGACGGCGCCAAATATACCTTCGGCATCGACCCCGCGCGCACGCGCGCGGCCGCCTGCAATATGTGCATTTATGACGGCTATCTCTACATCGGCGAATACAACGACGAGGAGATCCCGCTCGAGGAGCTTATGTTCGATCAGGACTTCGGCTTCCTCGCGCGCAACCTGGAGCAGTCGGTGAACCTCTACCGGATGTCCATCGGCGCTGACGGCAGCGAGCGGATGGAACTCGTCGTCGGCGAGCGGACGAAGATGTTCCCGGCCGGCGGAATCCTGTGCAAGCGCTCCGGCTTCGGCGACTATGAAAACCAGTATTTCTGGCAGTCGAAGGTCTTTGACGGCAAGCTCTTCCTCGGCACGTTCGACACCAGCTCTCTGCTTGAGCCGCTCGGTCAGTTCACCAACGGCGACCTGCTCAAGATGTCACGCGAGGAATGGGCCAGCCAGATCGGCTACCTGCGGGTGCTGTTCAAGCTGCTGCTCAATCAGGATAAAAACGGCGACGGCACGCTCATGGCGGCGGATGCTGATCCCGATGCCGCCATCGACGCCGCGGTCGACGCGGTCAATGACGAGAGCCCCGAGCTCTTCTCCTTCACCGACGAGCAGCATGACACCATGCGTCAGGCGCTCGAGGACGGCATTTACAACGCCCGCTACAGTGTGAGCACACTGCGCCAGCTCCGGGAGCTCAACGAGCTGCTTACCGAGCTGACCGACCTCGTCGAAACGAACGATATCGAGGGCTTTGTTGCCCTCTACCAGAAGGCGAACGACCTCTATGCAAGCCTCAGCGGCAAGCTGCCCGAGGCGCTCAAGAAGCTCTATGACGCGCTCGTGCGCATCACGGATCTGGAGAACATGAAGGATCTGTGCATCTGCCTCAGAAAGCTCTCGACCGCCACGCGCGGCTTCGGTCTGTATGCCATCACGTCGGAAGGCGGCAAGCTCACGCTCGAAACGCTCACGCGCGACGGCTTCGGCGATCCGTTCAACCACGGTCTGCGCGCCTTCGCCACGAACGACGAGCAGGGCTGGATGGTCATCGGCACGGCCAACCCCTTCATGGGCACGCAGCTCTGGCGCACGAGCGTGGACAACGCGGACCCGTCCGGAGACATGAGCCGCTTCACGGACCTTGACCCGACGAGCTGGGCCTATCCCGGCATCACGTACTGCGTGCGCAACGGCATCATGACCGGCACGAGCGAGACGACCTTCTCGCCCGCCGCCGTGACGACCCGCGCGCAGGTCGTGCAGATTCTGTATAACTTTGTCGGCGAGCCGACGGTGAGCGGCGAAACTCCGTTCACCGACCTTACGGCCGACTGGTACAAGGACGCGGTGCTCTGGGCATACCAGACCGGCGTTGTGAGCGGCACGGGCGACGGTACGACCTTCTCGCCTGATCTGCCCGTGACGCGCGAGCAGATCGCCGTGATCCTCATGGCCTATGCCGACGGTGTGCAGCACCTGAAGCACACGTGGACACCGGCAGAGCTCGCGGTGTTCCCGGATGGGGCGGATGTGTCCGACTGGGCGCAGGCCGCCATGGCCGACGCCGTGGCGCTGGAGCTGATCTCCGGCATGGAGACGGACGGCGGCACGTTCCTGCGCCCGCAGGGCGAGGCCACGCGCGAGCAGGTCGCCACGATCCTGCAGGGTTTCTGCGCGCGGACGCTCGGCTGGAGCTGAGTCCGATTCTGTACCCGCCGGGGCCTTCTCCGGCGGGCTTTTTGTGCCCATTCGCTTAATATTTCTTAAAGCGGGCGTTTGCCCCTGTGCGCCCCGGGGCGGATGTGTTAGGATAGAACCCAGAGGTGATACCATGGAAAACCCGGAGACCCCCGTCCGCATCCTCGTCGTGGACGACGAGCCGGACATCCGCAATATTTTGCATATTCTGCTCTCGTCGCGCGGCTACGAGGTCGACGAGGCCGAAAACGGCCTGCGCGCCGTGGAGTGCGTGCGCGCGCAGCCGGACTATGACCTCATCATTCTCGACATCATGATGCCCGGTATGGACGGCGTTGCCGCCTGCACGGAGATCCGGCAGCACAGCGTCGCGCCGATCCTGTTTCTGACGGCGAAGGCCCAGCCCGCCGACATGAGCGACGCCTACGGCAGCGGCGGCGACGATTATCTCATCAAGCCCTTTTCCAACCACGAGCTCTTCCTGCGGGTCGATTCGCTCATCCGGCGCTACCGTGTCTACCACGGTAAGGGCGACGCGCCGACGGTCATCGACGCGCTGGAGATCAACCGCGACAAGGGCACCGTGTGCAAAAATGGCCGCGCCGTCGAGATGACCAAGACGGAGTTTGAGCTGCTGCAATACCTCATCGCCAACCGCGGCACGTCCGTGTCCGCGCGCAAGCTCTATGAGGACGTCTGGCACGAGAAGTTCCTGCCCAGCTCCGCCAACACCGTCATGGTGCACATCCTCAAGCTGCGCAAGAAGCTCGAGGATGACCCGGCCAACCCGACCCTCATCCGCACGGTCTGGGGAAAGGGGTATCAGATTGATTAAGAAGTGGCGCTCGTCGATCAATGCGCGCATGATCATCGTGCTCGTCGCCGCGCTGGCGCTGGGCATCGCGTGCTATTTCGCCGTGGACACGCTGGGCATGGCGGCGATCAACCACTGGTACATGAGCGATGATGCCGTGGCCGCGCGCAATCTGGAGCACGAGCGCAGCCTGCAGGAGTATATTTGGGTGCACGGCGTGTCCTCGCGCGACACGCTGGCCATGGAGCAGTGGGCCCGCAGCGAGAAAAACGCCAGCGTCATCGTCTATCAGGCGAGCGGCGACCCCTACGAGGCCGGCTCCTGGGGTACGAGCAGCATCCTGGATGACACGCAGCAGAGCGATATGACCGATCTGGGCTACAGCTTTTATCCCATGCAGTTTGCCGACGGTGAGTACCGCGTTGCCGTGTGCGATTATTCCGAGGAGTGGCTCTACAGCTATGTGCAGATCGGCGCGCTCGTGCTGTCGTTTCTTATCTATTCGTTCCTCGCCATCGGCTTCACGCGGCGGGTCGCGCGCCTGTCGGAGGCTGTCAACGCGGCCGGCGCGCTCAACCGGACGATCCCCGTCATCGGCACGGACGAGCTGGCGCAGCTGGCGGAGAGCGTCAACATCATGCGCGACACGATCTTAGAGCGCACGCGCAACGAGCAGACCGCCTGGCAGGCCAACAGCGACCTCATCACCGCCATGTCGCACGATATCCGCAACCCGCTCACGTCGCTCATCGGCTATCTCGACCTGCTGGAGATGAGCAAGGACCGGCTGCCGGAGGATCTGCGGGCTTACGTGCTTGCCAGCCGGGACAAGGCCTATCAGCTCAAGGACCTGACGGGGGAGATGTTCCGGTATTTTCTCGTGTTCAGCCGCGGCGAGCAGGAGACGCACCCCGAGCCTTACGACGCGCAGATCCTCTGCGCGCAGCTCCTCGGCGAGTGCGCGGCCGAGCTACGCAGCCGGGGGTTTGACGTCAACCTCCTGCCGCTGACCACGCCCTGCACCGTCACGACCGACGTGCAGATGCTCAAGCGCGTGACGGACAATCTGCTCTCGAACATCGAAAAGTACGCCGACCCCGCCGCGCGCCTGACCATTCTGGCCGAGTGCGAGGGGGAGCGGCTGCACGTCTGCTTTGCCAACCGCGCGCTGAAATCACTCGCGCGCGTCGAGAGCAATCACATCGGCCTGCGCACGTGCGAGGCGATCCTGAAGCTGCTCGGCGGGCAGTTTTTCACCCACCGCGTGGGCGATGATTTCTCGGCCGAGTTTGTCCTGTCGGTCACGCCGCCCGGCGGTGCGGAATGAGATTCCGGCCGTCCCCCTGAAAAGGCCGGCCAGGTGCCGCCCACCCCGTCAGGGGAGGCTTCCCGAGCCGCACCCGTCAGTGCTCCGGCGCCGCGCCGTGCGGCCATCCCGCGCGTTCGTCCCCGGCTGCGGCCGGGGGCTTTTTTCACCGCAGGAAAATCGACCGGAATGACCCTTGACCGTTTCCGATATTTCGGATATGATAAATAGATAACCATACGAAAAAGGAGGTGCGCGCGTGCACAACGACTGGTTTGAAGACGACAATGAGATCCGCCTGCTGCGCCGCGGCAAGCGCCGGCTGCTGGACATCGTGTTCGGACGCACGATGGTCATCACGCTGCTGCTCGTGGTGCAGATCGCCATCATGGTGCTCGGCGCGCACTATCTCGGCCGGTTCTATCCTGCGCTGACGATCGTCCTGCGGGTGATGTCCGTCGTGGTCATCATCTACCTCGTCAACAAGCCCGGCAGCTCCACGACCAAGCTCACCTGGATCATCCTCGTCATGGCCCTGCCCGCGTTCGGTGTGCTGCTGTACCTGTTCGTGCAGCTTGATTTTGGCCATCGCTACGCCAACCGCCGCGTGCAGGAGAGCATCCTGAGCACCGTGCAGTACGTGCCGCGCCAGACCGAGCTTATGGCCCGCCTGCGCACCGAGCTGCCCGAGGTGCACAACCTCGCCGAGTACACGCTGCGCTCCGGCGACTACCCCGTGTATGAAAACACCGCCGTCACCTATTACCCCATGGGTCAGGACAAGATCGGCGCGCTCATCGAGGCGCTGCAGTCGGCCGAGCACTTCATCTTCCTTGAGTATTTCATCATTGAGGAGGGCGAAGTCTGGGGCCGCATCCTCAAGATCCTGGAGGAAAAGGTGCGCGCCGGCGTCGAGGTGCGCGTGCTCTATGACGGCACGTGCACGTTCTACCGCCTGCCGTACGGCTACCCCAAGCGCATGGAGGCGCTTGGTATCCGCTGCAAGATGTTCGCGCCGCTGCGCCCGCTGGTCAGCACGTATTACAACAACCGCGACCACCGCAAGATCGCCGTCATCGACGGCCGCGTCGGCTTCACCGGCGGTGTGAACCTCGCCGATGAATACGCAAACCTCGTGAGCGTCTACGGCGTCTGGAAGGATGCGGCCGTGCGGCTCGAGGGCGAGGCCGTGCGCTCGCTCACGCTCATGTTTCTGCAGATGTGGGGCATGGACGAGCGCGAGCCGGACACCGATTCCTACGGCAGCTACCTCAACGTGCCGCAGCGGCCGCTGCCGGAGACGGGGGGCTATGTCCTGCCGTATGCCGACAGCCCGCTGGATGATGAGCGCGTGGGCGAGTGCGTGTATCTCGACATCCTCAACCACGCCGAGCGTTATGTGCGCATCATGACGCCGTACCTCATCCTCGATGAGACGATGATCATGGCGCTCACGTTCGCGGCAAAACGCGGCGTGGATGTGGAGCTCATTTTGCCGCACGTGCCGGATAAGAAGTTCGCCTTCGCGCTCGCCAAAGGCCACTATCGTGAGCTGCTCGACGCCGGCGTGAAGATCTACGAGTACACGCCCGGCTTCGTGCACGCGAAGGTGTTCGTCAGCGATGACTGCAAGGCCGTCGTCGGCACGATCAACCTCGATTACCGCAGCCTGTACCTGCACTTTGAGGACGCGGTATATCTCTATGACTGTCCGTGCATCCAGGACATCGTGGCGGATTATGATGCCACGCGCGCCCAGTCGCAGATCGTCACACATGGTGACCTTGCGCGCATCCCATTGCATACGCGCATCGCGGCCGCGCTGCTCAAGCTCGTCGCGCCGCTGATGTAAGCTGCTTTTTTGAGAAAGGGGAACCCATTATGTCGAAATGTTATCTGCTGTTTGCCGAAGGGCTCGAGGAGTGCGAGGGCCTCATCACGCTCGATATCCTCCGCCGCGCCGGACTGGAGACGTACACCGTGTCCATTCAGGAAGCACACACCGTCGTCGGTACGCACGGCGTGCCCATCACGTGCGACCGCACGCTGCCGGAGCTGCTGGCCGCGCCGCCGGAGCTCGTCGTGCTCCCGGGCGGTATGCCCGGCACGACGAATCTGGCCAAGAGCCCGGCCGTGGAGGCGCTCGTGCGCCGCACGCTGGAGCATGGCGGCCGCGCGGCGGCGATCTGCGCTGCGCCGAGCGTGCTCGCGCAGTACGGCCTGCTCACCGGGCGGCGCGCCACGTGCTACCCCGGCTTTGAGGAAAAATGCATCGGCGCGCACATGGTCGATGCCGACGTCGTCACCGACGGGCCGATCACGACCGGCCGCGCCCTCGGCGCGGCGATCCCGTTTGCGTTGGAGCTTGTGCGTCTGCTCGCCGACGAGCAGACCGCCGCGCGCACGGCCGAGGAGATCGTCTACCGCACGTGACGGTTGACAATGCGCGCGCGAGTGCGTAAAATAAGCAGGAGAAAACCCATCGTGAGGTCGCCGTTATGGAGGAACTGAAACTCATCTTCGCCAGCAACCTGATCCGCCTGCGCACGGCCGCGGGCATGACGCAGGCCGAGCTCGGCGAACAACTGAATTATTCGGACAAGTCGATCTCCAAGTGGGAGCGCGGCGAGGCCATTCCTGACGCGGCGGTGCTCAAGCGCATGAGCGAGATCTTCGGCGTCACGGTCGATTACCTGCTCAATGAGCACGACGCCTGGCAGCCGGAGCCCGATCCGGCCGGCGCGCGCGACCGCAGTCATTATGCGATCCTGCTCGTCGCGCTCATGGGCATCGTCACGCTGGCGGTGCTGGTGTTCGTGGTGCTGTGGCTGTGGCTGGGCAAGGTGGAGTGGATCGTGTTTGCGTGCTTTGTGCCGGCAGCGGCCATCACGTATCTTGTGCTCAACAGCGTGTTTTTCGGCGGCCGGGGCAATCTGTACATCGTGCTCGGTCTGGTGGCGAGCATCTTTGCGGCCGCTTACCTTGTGCTGCTGCGCTTCGGGATGAATTTCTGGCAGCTGTTTCTCGTTCTCATCCCGGCCGAGGCCGTCGTTTATTTCAGCTTTAACATTCGCGCAAAGCGTTGATATTGCAGGCGTTCTATGATATGTAGAGTGCGCATTCCGGGGCGTAGAGCAGGGCGGAGCCATGTTCTACGCCCCGGTTTCGTTTCGTAGGTTGCGCAATGGCCCCGCGGCGGGTATGATACCTCCATAACCTCCATATTGAGAAGGAATCATACCTGCCCGCCTGCGGGCAAATCGAAGGATGCAAAGGAGACCAACATCATGGCCAATTTCGTACTGAGCTGCTGCTCCACCGCTGACCTGACCAAGGAGCACTTCCTGCAGCGTGACATTTCGTATATCTGCTTCCACTACCAGCTCGACGGCGTGGACTACCTGGATGATCTGGGCGAGTCGATGCCGTTTGATCAGTTCTATGCAGCGATGGCAAACGGCGCCGAGACGCGCACCTCGCAGGTGAATATCTCGGAGTTCGTGGACTATTTCACCCCGTTTCTCGAGCAGGGCAAGGACATTCTGCACGTCTGCCTGTCCTCGGGCCTGTCGGGCGTGTCCAACTCCGCGGAGAACGCCGCGCGCATCGTCCGCGAGCGCTATCCCGACCGCAAGATCTACATCGTCGACTCGCTCGGCGCGTCCTCGGGCTACGGCCTGCTGATGGATCGTCTCGCCGACCTGCGCGACGAGGGGATGTCCGTTGACGCCGTGCGCGACTGGGCCGAGGCGCACAAGCTGGAGCTGCACCACTGGTTCTTCTCCACGGACCTGACGTTCTATGTCAAGGGCGGCCGCATCTCGAAGGTGGCCGGTGTGTTCGGCGGCCTGCTGGACATCTGCCCGCTGCTGAACATGGATAACCTCGGCCGGTTGATCCCGCGCTCCAAGATCCGCGGCAAGAAGCGCGTCATGAAGGAGATCGTCACCCGCATGGAAGAGCACGCGCAGGGCGGTCTGGATTACTCCGGCAAGTGCTACATCTCCCAGTCGGCGTGCTATGACGACGCGCGCGCCGTGGCCGATGAGGTCGAAAAGAAGTTTCCGAAGCTCAACGGCAAGGTCGAGATCTACAGCGTCGGCACCACCATTGGCAGCCACACCGGTCCGGGCACCGTGGCCCTGTTCTTCTGGGGCGACGAGCGCAAGAACTGATTGGTCGATAAATCCCCCTTATCTTTTTTCCCATCCCAAACGAGATCCCCTGACCGCTCGGTCAGGGGATCTTGTCGTATTTCTGCACTTTTCGGCGCCGGGCTGCGCGGCGCTGCCGCGGTCACCACGTCAGCGCGTCGTCAAAGTCCACGAGGTCGGGCCGCACGGGCTCCTCGCCCATGACGGTCTGCATATAGAGGTTGACCTGCCGGCGCATATCGCGCTTGGAGATCGTACGCGAATCGAGCAGATCCTGCGCGACCCAGAGCATATGCACGCCGCGCGCGGCCGCCTGTTCCTCGAACACGCCGCGCAGACCGTCCATGCCCTTGCAGGAGATCTGGTCGTACATGAGCACCATGTCGGCGTTGTACTGCTTGCAGACGATCCACAGCTCATCGAGGACGTTGGCGTAGCCGCCCTTCGTGTGCTTGCGCATGGTGGTGCGCTGGTAGCTGCGCGCGAGATCGGCGAGCGCCTGATCCTGGTCCTCGGTGTTGATGATGATGTCGGAAATGAGCGACTCCATGCTCGCCACGACGTTGATGCCCCAGCAGTTTTCCGCCCAGACGGAGAAATCGGGGTAGAAGTTTGCCGGGCACGACCACTCGACGCAGCGGTGGCGCATCGCGGGGGCGCAGGGCTTTTTCTGCTGGTAACCGCGCATCATGATGCGGTTGACGCGGCGGTCGGTGTCGAGAAAGTGCGGATCCATGCCGCCGGAGAGGTGGTAGAAAAACATACGGTAGATCCAGAACGTCTCGCCCGTCATCTGCGGGTAGGGCGTGCGGTTGACCTCCCATTTTTGCAGCTCGTACTCCGTTTCCTGATTGTAGACCTTCATGGCCCGGAAGAACGCGTCCCAGTCGAACGTCTCGCCGGTCTGCTCCTCGATGAAGCGGATCAGGCCGCGCAGCTCCTCGACGGCGTAGTCCTGCACCGCCTCCTCATTGTAGCGGATGGGCACGCCGAAATAGTACGTCGGGAGGTTGAAGTACCGGTCCTGATACGACGTCGTAGCGACGCTGCCGTCGCACGGCATATTGCAGGCGACAAAGCACGTGCCGAGCTTGGGATAATCGTCGCGCAGGGCGCAGCCGGCCTCGGCCGAGGGCAGCGGGCAGACGTCGGCGGGGATGCCGAAGTTCTCGGCCGCGTCGAGGTACGGCGGGGTGATCTGCTGATCGAGGATCGAGCACAAGAACACCGGCAGCACCTGCGCCGGCAGGTAAATGAGGTTCGGGAAGCCGGCCATGATCTCGCCCGGGACGAGCTCGTCAAAGAGCACGACCTTCTTCGACATTTTGTTGCCGGGGTGGAAGTGCTCGTTGGCCACGAACGAGATGCGCAGCAGGTCAGTGGCCTTTTTCACGATGCGGTCGTACTGCGCGCGGGCCATGCGCAGCTGGTTGCCGCGCATACCGAGCGTGCCGCGGTCGACAAAGTTCGGATAGGTCAGGTAGGTCGCGAACCACTGGTAGCGAAACAGCGCGCGCACTGCCGACACCGGGCACTTGGCCACAAAGACGACCATGTCCTTCCAGCACTTGAGCCACATATAGAAATCAAACGCCGTGTCGCGCACGCCGCGCAGCTCGCGGTAGCGAAAGCGGCCCTTTTCGGGGTCGAAGCGGTAAGTATAGTCATTGATGTGGCGGAGAAACTCCCGCAGGGAGCGCTTTTCCTTGTCAGCCATGGTCACTTGCCTCCTCTCTGCGCCTGAAGCTGCTTGATCTCCAGACTCTCGACGAATGCCTGCACGCGCGTGCGCAGCTGGCCGTTGCCGCCGGTGGCGTTCTGGCGGTCGACCGCGACGGACGGGATGCCGTAGTCGTGCGTGATGACATGGCTCGCCAGCGCGCGCTCATAACCCCAGTACTCGCAGAACTTGAGCTGTTCGTACAGCACGCCCTGCGCGTGGTACTCCTCGCACAGGTCGCGCACGAGCTTCCAGCGGCCCTCCACCTTCTCGCGCTGCATATAGCGCGGGCACTGGCTCGTGGTGAGATAGTGCCGGGCGATGCTCTCGAGCACTGGCAGGTCGGCCTCGAGGCGGATCTCCTCGCGGCCGGGCGTGGAGCCGAAGCAGAAGCGGTCGACCACGACGAGCGCGCCCGCCTCTTCCACGAGCTTTGTAAAGCCGGGGTCGTCGATCTCGCTGCCGACGACGGCAATCTTCACGCGGAAGTTCGGCTTTGCGTCAGGCTCGCGGTGGCGCAGCTCCTCGAGCGTCTCGCGGAGTTTGTCGACGATGAGGTATTTCGGGCAGCAGTAGCTCACGAGGTTGAGGATGTGGTATTCATAGCCCGTGATGCGCGGGTTTTCCTCCTTGCGGAACTGGCCGATCTCGGTCAGGATGCGGCAGACCTCGTTGTGCTCGGCCACCGCTTTGCGCAGCGCGTCGTCCGAAACGTCCACGCCGTAGACATCGTGCAGCGGCGTGAGCACCTTGCGCCGGAGCTGGTCGACATAGTGGCGCACGGTGTTGTCCGTGACCTTGAAGGGCATATCGAGGAAGGTCACGAAAAACTGCTCGTTGTCCACGAGGTGCAGCAGCTCGAAGTGCTCGAGCGCGCGGTTCATCTCTGAGCAGGTCTCCGTTGCCAGCAGGGCGGACAGAAAGTTGTAGCCCCCCTCGATGCCGCGCTCGAGCAGCGACTTGCAGTAGTCGCAGATGAAGTTCGACATATAGTACGACGAGATGTCCAGCGACCCCGTCAGCGGCGCACGCAGACGCACCGAAAAGCAGTCGCCGGTGTTGAGCAGCACCTCCGGCATATGGTAGCAGGTGTAGGCCAGCGCGTGCTTCCCCTCGGCACACGCCTGCTGCACGAGCGGGTTGTTCGCGCTCTCGAGCAGCTTTTCAAATTCGTAAAGATACTTCAGGTCTTTCAAACGGCTCTCCCCTCCGTGTTAAAAAAGTCGCACACTGGTAGACACATTATACAGGGCGATGTCACATAGCGCAATATATTTTGAACATTTTTCCTGAAAGTGTACAAAAATTGGCCGCCCGTTTCCACCGCTGCTGTGGTATAATGGGCGCAGAAACTTTGCAGGAGGTGCCCATCATGAAGCCCCAGTTTGCCAATGTGTTCAACGTCTCGGTCAACGACAACCGCTCGGAGTGCTCGCTGAGCTTTTACCATATGTATATGCAGCACAATTACACGCCCCAGCCCAAGGGCCTGATCGATATGCCGGAAAAGACGGTCGGTGAGGTCGCGAGCATCATGCTCACGCGCGAAGGGGCGCACGCGCTCACGCGCCTGCTCATCCAGAGCTTCGGCCTGCCGGAGGACAAGGCATGAGCGCGGCGGAGACGCTCCGCCCCGGCCGCTACCGGCACTTCAAGGGCAGGGAATATGAGCTGCTGTTTGTCGCCACGCACTCGGAGACCCGAGAGCCGATGGTCGTCTATCGCGCGCTCTATGGGGAGCGCGGCGTCTGGGTACGCCCCGCCGCCATGTGGGATGAGATCATCGAGCGCGACGGGCAGACCTTTCGCCGCTTCACGTACATTGGCGATGCATAAACACAGCGCGCCGGGTCAAATGACCCGGCGCGCTGTTTGCGTCGCTGTATGTTAAATCAGGTGCTGCGCGCGGCAGAGCGCGGCATATTCGCCATTGCGGGCGAGGAGTTCGGCGGGCGTGCCCTGCTCGCAGATGTGCGCGCCGTCGATCACGGCGATGCGGTCTGCGCCCTGCACGGTACTCAGCCGGTGGGCGATGAGGATGCACGTGCGGCCGCGGGCGAGCGTGTCAAGCGCGCACTGGATGCGCTGCTCGGTCACGGAGTCGAGCGCGCTTGTGGCCTCGTCGAGGATGAGGATCTGCGGGTTTTTCAGAAACAGGCGCGCGATGCTCAGCCGCTGCTTCTGTCCGCCGGAGAGCATGACGCCGCGCTCGCCGACATAGGTGTCGTACCCGTCGGGCATGGCGCGGATCTCGCGGTCGATCTCGGCACAGCGCGCGGCCTGCTCGATCTCGGCGTCGGCGGCGTTGGGGCGGCCGTAGCGGATGTTTTCGCGGATGGTGTCCGCAAACAGAAATACCTCCTGCTGCAGCACGCCGACGCAGCGGCGCAGGGATGCCTGCGTCACGGTGCGCACATCGATGCCGTCGATGCAGACGGAGCCTTGCGTCACGTCGTAAAACCGCGGCAGCAGCTGGCACAGCGTCGTCTTGCCGCCGCCCGACGGACCGACGACGGCCAGCGTTTCACCCGGGGCGATGTGCAGGTCGATGTGCGAGAGCACGCTCGCGCCCCCGGCGTAGTCAAAGCTCACGTCGTTGTAGTCCACCTGCCCGCGCACCGGCGGCAGCTCCTGCGCGTCCGGCGCGTCGGCAATGTCGGGCTGCACGCGCATCAGCTCCAGAAAGCGCTGGAAGCCTGCCGTGCCGTCGGTGAACACCTCCATGAAGTTCACGAGCGTGCGGATGGGGGAGATGAATGTCGTCACGTACAGGGAAAACGTGATCAGATCCACGTAGTCCATCTGGCTGCGCATGATGAATGCGCCGCCGAGCGCGATGACCACGACCTGCATGGCCGACATGGTGAACTCCATCCCGCCCTGGAACACGCCCATGGCGCGGTACCAGTCGGTCTTGCTGTGCTTGTAGCGGTCGTTGCAGGCGAGGAACTTCTCGCGCTCGGCCGCCTCGTTCGTGAACGCCTTGGCCGTGCGCACGCCGGAAATGCCGGACTCGATGACGGTGTTGATCTCCGCCTGGCGGCGCTTGACGGCGACGTTCGCGTCGTTCATGCGCCGGCGCTGGCGCATGGCGATCCACACCGACAGCGGCACGAGCAGCAGCAGCACGAGCGTCAGCTGCCAGCAGATCGGCGCCATGAGCGCGAGTGAGCCGCCGAGCGTGACCACCGCCGTGAGCAGATACTCCGGGCCGTGGTGCGCCAGCTCCGTGATGGAAAACAGGTCGCTCGTCATGCGGCTCATGAGTACGCCTGTGCGGTTCTGGTCAAAGAAGCGGAAGCTCATCGTCTGCAGGTGCTCAAACAGCGCCTGACGCATATCCGCCTCGATGAGCACGCCGCAGCGATGGCCGATGACGGTCACGGCGTACTTGAACACGGCCTTGAGCAGGTAGGCCGCCAGCAGCGCCGCCATGACGGCGAAAAACGTCCGGAACAGCCCCAGCGGCAGCAGGCGCAGCATCGCCTGGCGCGACACGTAGGGAAACGCCAGATCCGCCGCGCACGAGAGCAGCGCGAAGAGCATATCGAGCGCGAACAGCCGCCGGTGCGGCCGGTAAAAGGTCAAAAACAGCCGCAGCGGGCGGCCGGAATAATCACGTTGCATGAGGTCATCTCTCCTTCCCAGACAGTTTATCCGCTTCGGCGGTGCGTGTCAAGCCGCGGCTTTGGGATTGACCCGCCGCCGGAAACGTGATACCATATTTTCGGCCACTTTGTGCCGAAACCTGTCACCGAGGATGTGGGGATATGCGAAAGGCTCTCAAAACCGTTTTATGTGTCGCGCTCATTCTGGCGC
>DBFWVW010000038.1:0-3160 GCA_048217285.1 Oscillospiraceae bacterium
GCTCCAATGCCCGCCGGCGGGCAAGCGCCGCCCCCGACGCGGGGTTCGCCCTCCGGGCCGCGTCGGGGCCACTTCCGCCATAGGCCGCGGTCGCGGGCTGCGCCGCGCCCGTCCCGCTCGCGCTGGTCACCGGGCGTCCGCCCCGGGGGCTGGTTCCCGGCCCCATGGGCCAAGGCCCAACGGGCCGCTCTCCAGCCCCCGGGGCCATGCTCAAGCTGCCCTCGTGGTAACCTAACTGCCGCAAGGAGGTCAATCATGGTCAAACGTCCCATCTTTGCCAAGCGCGTTCTTGTCCTCCCGCCCGATTACTCCGCATGGGTGCAAGCTGCCGCCGATTTTGCACACTGCTCGCCGGAGGATGTCATTTGCATGGCTCTTCGTGAGTGGGTGCGCTTGCCTGATCGCGTCGATTTTGCGCGTGAGGTCTCTTTCTCCATGAGCCGTAAAGGCCGCAAATCGCCTCTCTGAGCCTTTCGACAGCAAAATTGACCCCTGGCGTCATCCTCGGGCGCTCAGGGCCGCCAGAGGGCCGTTAACGCGCGCCTATCGCGTCCCAATGCGTTGGCGCTCCATCCATCGCGCCGGTAACGCATGCAAGGGGGCTGCGCTCCGTCTGGAGCACAGCCCCCGCTGTCCATTATCGGCGACGTCAGCGCGTCAAGGGCATGCCGCGCCTTCGGCGCGGTCGCCGCCGCCGGCGGCGACCCTTGACCCGCTCAAGCGTACACCATCGCCCTATCTATGTCATAATATTGTAATAATCGTAATAGATTTGTCACGAATCGTGACACCGTAGTACTATAGCATCGTGCTATAGTATCTTACAGCATGCACCACGGTGTCGGTGATAGTATCACCAGCGGCGACGGCTGCGCCGCGTATCATGTCCCGCTCCGCCGGCGTCAGCCGAATATAAATGCCAGTATTCCGCGGTATTGCCGCCGCGTACGAAAAACGCCCATCAAGCCCGCGGCTTTGCCGCTCAAACGCTCGCCGTCTGATCTCCCGTAATTTTGCACGCAAATAATCCACGGTGTATATCTCCTTTCTGCGCAAAAAGGCGGGATTGATCCCGCCCCGTACAAAGGGGACCCATCATGATGTCCTGGCTGCTCCCGGCATGTCCAGTATATCCCTCCTGGAGCACGCCTGTCAACGGCGCTGTGCCGTCGTGTCAGGGTTTGCCAGTTGAAAACTCGGGGGAAATCGTGGAATACCTTGACAAGGGTGTAAGGCACGTGGTAACATAGGCGAGAGGTGATGCGTATGCCAAGCAGAGGCAGTCCGTCTATAACCGTCCGCATGTCCGCCGATCTCATCCGTCGACTGCAGCACACCGCTACCCGTTACAACTCGACCGTCTCCCACCTGCTCCGACTAGCCGCCGAACAGGTGCTGATCTCCATCGAGGAGGCCGACGCCCGCCAGCGTGCGAAGCCAAAAAAGTAAGACCCCGCCGGTCACCACAACCGGCGGGGAAGTCCCCCGTCCACTCACTCAACAACGGGGCTTGGTACACCCTCAGGGGCTCGAACCCTGGACACCCTGATTAAGAGTCAGGTACACATGTCATACACGACTAGTATACCATGCCGACCGCCGCAGCGTCAACCACCCGCCGCAGCATGGACATGTCAGGGTGCGCGTAGATCATGGCCGTTGTGCGGTAATCTGCGTGCCCCAGCACCATCTGCAGCGCCCGCATGCTCGCCCCGTTGCGCAGCGCCTGCGTCGCCATCGTGTGCCGCAGCCCGTGCAGCGTCAGGCGCGGCAGTCCCAACCGCCGGATACAGCGGCGATGGGCAGCGTCCAGCGCTCCAGGCGTCAACGGCTCCACGTATCCGTCCCCCAGCCGATAGGCGGCGCGCAGTATGCGCAGCAGCCCATCAGGCACTGGGACGTATCGGTCGCCGCTCTCAGTCTTGGGCGCCTGATCGACCACCCGCCCGTCATCCAGCCGGACGCGCTGATTGCAGATATGCAGCAGTCGCCCGCGCAGATCCACGTCTGACCATCGCAGCCCGCAGATCTCGCCGCGCCTAAGGCCGCATTGCAGGGCCAACAGCCAGGCGATGCGATGCGGATCGCCGCGAATGCCGATCATGTAGCGCTGTATCTCGTCCGGCCCCCACGGGGACGGCCTCGTCTGCCGGTGCCGTGGCCTCATCACGGCGTCCATGGGATTTGCCGCGATATGTCGCAGCCGCAAGGCGTCGCCAAGAGCAGCACGCAGGAGGATGTATACCAGCTCCGCCGTCCTGGACTTGCCCGCCGCGCACAGCGGCGCGAGTACGTCCATCACCGCCGCCGGCGTCAGGTCGGGCAACTCCATCGCCCCCAGCACGGGGGCAATGTGCAGCCGCAACAACGCCCGGTAACTCTCCAGCGTCCGGGGCCGCAGGCCCGCCGAACGCATGGTTATCCAATTAGTAACCCAGTCCTCTAGTGTCATACGCATCACCACCACAATCTTAACACAGGAGGACGCCATGAGCAATTACACTCACTCGACAACATCGCGGCAACTGTGTGACACCACCACCAACAGCCAGCAACTCCACGACACACTTACCCCGTACCCAGAAACCGACCAACAACCAACCGACGAACAAACTACTGCTGCAACTGCTACGACCACTACTAGGACTAGTACTAGTCGCGCGCGTGCGCGCGCGCGCGAGGACTATACCGAAACGCCGGATCTGCCGCCGATAGAACGCTTGCACCAAACACGCCAGCTCTACGAGGAAAACATCGGTCGAATGACCCCTCAGGTCGGTCGAACCATCGAACGTTTCCTCGCTGCCGGCATGGAACTGGAGGTCGTCGAAGAGGCCATCGGTGAAACTGGCTGGGCGCGTAGACCATCGCCAAATTATCTAGTCGCCATCCTCCGGCGATACCACGACTGCAACGTGCTGACCCTCGATGATCTCATTGCCGACCGCGCCCGCCATGAAGCCGAAAAGGAAGCCCGCCGGGCCAGACGCGCCGCTCGCTGGTACGACGAAGACGAACCCGATCCAATTTGGTTCTGACGACGCAGATCTGCGGGGAACGCGCCCCAAGAGGCGCGCAATGCTGCCGACGCACATCGCTTCCGCCAACGTCCTGCGAACTGGCCATCGATGGCGTTCGATGCTGCCGACGCACATCGCGC
>DBFWVW010000039.1:0-9285 GCA_048217285.1 Oscillospiraceae bacterium
GTGCATCATCATCTGCACCGGCTGCTTCACGGGGGAATATCCCGTTGAGGTGCCGGAGAAAAAGGCCAGGTTCCGCTTTGAGCGCGGACTCAGCGAAAAGGAATGACGCCGCTCACGTGCCTTTACGCCGATGTCAACAAAAAACCGGCCGCTCACACATGCAAAAACCCCGCGCTTGTCATTGCGACAAGCGCGGGGGTGACTTTTTGTGCGGCAGGCGTTACCGCTTGCTCTCCCGGTTGATGCGGATCAGAAAGAACACGATGACCAGAACCGTCAGGACGATGCCGAGCACCACAAGCCAAGGCGCGTCCACGATTGAGCCGAGAACCCCGACTGCCATGCAGCCCACGCAGGAAAACATCATCCGGCTCATGCTTTTTAGGATTTTTTGTGTATCATACCGTGCCTTTTTCTCCTCCGGCAGCGTGTTATAGCCAGCAATCAAAAATGTGCCTTTTCCGCAAGCAAACACGATGCCCAGAACCAGAAAAAGCAGTGCGGCGATGATCTGTGCTTTCATGCGAATTTCTCCCGTCAGCGGATGCGTGATCTTGTTCCTTTTCCTTGAATAACAGGAAATCCCCCCCATGGCACAACGGTCACGGGGAGGATTTCTGAAGTTTGGTGGAGACGGAGGGATTCGAACCCTTGACCTCTCGGATGCGAACCGAACGCTCTCCCAGCTGAGCTACGCCCCCACAAGGCTTGTTTATTATAGCACATTTTTCGCATTTGTAAAGCCTATTTTTTCTGTTCCCGCAATTTTTTTGCAAAAAGATACCGCGCAAGAAAATTGCATCCCCCACTTGCGCAATCGCCGCTTTTGTAGTAGAATACGTTTACGTGGCCATTGACAAGGCTGCACTAGTCGGGGAGCCAGCGGTGTCCTGTACCTGCAATCCGCTATAGCAGGGATGAATTCCCGCCCCCGGATAGGCCGATGTGTCGTCTGCCCGCAGTAAGCGGCGTTGAAGGTTCGGTCCCGCGCAACGGAGCCCTGTGAACCATGTCAGGCGGGGAACCGAGCAGCATTAAGCAGGTCACTCCGTGTGCCGTGGGGGCGCCGGGCCCGAGCTGGCTGCTGTGGTAACGGGCATGTCGTCTATTCAAAGGTGGGTGTGCAGTCTTGTCAATGGTCACATTTTTTCATGTTTTCCGTTCCCGGAGGTGAAGCGCGCAATATGTATCAGGCACTCTACCGCAAATACCGGCCGAAAACGTTTGACGACGTTGTCGGTCAGGCACACATTACCGAAACGCTGAAAAAGCAGGTCGAGACCGGGCGGCTGTCCCACGCCTACCTGTTCATCGGCACGCGCGGCACCGGCAAGACCACCTGCGCCAAGATCCTGGCCAAGGCAGTCAACTGCGAGCACCCGGTCAATGGCAATCCGTGCAATCAATGCGCCGCCTGCCGCGGTATCGACGACGGGTCGATCCTCGACGTGGTCGAGCTTGATGCCGCATCCAACAACGGTGTGGATAATGTGCGCGCCCTGCGCGATGAGGCGGTGTTCTCCCCTGCCAATGTGCGCAAACGGGTTTATATCATCGACGAGGTGCATATGCTCAGCACCTCGGCATTCAACGCTCTGCTGAAAATTCTCGAGGAGCCGCCGGCGCACCTCATGTTCATCCTCGCAACGACGGAACTGCACAAGGTCCCGGCGACGATCCTCTCCCGCTGCCAGCGGCACAGCTTCAAGCGCATCCCGGTCGATACGATCGCCGCGCGCCTGAACTACGTGGCGCAGCAGGAACACCTGAACCTGCAGCCGGACGCGGCCGCGCTGCTCGCCCGCATGGCGGACGGCGGTATGCGCGACGCGCTGACGCTGCTCGACCAGTGCTCCGGCAGTGATGTCATTACCACGGAAACCGTCATCTCCGCCATGGGGCTTGCCGGCAACCTGCGCACGGCGCAGCTGCTGCAGAGCATTGCCGGCGGCGACACCGCCAAAACACTCGAACAATTCCGCAGCCTCTGGCAGGACGGCAAAGACCCCGCCGCTCTGCTCGATGAACTGAGTATGCTCCAGCGCGACCTGCTCATGCAGGCCGTGGCCCCGCACGGCGGCCGGGAGCTGCTCTCCGGCGGATACGACGGCGAAACACTACAGACGCTCTCCGGTGCCTTCACGCCGGCGCAGCTGCTGGCAAACTTGCAGAGCATTCAGGACGCGCTCACCGCTATGGCGGCACAGCCCAATCCACGTATCGCGGCGGAACTCTGCCTGATCCGGCTCTGCCGGCCGGAACTGTGCGACGATGTGCCGACGCTGTGCGCGCGTGTGGACAAATTGGAACAGGCCGTGCGCAGCGGAAGCGTCCCGGCACCGCAAGCAGCCGCTCCAGCGAGTCCGGCTCCCGCCCCGCGGCAGGAGCCCGTATCAAAACCGAGTCCGGCGCAAAAAGGACAACCCAAGCCGGCGCAGAAACCGGTGTTTGACGACGTCCCCCCGTGGGAGCCGCCTGCACCGCCGGTCTCCGCGCCAAAGGCAAAACCGGCACCGAAACCGGAATCCGACGATGTTCCTCCGTGGGAGCCGCCCCCGGAATCGATGGCCCCGCCGGAGGAGCGGCCGCCCTGGGAAATGCCACCCGCGCCAAAGCCGGAAGCACCCCCGGTTCCTGAAGTGAAACCCGCTGTCGAACAGACTGCGTCCCCCGTCCCAGATCGGGAATTTCCCCCCGAATCCGCTCCGCTGCCGGAATCGTCCCCTGCGCCCGGCGGAACATTCGATTGGCAGGCATTGTGCGCATATATGGAGCACGAGCTGCCGGTGGGTATCTATCATTTTCTGCTGGATCCGCTGCAGGCAGTCGGTGAACTGGCGGACAGCACACTGACGCTGCATCTGAACAAGGCGCCGGCCTATCCGATGTTCAACAAGCCGGACATCGCGGAAAAATTCCGTCTGGCTGTGCAAAAGCTGACCGGACAGAATGTCCACGTGGTCATGCAGCCGATGGACACAGCCACACAGATCAAGCAACGACAGATTGAGGAGCTGACACGCTTCCCGAACGTAACGATCCGATAAAAAATTTTTCATTCACAGGAGGATACAAACATGGCAAAAGGCGGTTTTCGCGGCGGTTATGGCGGCATGAATCAGGCCAACATGATGAAGCAGGCGCAGAAGATGCAACAGGATTTCCTGCGTATGCAGAAAGAGCTGGAAGAGAAGGAGTTCACGGCCAAGTCCGGCGGCGGCATGGTCTCGGCGACGGTCAACGGCAACCGCGAGGTCACCAAGATTGAGATCAAGCCCGAGGCGGTCGATCCTGACGATGTCGAGATGCTGGAGGATCTGGTGCTGGCAGCGGTCAATGAGGCGCTGCGTCAGTACGAGGCAGCTTCCGACGCCACGGTCAGCAAGATCACCGGCGGCATGAAGCTGGGCTTCTGACCCCATGAAAAATCAGCACGCACTGTCTGATGGACAGTGCGTGCTTTTCATTTGCGCAGAAACGCGTGCTCTTCGCGCTGAACGAGGCCGAGCGCCGGGTCAAAGCAGGCGCGGCCGCGCAGGACGCAGGTCTCGCCATAGCGTGCGCGGAGGTTGTCGAGCGTGATGTCAAGCCGGCGCTGGCGCGCACGGTGCTCCGCGTCCTCAAACAGATCGAGCTGGTGCGGCGCGCACGCGGGCACCAGGTCCAGCGCGCGGATGCCGATGCTGCGCAGCGGATCGGGCCACAGGTGCGCCTGCTCGCACAAAGCCAGGGCTGCGTCCAGCAGTTCGCTCGTCAGGTCAGACGGATGCCGCAGCGCCATGCGGTGACTGCACCAGTGCAGATCAGCCGTGCGCACGCTCAGCTCCACCGTGCGGCACTGATACCCCTCCAGCCGCAGGCGTGCCCCCACGCTCTCGGCCAGTGACAGAAGCGCAGCGCGCGCATCCGCCTCGCAGATCAGGTCACGCGGCGCAGTGGCGCTGTTGCCGATGGACTTCGGCGGCGGAAAATCCTCGATGCGGTGCACCGGTGCGGGATCATAACCATTGGCGTAGGCGTGCAGCAGCCGTCCACCCTTGCCGAGGCGTTGCTCGAGCACATCGGCATCCGCCGCTGCGAGTGCGCCGACCGTGCGAATGCCCAGCCGCTCGAGCTGCCGCACCGAGCTGCGCCCGGCAAAGAGCAGACTGCTGACCGGCAGCGGCCAGACCATATCCGCAAAGCGCGCCCGGTCAATGACCGTCACGGCGTTGGGCTTGCGGTAGTCCGAGCCGAGCTTCGCGATCGCCTTGCACCACGACACGCCGACGCTCACCGTCAGGCCCGTGGTATCGAGCACACGCTGGCGCACCTCCTGTGCCGTCTGCAGCGCATCCTCGTACCCGACGCAGCCGGTCATATCCAGCCAGCACTCATCCATACCAAACGGCTCACACCGATCGGTGAACCCGGCATAGATCTCGCGCACGCGGCGCGAGTAGTCATAGTAGAGATCAAAGTCTGGCGGCAGGATCGTCAACTCCGGGCACTGCTGCCGTGCCGCCCAGAGCGTCATACCCGTGCGCACCCCGGAGGCGCGCGCCATCTGGTCCTTGGCCAGGATGATGCCGTGGCGCAGCTCTCGCTCTCCGCCGACTGCCACCGGTCGCCCGCGCAGCTCCGGATGGCGCAGCAGCTCAATACTCGCATAGCAGGCGTTGATATCGGAATGTAAGATCATGCGGTCCATAATGTTTCTCCCAAAAAGAGATTATCTCTATTATAAATCTCTTTTTGGGATATTTAAAGTGTTTTCTTATCCAATTTAGATATTTTTCTTGCGTTTTTTCGTTCGATACGATATATTGTGTGTGAGGTGCTGCATATGTACAAAACCTTTGGTGAAACGATCGCTTCCCTGCGTCGCGCGCACGGTATGCGCCAGCAAACGCTGGCGGACGCGCTGGCCGAGGCCGGTGCGCCCGTGTCCAATCAGGCGGTATCAAAGTGGGAAAATGACGCTACGCTCCCGAATGCGCAGCAGTTTTTGACGCTATGCCGCGTACTGGATGTGGACGATATTGCGGGCACGTTCTCCGGCGGGGACGCCGGCGGTCTGCTCGCCGGACTGAACGCGGAAGGCCGCCGCCGCGCGCTGGAATATATTGCGCTCCTGCGTGAGAGCAAGCGCTTTTCCGCCGCGCCGGAACCGGCCGTGCTGCGCAGCCTGCCGCTGTACTCGCTGGCAGTCTCGGCCGGCACAGGCCAGTTTCTCGATGGGGAGAGCTATGAGATGCAGCCGGTCGGGCCTGAAGTGCCGGAGGAAGCAAACTTCGGCGTGCGCGTGGCCGGCGACAGTATGGAGCCGCGTTTTCACAATGGGCAGACCATCTGGGTGCACCAGCAGCCGACGCTCGACCCCGGCGAGATCGGCGTGTTCCTCTACGATGGCAGTGCCTATCTCAAGCAGCTGCTGCGCGAGGACGGGCGCGTCTTTCTGCACTCGCTCAACCCGGCCTATGCCGACCTGGAGATTTCGGACGCGCTGCCTCTGCGCGTACTTGGCAAAGCGGTGTCCTGATGAAGTGCCTGAATGTGTGTGTATCTCCTTTTTGACATGATTTTACCCCCTGATGCAGCGCGTCCGTTTCCTGCATCAGGGGGTAATCTATTGTTTGGTTCGCCCGGCAGAGTGCCGGTTTGCAATGACCTCAGCAACAGGGAGAAAAGCACGGATTGCAGCACAGATTCAGCAGACACATGTCCGCGCACCAGCTGCCGGTGCCAAAACCGCTGTTCGGATAGCCGGCGCTGTAGGTCGCATACGCGTCGCCGCCGCTCTCAAGCTGGCGCAGCAGGCGCTGAAAGTCTGGATTTGTCGGATCCATCTCGACCGCGCGATGTGCATCCGCCAGCGCCTGCACGCGGTTGCCCGCGCCGGAATTCGCCATGGCGCTCAGAGCGTACCAGTTGGCATCGCGCTCGGCCATCGGCACACCGGACAGCGCCTGAAGCGCCTCGGCAAAATGCCGCGTCTGGATAAAGTTCATCGCCGCCTGATATTCCGGCCGGATGCCGGAGCCTCGCTGCGCACCCCAGCCGCCATAACCGCCGTAGCCACCTGCCTGACCGTAACCACCGGATGCTCCGTAGCTGTTGGCCTTGCCGTTTTTGATCGCGTCATAGGCCGCATTGACCTCGTTCATTTTTTCCGTCGCGCGCGGGTCGTCCGGGTTCAGGTCCGGATGATATTTCTTAGCAAGGCGGCGGTAAGCAGCCTTGATCTCCTCTTCACTCGCGTCTCTGGAAACACCGAGAACTTCATATGGGTCTCTCATTCGGCGCTCCTCCCGATCTCTTTCGTTTTTTCATGGCCGCTTCATAGCGCAGCCATACGCCGGAGTATAAAATATTGCGCAGCAGATCCACATCCTGCAGCACCGGCAATGCCTCAAACGCCGCTGAACACTCGCCGAGCAGCATCGTCAACAGCGCGTGCAGATCCGCATCCTGCGGCAGCGTGCGCAGCGGGTTATAGCGCCCGTGCCGGAGATCCTCCGGCAGGTCGATCACCGCGTCGAGCAGATAGATAAAACGGCCCAGCGCCTCACCAAACGGGCGCAGACGCGCGTCCCAGAGGTCGTCCGTCACAAACAGCTCCCCCATCAGGCGGCCGAAGCAGTTGGCTGCGGCATCCGGATCACCGGTATCCGCCTGTTCGATCTCGGAAAGCTCCGCCATGCACTGCTCAATTGCGGTGCATTGGCGCGGCCAACGTGCACGCACGGCCGCACACGGACGGCTGAGAGCCTCTGCCTCCCAGTATTTCAGCGCGCTGCCATCGTCCTGCCAGTCGTCGCGGCAGTTATTGTACGCCAGCACGACGTTCATATCGGCAGCGTAATCGGTGTAGCACGTCTGCCAGTAAAAGTGCTTGCGCAGCGGATGCGCCGGACATGACTCCATTCCGCGCACTTCATCCGCTTCATACAACGCCGAGAGCAGCAGCACCAGAAAAGTCATGTCGTATGTCAGCGTCAAACGGCCGGAAAAGCCGTGCCGCTGCTTGAGCGCCCGGCACAGGCCGCAATAGCATCCCTTGTAGCGATCCTTCTGTGCCTGCGTCAGCCCCTCCAGATTTGCGATCACATATCCAAACATCGGCCGTTGCCTCAGGTCTTGCGCTGGAACGATGTGCCGCACTTGCGGCAGACGATGTTGATCTTGCCCTTGCCGCGCGGCACGCGCAGACGTGTCCGACAAGACGGACATTTGAAAAAGCGGTAATCATGCCGCTGGTGCCATCGGTCTACAGCACCGCGCCATGCACTCGTCACCTTGTATCTCTGGCGCAGATACGCGCCGTTTTCCTGCTGCCTGCGATAGACATTGCGCGAGAACATACGAAAATAAATCACGATCAGGCCAAGGACCGCCAGCGACCACAGGATGCGTGCCACATAACCGTGCACGAACATACTGACGATCAGCACGACGAGCGTCAGCACGGACAGAAAGCGGTTGAGTGCGTCCATCCCGTTTCTGCCCATCATCCATTTTGCAAACCGTTGTCTCATGACCGATCACCTTTCCAGGCTGCTGAATTTGATTCTTGTATTTTATCACACGTCTATGAGAAATATATCAAAGAACTGTAAACACAGCGCATTTCTTCAAAAAAATTGCGTTTTCCCGACCGCGCGTGGTATACTGCTGAAAAAAAACGAGGAGGCATCGCAAATGTACACTCCAGATGCAGCGCCCGTCGCACTCGATACCTGGCCGCGCCGTGAGGCATACACGTTCTTCTCCGGCCTGTCGGATCCGTTTTATAGCGTGACCGTTACTGTGGACGTCACAGCACTGCATACTTACACGAAAAAGCGCGGACTGTCCTTCTACTACGCGCTGGTCTGGCTGTGCACGCAGTCGATCAACCACACGACCGCGTTCCGTTACGCCATTCGAAACGGGCAGCCGGTCCTGCTCTCTCGCCGGGAGCCGAGCTTCACGGATCTGCACCCTGGTGCGGAACAGTTCCACATCGTCACGATGCCGGCCGGTAACGCACTGGATGATTTTTGCCGCGCGGCACGCGCCAAAAGCCAGGCACAGACGGAGTTTCTCTCCGCCGCTGCCGAGAGCGACGCACTGATCTATTTCAGCTGCCTGCCATGGGTCTCGCTCACAGCGCTGACCAATGAACGCGATTTTGATGCCGACGATGCCATTCCGCGCATTGCCTGGGGGAAATATCATCGCGACGGTGAACGGGACGTGCTCGGGCTTGCGCTCGAGGTGAACCATCGCCTCATCGACGGTCTGCACATTGGGCGGTTTGTGCAAGATCTGCAGCAGCGCATCGACGCGCTGGGCAAGGCATAACAGTCATACAACATCAGGCCGATGTCAGCTTCAGACCGACAATGCCAATCAGCAGCAGCGCAGCAAAAATCAGACGGCCGGCCGTCACCGGCTCCTTGAACAGGAGGATACCGACGATCACGGAACCGAGCGCGCCAATGCCGGTCCAAATAGCGTACGCCGTCCCGAGCGGCAGCGTCTTGGTCGCACGCGCCAGCAGAAGAAAGCTCACAGCCATACCGCAAAATGTAAGAACCGACCAACCGAGTTTCGTGAACCCTTCCGAATACTTCATGCATGTTGCCCACACGATCTCAAAAATTCCGGCAATGCCGAGCATAACCCACGCCATATTACTACCTCCAAACAAAAAATGCGTCTACCCCGCGTCTTCAAAGGCCTACGACGCGAAGCAAACGCTCCCATTCCCGCCCGGCGGCGGGAACGAAAGCAGAATATCAAATCCGTCACCTTTTGTCAAGCAGGCAGCGCACCGTGTACATCTCGAAAACTTATAGGACTACAATGCATCTTGGACAAGTGAATAAAAAGATATGTGGAATCAGGTCACATGCGTTAAAGTTGAGCTTAAGCTTGTTGATTTTTCTCTGCTTAAAGAACGCCTTTAATCAGCCATAAGGCCGATTTAAGACAGCCGCAGAGGTATTTGGAATAGTACAAATAATTCGATAACTTCATCATCCAAAACTCATACGTCCATACTAATGCTGCTGGACTTTAAGAACTTATTCCATTCTCGGCATTAATCATCCATTGTTTTCTTTGCAAGACTATCCGCCTTTTTCCGAACCATAAATTCCATTATGTCTCCAAGAGTGATTGTATTAGATACTTTTGTTGCGAGGTTCCGTCAAGATTTATGCGCAGAATTGTTTGCAGGCTCCGGCTGAGTGAAGTCAGCCGGCAACGGAGACGTCGTCCAGAGCCGCCTCCAAGTGCTTCATGTTCATGTATTTCTTG
>DBFWVW010000004.1:0-26279 GCA_048217285.1 Oscillospiraceae bacterium
AAGGGGCTTTTTTCATAGGCCGACGCCGGGAGTTTTCGCTCCTTTTCTCCCGACTCGGCCATCTTCACCATGAAGGAGGTGAGCACCATCAGCAAAAGAAAAAGCAGAAGCCGCCCACAGAACAGGCGGCAGCAGCCGCGCCCTGTGAATAAGGGCTACGGCGACGCCGGCGCGAGCTGGCACAAGAAGGCGACCAAGGGCTTCAGAGCTATGAGCGGCAGCCCGAAGGAGGACATCGACGCCAACAACTACACCCTGCGGCAGCGTGCCCGGATGCTTTACATGGCGGCCCCGATCGCCACCTCTGCCATCCGCACCAACCGCACCAACGTCGTCGGCATCGGCCTCCAGCTCAAGAGTCGGATCGACCGCGAGGCGCTCGGCATGACGCAGGAGGCCGCCGACGCATGGCAGGCTCAGGCCGAGCGTGAGTTCGCTCTCTGGTCTGAGAACAAAAGGGCGTGCGACGCCACCGGCGTCAACAACTTCGCAGCCATGCAGCAGCTCGCACTCTCCTCGTGGCTGGTCAGCGGCGACGTGTTCGCCGTCGTGAAGCAGTACGAGCCGACGCTGCTCACGCCCTACTCGCTACGCCTGCACCTGATCGAGGCCGACCGAGTCGCCACGCCAACGACCTCCGGCATCATCACCCCGATGCTGCTGACCACCGGCAAGGCGGCCAACGGCAACACCATCTACGACGGCGTCGAGGTGAACGGCGACGGCCAGATCGAGGCGTACCACATCCGCAGCACCTACCCCTTCGAGCTCGGCAGCACGACGACAACGTGGGCCCGTGTTCAGGCATACGGCGAGCGGACTGGCCTGCCGAACATCCTGCACGTCATGGAGAGCGAGCGCCCGGATCAATACCGCGGCGTCAGCTATCTCGCGCAGGTCATCGAGCCCCTGCTCCAGCTTCGCCGCTACACCGAGAGCGAGCTGACTGCGGCGGTCGTCGAGTCGTTTTTCACGGCCTTCATCAAGACCGAGGCAGGCGCCGGCGACAACCCGTTCAACGAGGTCGGGAGCAGCCTGCCGGAGGTGAGCCGAGATCCTAACGAGTACGAGATGGGCCCCGGCCAGATCAACATCATGGAGCCCGGCGAGGACGTGACCTTTGCAGACCCCAAGCGGCCGGCCAGTGGCTTCAACACCTTCCTGCGCGCCATCTGTGAACAGGTGGGCGCCGCGCTCGAGATCCCGGCCGACCTTCTGCTCAAGAGCTTCAACAGCTCGTACAGCGCCAGCCGCGCCGCCCTGATGGAGGCGTGGAAGGCGTTCCGCATGAGGCGCAAGTGGTTTGTCGATGACTTCTGCACGCCGGTATATGAGATCTGGCTCTCTGAAGCCGTCGCCCGCGGCCGCATCAGCGCCCCGGGCTTCTTCGCAGATCCGGCGATCCGCGCCGCATACCTCGGCGCCGAGTGGATCGGCCCCTCTCAGGGACAGCTCGACCCGACGAAGGAGATCACGGCCGAGATCCTCGCCATCGGCGAAGGCATCACGACCAGAGAGCAGGCGACCATCCGACTCAACGGCGGTCAGTGGGACGCCAACGTCGACCAGCTCACTCGGGAAAACGAGAAGCTGCGCGCAGCGCAGGGGCAGGTTGACCAGAGCACAGCGGCCAGCGGCACGATCTCCGCAGCTCTGCGGGAGGCAATCGTCGCCGAGGCCATCAAAAGCATCAAGGAAGGAGACAAGCATGAGAACGCATAACACTCCCCGGCCCTGCGCCGGGCCTCAGACTGCGGGCACGCCGATCAAGTTCTGGAACGTCGCCAGCATCGGCGACGACGAGGGCGAGATCACCCTCTACGGCGACGTCGTGAGCCGTCAGCCTGTGGACTGGTGGACGGGCGAGCCCGAGCCCGGCCTCTACATCGCGCCCGAGAGCTTCATGGAGGATCTCGCGGCCGTCAAGGGCAAGAGCAACATCACCATCAAGATCAATAGCTGCGGCGGCGACCTCTACACCGGCATCGCCATCCACAACGCCATCAAGGGCCTGACCGGCCACAAGGTCGTCGTCGTGGAAGGCATCGCGGCCAGCGCGGCCAGTGTCATCGCCTGCGCAGGTGACGAGGTGCAGGTCTATCCCGGCAGCATGGTGATGATCCACGGCGTCGCCGGGCTGCTCTACGACTACTACACCCTCGCAGACCTGAAGAAGCTCCAGAAGGACTTCGACGCGAGCGAGCGGGCCATCGCGGAGATCTACCACGCCAAGACCGGCCTCGAGGTCGACCAGCTCCGCAGCATGATGACCCGCGAGACGTGGATGGTCGGGCAGGAGGCCATTGACAACGGCTTTGCCGACACCCTGCTCACAGACGAAGGCCCCGACGTCACCCTGAGCGCCGACAAGAAGGTGCTCCTCGTCGCCGGCATCCGGCACGACGTCAAGGGCTTCAGACACATCCCGGGGACGATCCCCATCGACAACAGCATCCACGCCGCCCCTGCGGCTGGAAATAAACACGCGGCCGCCAAGAACGACGGCCCCAAGAAGGAGGACAACAAGACCATGACCCTCGAAGAAATGAGAGCACAGCACCCCGACGTCGTGGCTCAGATCGAGCAGCAGGCGGCCGAAACTGCCAGAACGCAGGAACGCGCCCGCATCGAGGCCATCGACAGCATCGCCGCAAGTGTGGGCGACGCGCAGCTCGTCAGGGACGCCAAGTACGGCGAGACCCCCTGCACCGCTGAGCAGCTCGCGCTCAAGGCTATGCAGAAGCAGGCGGCCCTCGGTGCCAAGCACCTGAAGGACGCCAAGGCTGACAACGACGAGTCCGGCACTGCCGGCGTCGGCGCTGCCCCTAACGGCGGCGAGGAAGGCAGCGAAAACGACGACAAGGCAAAGGTGGACGCCATCGTCGGCCTCTACAACTCCACCAAGTCTCAGAACGGAGGTAAGAAGTAATGAGCAAGAGACTGGACGAAAACCTCGGCAGCGTCGGCTATGACGGCCTGATCGTTGCCAACGAGCCCGTCGCTGACGTGTTCACCGTGACCATCCGCAAGGAGGCCACCGCCGCAGCCACCTATAAGCGCGGCACCGTGCTGGCCCTGTCTGCCGGCACCGCCGGCAAGCTGGTGATCCTCGGCTCCACCGCGACCACCAACGAAATCCTGACCGCCAACTGCATCCTCGCCGAGGACGTGGAAGTCGGCACCACCGCGGACGTGACTGTGCTGGCCTACCGCACCGGCCACTTCGCCCGCAACAAGCTGGCCGTCGCAAGCGGCTACACCCTGAAGGCGACCGACGAGGAGGAGCTGCGCAAGGCCGGCATCCTGCTCTCCGACGCCATCGAATACTAAGAGAAGGAGGACAACAAAATGCCTTTTAACTTCTACGACACCCACACGCTGCTCATGGCCGTGCAGCAGCTCACCCCTGCTGCGACCTTCCTGCGTGACCGCTACTTCCCCACCAACGACGCGAGCGACATCTTCGCCACCGACGACGTGCTCGTCGAGTTCCGTGACGGCAGCAAGAAGCTGGCGCCCTTCGTGGCCCCTCGCAAGGGCGGCGTCACCGTCCTGCGCGCCGGCTACAATATGGAACGCTACACACCGCCCTTCGTGGCTCCCCGTCGCGTCCTGACCCTCGACGAGCTGCGCAAGCGTGGCTTCGGCGAGGCTCTCTACTCTCAGCTCACCCCTGAGCAGCGCCAGCAGACCCTCATCCTGCGCGACGCTGACGAGCTGGGCGAGCTCATCACCAACCGCGAAGAAGCGATGGCCGCCGAGACCATGCTGACCAATGGCTGCGTGATGAAGCACATCGCCGACGACGTCGACAAGGCCGACGAGATGGAGATCCGTTTCTACTCCGAGGCCAGCAACCCCGCGACCTACACCCCGACGGCCAAGTGGGACGCCACCGGCGGCAAGATCCTGAAGGATCTGGAGGCCATGATCCGTATGCTGACCAAGCGCGGCCTCCGCGCTTCTGATCTGGTCTGCTCCCCGGACGTGGCTGACACCATCATCAACGACGCAGCCGTGCAGAAGCTCCTCGACAACCGCCGCATCGAGATCGGCAACGTGGAGCCTGAGCTGCTGCCTGACGGCGCCGCCATCGTGACCCGCCTGAACGTCCTCGGCCGCATCATCAGCGTCATCTCCTACGACCTGACCTACACCGACGACGAGGGCAAGGACAAGCTCTACATCCCGTCCGGCAAGTGCGTCCTCACCGCTCCCGGCGCTGGCCGCACCGCCTACGGCGCCGTCTCTCAGGTCGAGCAGAGCGATGGCGAGTTCCACACCTACGCCGGCCGCCGCGTGCCGAAGTATGTGAGCAGCGCCGAAGGCAACAGCCGCACGCTGACCATCTCCAGCCGCCCGCTGATGATCCCCAACAACAAGAACCCGTTCATCGTTGCGGACGTCCTGACGAACTGAGCGCAGCAGAAAGGAGCAGAGCATGATCCAGATCATCAAGGGCACCTTCGGCTACTATAACGGCCGCAAGGTGATCCCCATCACTGAAGCAGATGGCCCTCAGAAGTTCGACGACGAGCTGGAGGCCCGTCTGGTGAAGGAAGGCGTCGCCAAGTACATCGGCGAGCTGGGCGAGACTGCCGAGCAGCCCGCACCCGCTCCCGGCGACGACGCCGACGAGCCTGCCAGCACCAACACCGCGGCCGACGAGGCCCCTGAGTACAACGAGGACATGAAGCTCGACGAGCTGAAGGAAGTGGCCACGCGCTATGGCGTGGACGCCTCTGCTATGCGCAAGAAGGCCGACGTCATCGCTGCCATCGAGGCCGCCAAGGCCGAGCAGCCTGATGACGGTGCCGACGACGAGGAGCCCCCTCAGATCGGCGCCGCCGATCCCGTCTGATGGCCTTCAGCTTCAAGGCGATGGTCGAGGCTGACCGTCGGCGCACGTTTCTCAATCTCGACGAGTTCGGTGAGAAGCACACCGTCGAAGGCAGAGCCATCGCCGCCGTGCTGGACGACAACGCCCTGAAGGAACGCCAAGGGGGGCAAGAGCTGAGCGTCGCGGAGTCCTCTCTGCTGCTTTACGCAGCGGTCGAGGATCTGCCCGCTCGGCGCCCGGCGGGCGAAGGGCTCAACGTCGACGGCCGCGAGTACATCGTCAACGACTGGAGCGAGGACATGGGGATCGCCACCGTGGCCCTCGGCCAGACTGTCACCATGTAGGAGGTGCCCCATGTCCATCGTCAACAGCATCGAAACCGTCCGGGACTGGCTGACCGCCGAGGTCTGCCCTCTGGTCAAGCTGAAGCTCCCCGACGACAACGCAACGGACGCCTCCTACCCATACAAGCTGGTAAACCCGGCCGCGTTCTCGCTTTTCGTACCATCGAAGGACAGGACGCCCCCGAACATCGCCGCGCCGATCCCGTCGGTCTGCGTGCAGATCGTTCAGGGCGACGACGACCTGCTCCAGAGTGCCCGAGACATCAAGATCCGGCTCTGCTTCTCAGCGTGGGATCCCGGCTACCACGGGCCCGACATCTTCAAGCCGAAGGGCGACGGCAGCGGCACCTACATCCAGCAATACAACGAGGCGGCGGCCTCCTACTTCGTGAAGAACGGAGAGGGCTGGCGTGACGCATGGAATTTTGTGGACACAGCTCTCCGGCTGATTGAAAACGCCGAGTACCTCGGCGACCTCCGCGTCATCAAGGAGAAGGGCATCACCTTCGGCCCCGTCGCGGAGCAAGACGCCGTCCCCGACTTCTACCCGTACTGGTTTGCATGGGCTGAGTTCTCCGTCGAGGAGACCCTGACCCGCAACCCGAAAAGCTACCAACACCTGCTTTAAGGGCAGCCGCTCGGCTGCTCTAATTTCATGCAAAGGAGGATAAGCAGATGGCAAACGAATACCTCTACGGCGCCTACGGCCACATCGGCGAGACCGTGGCACAGAGCGCCGTGCAGGCGGGCACCACGCCGGTCTATATCGGCACGGCACCCGTCAACCTCGTGCGCGGCTTCGGCGAGGCCGGCATCATCAACGCGCCGATCAAGATCACCAGTCTGGTCGACGCTCAGAAGAAGATCGGCTACTCGTCCGACTGGGGCACCTTTACCCTGTGCGAGGCCGTGTACGCGCATTTCAACAACACCCTCGGGAACATCGGCCCGATCTACGTCATCAATGTGCTCGACCCCTCCGCGGGCAAGCACCGCAAGGAGACGGCCACTACCAAGACCCTCACCTTCACCGGCGGCCGCGCCGAGTTCGCCAGCGACAAGATCATCCTCGACACCCTGACCATCGCAAAGAATGACAGCGGCAACTACGTCGAGGGCACCGACTACGCTGTGGACTATAACTTCACCAAGGGCACGGTCATCATCACCAGCCTGAAGGACGACGCGCAGCTCGCCGGCAGCCTGACGGCCAGCTTCAGTGAGGTGGACGACTCTGAGATCGCAGACAGCGACATCATCGGCGGCGTCACCTCCTCCGGCGAGTACAGCGGCCTGAGCGCGATCGCGCTGCTCTATCCCGAGCAGTTCGCGGTCTGCAATCTGATCGCGGCCCCCGGCTGGAGTCACAGCCCTGCCGTCTACAACGCCATGCTGACGACCTGCAAGAAGATCAACGGCCACTGGGACGCCTTCGTCGTGGCCGACCTGCCCCTCGTGGACAGCACCGCGCAGGCGGTCGACACGATCACCAAGGCGATCACATGGAAGAAGGCCAACGCCTTCACCGGCGAGCGCTCTAAGGTCTACTGGCCGCAGGCTGTGGACAACCTCGGCAACGTGTTCCACCTGAGCACGCTGGCCGTGGTCGAGCTCATGCGTGCCGACTTCAGCCACAACAGCGTCCCGATGGAGACCTGCGGCAACAAGGCGATCCCCGTCATCAAGCAGTATTTCGGCGCCAACGCGAAAAACCGCGGCTTCGACCAGCAGAGCGGCAAGGAGCTGACACAGAACGGCATCAGCACCGCCGTGGCATGGGGCGGCGAATGGGTACTGTGGGGCGACCATACGGCTGCCTACACCTACGGTGCAGACGTGGATCCTCGCGCGATCTTCGACGTCTCCATGCGGATGCTCATGCACATCACCAACGACTTCCAGCGCGAGTGGAGCCCGGAGATCGACGAGCCCATGACCCGCGCACTGAAGGATCGCATCATCAACCGCGAGCAGGAGAAGCTCGACGGCTATGTCAGCATGGGCGCGCTGCTCGGATCCCCTGTGATCCTGTTCCTCGAGAGCGAGAACAGCACCACCGACGTGATGAATGGCGACTTCCGCTGGGACATCGCCGTCACCCCGACCCCGCCCCTCAAGTCTGCGAGCGTCTACGTCGCCTACACCGACGCGGGCTTCTCCGTCTACTACGAAGGAGGTGACGACTAATGGCAAACCTGTGGCTCGACCTGAAGGGCCCCATCCTCGCCGATACCGTCTATGTGGACGGCGTTCTCGCCGCCAAGGACGTGACCATCGCCCTGCCTCCCGTCAACCTTGTGACGGCTGACTTCAAGGCGATGGGAACCTACACGGCGCCGCTGCCCGGCCAGATCGAGGCGATGGAGGCATCCATCACCAAGATCGGCATTGACCTCGGCCTGCGCAGCCTCGTCAAGCTGACGAGCAAGACCATCGAGATCCGCTGGGCGCAGGACGTCAAACTCTCCGACGGCTCCACCAAGACCGAAGGCTGCAAGGCGTTCCTCCGCTGCGTCTCCAAGGGCATCCCCGGCCTGAACGTGGATCCCGGCAACGCCAGCGAGAACGAGATCGCGCTGGCCGTCAGCCGCTACCAGCTTTTCGTCGCTGGCAACGAATACTGGCTGATCGACCAGCTCAACACCATCATGCGCGTCGGCGGCGTCGACTACGCCAAGGACATCCGCAGCGTCCTGTAACAAGAAGGGCGTCGCCTCCGGGCGGCGCCCTCTATTTATCGAAAGGAGACACACATGGAAAAACTGACACTCCAGAACCCCATCACCATCAACGGCAAAAAGGTCAAGACTCTGACCTATGACACCGACGCGATCACCGTGGGAATGTTTGCCGATGCTGAGGCCCGCAAGCTCCGCGCGACCTCCAACAAGGGCGGCGGCAGCGCCGGCGCCTGCGAGCTCGACTACTCCCTGCACGCCTATCTCGCCATGATGGCGATCGTCGCCGTCAACAGCGACATCGACGTCAGCGACCTCGAACGCATCAGCGGCCCCGACGTCATGGAGCTTATGAGGATCGGCCGAAATTTTACTACGGCGAGGTCGGCGGCACAATCCGAGGAAAGCGGCTCGGAGAGCTCGTCCGAGACTACTCACGAGCCTTCCACACCTCAGTCGGCGAGCTCCGACGGGAACGCCTGACCGACTTCCTGACGGAATACTACGAGGCAGCCGAGGAGGCCAAGCGGCAACGCGACAAGGCCGCCTCAATGCCCCGGAATAACTTCAGGAAATACAGAAGGAGGTGACACTGATGGCAGGCAAAAACAAGATCATGCAGGCCGTCGTCAGCTTCGCCGGCACCATCGACCCCTCCCTCGGGAAGGCGATGGACAACGTCGCGGGACACCTCGACAAAGTAAACTGGAAGGCCGTTGCCGTCGGTGCTGCCGTGGGCGGCATCGCTGTGGCGACGGGCAAGGCGGTCGTCGAGGCCGGGAAGTATCTGGCAGAGCTGGGCGACGACTACAACAAAGCCATGAACCAGCTCTCCGCATCTACCGGCGCCACCGGCGACGAGCTGGACGCGCTGGGCGAGAGTGTAAAAAACATCTACGCGCAGAACCTCGGCGAGGACTTCAACGACGTGGCCGAAGGGCTGGCCGCTACGCAGAAAGCGAGCGATCTGGCCGGCGAAGCGCTGGAGCAGGCCACCGCGGCCGGCTTCGTGCTGCGTGACACCTTCGACTACGACATCAGTGAAAGCGCCAGAGCCGCCTCGGCTCTGATGAAAAACTTCAACATCAGCGCCGAAGAAGCCTACGGCCTAATCGCCACCGGCGCACAGAACGGCGCAGACAAAAACGGCGACCTGCTCGACACCCTGAACGAATACTCGGCGCAGTTTGCGGCCCTCGGCCTGAGCGCCGACCAGTTCATGGGCTCCCTCGTGGAAGGCGCTGACGCCGGCCTGTTCAGCATCGACAAAGTGGCCGACGCCGTCAAGGAGTTCAACATCAGAGCGAAAGACGGCAGCGACAGCAGCGCCGAAGCCTTCAAGGGCCTCGGCCTCAACTCCGACAAAATGTTCGCGGCCTTTGCAGCCGGCGGCGAGACCGCGCAGGCTGCATTTTTCGACACCGTCGAGGCTCTGAACAAGCTCGAGGATCCTCTCAAGCGCAACGAGATCGGCGTCGCACTGTTTGGCTCACAGTTCGAGGATCTGGAGGCGGGCATCCTGCCCGTGCTCGGAGACATCGAGACCGCAGCCTATGACGGCGCCGCCGCACTCCGGCAGATCAACGACGTCAAGTACAACGACCTCGGCTCTGCCTTCGAGGCGGTCAAGAGGTCGGCCGAAGTGGCTCTGCTGCCTATGGCGTCGATGATCGCCAACACGCTGACATCGCTGGCCCCGATCCTGACCGACACCTTCGAGGAAATCAGCCCGGTCATCACCGACACGCTCAACGCTTGTATGCCGTTTGTGCAGGACTTCCTCGTCGGCATGGGCGACACCCTGAAGGAGGTCATGCCGATGGTCACGGAGCTGGCTGCGGGCATCCTGCCACTACTGGCTCAGCTCGTGGGCTCGTTCCTGCCGCCTCTGCTCGACCTCGCACAGCAGCTACTCCCGCCGCTCATGCAGATCGTTCAGGCTATTCTACCGCCGATCGCCAGCATCCTTGCCACCGTGCTCCCGATGCTGACGCAGATCATCTCGACTGTGCTGCCTGTGCTGGCGAACCTGATCGCCGCGCTGCTGCCGGTCATCACCCCGCTGCTGGAGGTTGCCCTGCAAATCGTCAACAGCGTCATCATGCCGCTGCTGCCTCCGCTGATGCAACTGATCGAGGCCCTGCTGCCCCCGGTCGTGAGCCTGCTCAATGCGATCATGCCGCTCCTCTCGCCCCTGCTGGCTATTCTGGAGCCCATCGCAAGCGTGCTCGGCACGATCGTCGGCTGGGTATCGAAGATTGTCAGCTTCGGCTCCGGCGTCATCAGCAAGATCGCGGGCCTGTTTGGAGGTGGAGGCGGCGGCAGCGCCAACGTCTCCGGCTATGCGACCGGCGGCTTCACGAGTGGCCCGTCCATCGCGGGCGAGGATCCGCGCTATCCGACCGAGGCGGTCATCAGCTTCAACCCTGCGTACCGCTCGCAAAACCTGTCCTACTGGGCCGAGGCTGGCCGGATGCTGGGCGCATCCAGCGAGGCCGACTACGAGCCCATCAGCAGCGGATCGGGCACGGCTGTGGTCTATGACCTGAGCGGCCTGTCCTTCTCGCCACAGATCAAGGTCGAGGGCAACACCGACGAGGACGCCCTGATCCGAAAGCTCCGCGACCTCGAGCCGGAGTTCATCGACTTCATCCTCGAGGCACTCAGCAGAAGGGAGGGCGGCGCCTATGTCACAGCAGACAGTCGGCTTTATTGATTATGTGGCGCAGGGCGGCGACACCTTCGACAGCATCGCGCTCGTCGCCTATAACGAGGAGCGCATGGCGAGCACCATCATCGAGGCCAACCCCGACCTCAGCGACGTGCTGATCTTCGAGGGCGGCGAGGCTGTGCGGATCCCGATCGTCGAGACCGTGGAGACGCCGGAGACCCTGCCGCCGTGGAGGAGGTGATGCCGTGAAGATCCTATACGAAGGCGTCGACATCTACCCGGACGTCAGCGTCCACCGCTGCTATCACGATATGTACGCCGAAAAGCAGAGCGACGAGCTGCTGCTCAAGCTCAACGACACCCGCGAGCTGTGGGACTCGTGGAACCCCAAGAAGGGCGACACCATCGCCATCGAGGACGGCGCTGCCAAGACGGGCAAAATGTTCGTCGAGAGCGTCGTCCCCGAGTCCGGCATCATCACCCTGCGGGCCTATTCCGTCCCGCAGTCTGCGAAGGATAAGCGGAGCAAATCGTGGGAAAAGGTCAAGTTCCTGCAACTGGCTCAGGAGATCGCCGGCCGCCACGGCCTGACGCTCGAGACCTACGGGATCACCGACCAGACCTACGACTACGTCGAGCAGAACAACCTCGCAGACTTCGCATTTTTTCAAAACCGCTGCACCCTCGAGGGCGCGGCGTTTCTGGTGTATGACGGCAAGCTGGTCGTCTACGACGAGGCGTACATGGAAAGCCAGCAGCCCGTCGACACCATCACCATCACCCCGGCCAATGACTTCGAGTACCGCGACGAGGGCGCCAACGCCTACGGCTCGGCCGAAGCCGTCAACGGCGGTCTGACCGGCACCTTCGCAGCCCCGAACGGCGGCGACAAGGTGCTGCGCCGGATCCTACCCTTCCGCATGACTGACCAGAGCGAGGCCGACCGCTTCGCCAAGGGCCTCCTCCGGGACGCCAACAAAAACGCGACCGTCGGCACCCTCTGGACGGGCTCGCTGCTGCGAGACTATGCGGCGGGCTCTGTGGTCACGCTGGCGACCGAAGGCGTTAAGTCGTGGGACGGCACGGCCTTCATCAGCCGGATCCGGCACGACTACGTCAAGACGCGGAGCAAGCTATACCTCCGCAAGCCACTGGAGGGATATTGATGAACAGCAACAACCAAATGATCCAGAAGGGCAAGATCTCCAGCGTGGAGGGAAAGGCCGACAGGAACGGCGACAAAACCACGGCCAGAGTGCTCCCGAGCACCGCCGACAGCATGGTCACACGGCCGCTGACGATCCCGTGGTATCTGCGCGGAGAGATGGGAAACCTGACCCCCGGCACAGAAGTCGCCTATGCTATGTTCGAGGACGGCACCGGCATCATCCTCTCCCGCATGGACGGAGAGTGGGACGGTATCGTCCCGGGCGACATCACCGTCAAGAAGGGCGCGCTCACGATGCAGGACAAGGGCATCAGCGTCCCGTCGGCAGACGTGACCGCCACGGGCATCAGCCTGACCGGCCACACCCACACCGACAGCATGGGAGGCGGCACTTCTGGCCCGCAGTAAGGAGGGATAGACATGGCCGTCATGGCATCATGGAACGGCAAGACGTGGGGCGTCTCCAGCCAGAGGATCGCCGCCCTGAATGGCGTCTCCTCCAGCGTCGAGCTCGACACGGAAAACAGCGACGACAAGGCCGGATCCCCGGCCACCAAGACCAAGGCGCTCAAGCTGCAAAGCATGAGCTTCGACTTCGATCTGGCGTCTGCCGTGGGCGGCGACGCCCGGGGAGAGTTCGAGTCGTGGACATCGCTGGTCGGGCAGTACGCCCCCTTCTATCTGGCCGGCCGGCGCTTCGGCCCGGCCAATCTTCAGCTCACCGGCGTCAGCCTCTCAGACACCACACTCGACAACCTCGGCCGGATCCTGAAGGGCAAGATCACGATCAACCTGACGGAATACGCCGAGGAGGCCAGCAGCAAGAAGGCCGGCGCAGGCGGCTCGAGCAAGAGCTCGTCCGCGGCCGGCGTCTCGTCCTCTGGCGGCGTCGGCCGGCGTCTGAGCGCCGTCACCGTCGGAGCATCCAGCAGCGACAAGGCTGCGAAGAAACCCAACAACGCACAGCTCAAGTAAAGCGAGGTGATCCCATGAAAGCATCCGGCAACGGAGCGCCCGAGATCTGTGTGCAGAACCTCCTCAAGACCATCCGCGGGGAGGTGCCCTATGAGCGCATCAAGGGGATCGACCGCACGCTGATCGACAAGCCGAGCGAAACCGCTGCGACCGATCTGGCCGCCGACGTGGAGTTCCTCGTGGGAACCTACGAGCCCCGCGTGCAGCTCAGTGACTCCGACCTGAAGGCTCTGACCGTTCAGGCCGGCGACTTCGAGCTGCGGGCCAGCATCGACAACATCACATGAAGGAGGTGAACAGCGTGAGCGACGCGACAAACACCTACGGAGAGAACATCAAACTCACCACAACAGACGCGAGCACCCTATACAAGACCATCATCACCGAGCTCGAAAAGGGCGCCGGCGAGCCGCTCTACCCGGGCGACGAGCGCCGGATCTTCGGCGAGGCTCTCGTGCCCGTGTTCGTTGCCCTCTACAACAGCCTCAACGACGTCGGCCGGCAGACGCTCCTCCGCTATGCGAGGGGCGAGGTGCTGGACGCCATCGGCGAGCGACAGGACGTGAAACGACTGGAAGGCACACCAGCCAAGACGACCATGCGCTTCTCCGTCTCCACGCCGCAGGAGAAAAACATCATCATTCCGAAGTGGACGAAGGTGACGCCGGACAGCGAAAACTATTTTGCAACCGACGAGATCGCTGTGCTGCAAGCTGGCGCCTACTCTGTGGAGGTGCCGACCTCGGCCGTGAGCAACGGCACGAAGTTCAACGGCTACGCAGCCGGCACGATCACCACCATCGTCGACCTGATCCCCTACATCGAGTCCGTCACCAATCTGACCGAAACGGCCGGAGGCGATGACGGTGAGCCCTACACCACCGAAGGCGACAACCGCCTCCGCGAGCGGATCCGTCTGGCGCCCGCCAAGAGATCCACCGCGGGCCCTGAACAGGCTTATATCTACTGGGTAATGACGGCAGACAGCTCCATCGTGGACGCGAGGGCCGTCAGCGAGAAGGAAACCGTCAGCGAGACCCTCACGGTCTACGACGGCAAAGCCTTCAAGGGCGGCGGCACACTTCTGACCGACAGCCTCGTCGTGAAGGCCCACGGGCAAAGCACGGCGGCGGCCAAGGACACGGACTACACCGTCGACTACACCGACGGCCTGCTAACCATCACGCTCAAGGGCAGCCTCTCGGCCGCCGAGAGCATCGACATCATCATCACCCGCACGCTGGAGGGCTGCGTCAAGATCGTGCCCCTGCTGGAAGGCGGCGGGATCCCCGACGCTGCCATGCTGGCGAAGGTGCTGGACGTGGTCAACGCCAAGGACATCCGGCCGCTCACTGACAAGGTGAGCGCCGTGCCCCCGGAGGTCGAGACCTACGACATCGAGATCGTGTACTACACCACGCCGGAGAGCGAGGCCGAGGTGATCGCCAACGTCGAAGGCACCGGCGGCGCGATCGACCGCTACAACGAGTGGCAAGTCGCAGCCCTCGGCCGGGACATCAACCCCGACCAGCTCCGCAAGCGGATCCTCTCGCCTTCGTGGGGCGAGAACCTGACCGGCGCCTTCCGCGTGGACGTCGTCAAGCCGACCTACAAGGCCCTCGACGACACGCAAGTCGCCAAATTCAGCGGCCACCTGACTGTCAGCCACAAGGTCGAGAGCGAGGTGGTGTAAATGCGGCTCAATGAGACCGAGATGGTCAAACTGCTGCCTGCGTGGATGCAGGAGGACGGCAGCGACAAGGGTATCGCCGCCGGCTGCGACATTATCAGCCGCGACACCTATGCACGTCTGAAGCTCCTGAGCAGGTGGGACAAGATCGACCAGCTCAGCGACGCAGAGCTCGACGAAATGGCGTGGGAGCTGAACATCCAGTGGTATGACAGCACCGCGCCCATCGCAGCCAAGCGGGCCGTCATCCGCAACAGCGACCGCGTCTACGCGAAACTCGGCACCCCCTACGCCGTGGAGCAGATCGTGGCCGACTACTTCGGCACCGGCGAGGTCAGGGAGTGGTATCAGTACGGCGGGCAGCCGCATCACTTCAAGGTGCTGAGCGACAACCCGAGCCTCGTCAACAGCAACCTCGACCTGTTCCTGAAGCTGCTGCGGACGGTCAAGCGCCGCAGCTCGTGGCTCGACGCGATCCTGATCTGCCTGACCGGCGAAATGTTCCTCTATTCCGGCATGGCCGTCAGGGATCACACCCAAGAGGTGCACGTCATGGGCAGCGACGAGATCCACATCTACCACGCGGCCGTCGTCCACGACAACAACCGCGAGACCGTCAGCATCGGCACCGACGCGGCGGTCATCTCAGACTAAGGAAAGGAGATAGACATGGCTGCATTTATCAACAACGACATCACCACCGCCGGCCTGATCGTTCTGGCGAAGGGCGTGGCCGGCCAGAAGATCAACTACACCAAGATCGTCCTCGGCGATGGCTACCTCGAGGAGGGCCAGACGCCCCGCACCCTCACCGGCGTGGTCAGCCCGAAGGCGACCGTCGACATCACGAAGCTGAAGATCAACGGCGACGGCACCGTGGCCGTCGGCGGCATCTTCACCAACGGCGACGAGACCGAGGGCTTCTACTACCGCGAGCTCGGCCTTTATGCCGAAGATCCCGATCCCGAGGTCGGCGAGGTGCTGTACTGCTACGGCAACTGCGGCGATCTGGCCGAGTGGATCCCGCCCTCCGGCGGCGCCACCATCGTCGAGAAAACCATCGACATCGTCACCGCGATCGGCACGGCCACCAATGTGACCGCCTACATCCCCGCCGACGCCTACGCCACCAAAGAGGACTACGAGGCCTACAAAGCCATCGCCCTCGGCGCGCAGGCTACGGCAGAGGAGGCTCTGGCACTCGCCCGGCAGGCCATCGCAATCGCACAGGCCGCCGAGGCGTCGGTGAATGACCTGAGCAACGCGGTCGGCCAGAACACCAGCAAGATCGCAACGCTGTGGGACGCCGTTTTCAGCGAGATCACGACCAACCCCTTCCAGATCACGTTTGCAGACCTGACGGGCATCACCCTGACGGCCGGCATCTGGAACAGCGGACTCCAGCGCCTCGAGTGCTAAACTACCGGCCAAAGGCCAGAAAGGAGGCCGCCCATGTATAGAGGCACCACACCAACCATCACCATCAACTGTGACATCGACGTCAGCGAGTTCGTGACCATGTGGGTAACATTCCGCACGCAGCAGCTCGCCACCTATGCCCCGCCGAAGCAGGTGGAAGTCACCAAGCACCTCGGGGACGAGGGCGTCGACGCGACCGACAAGGTCGTCACCGTCAGCCTGACGCAAGCCGACACGCTGCTGCTCGGCTCTCTGTCTCCAGACGAGGATCAACAGGTGGAGGTGCAGATCCGCGGCAGGACGGAGGACGGGCGCGCGTTTGCGAGCAACATTATGACCGCCCCGCTCAGCCGGATCTTGAAGGACGGCGTCATCTAAGTGAGCGTCGACTTCAATGCCTCGTTCTCTGGCAGCGCGGAGACCTTCGGGGCGAAGATGACCGAGACGCCTGCCTCCATGACCGCCTCCATGAAGGAGACGGGCGGCGGCAGCGCCTCAAACTACGAAGCCCTGCGCAACAAGCCCAAGATCAACGGGCACGAGCTGATCGGCGACATGACGCCGGCGCAGCTCGGCATCACGGACGACAGGCACCACACCCACAAGCAGGCGCAGGCAGCGAAGGTGTGGACAGTCGCCCACAACCTCGGAAAGCGGCCAGCCGTCACGGTCGTCGACAGCGCCGGCACTGTGGTCATCGGGGAGGTCGACTACCTCGACGACAACACCGTGCGCCTGACCTTCTGCGCGGCCTTTTCCGGGACTGCATACTTCAACTAAGGAGGTAAACCCGTGAAAATCCTGACAAATCTGGATCTCTCGCAGAATGAGATCCAAAACGCCATCATGCAGCCGCTCGCTGCACCTCCGTCCAACCCGAAGCTCGGCCAGATCTATTTCAACAGCATCGACCTGACGCTGTACCTGTGGACAGGCGAGAAATGGATCCCCGTGCCGACTAAGCTCTCGCAGCTCGAGAACGACAGCAAGTTCATCACGGCCAAGGACGTCCCCGAGGGCGCAGTCGCATCCACGACCACGCCGAAGATGAACGGCACCGCCGCCGTCGGCTCTGAGACAGCGTTCGCACGCGGCGACCACGTCCATCCCAAGGACACCAGCAAGCTGAACACGGACGGCGACGGCTCCAACGTGACCGTCGCCTTCGAGGCAGCGGCCAAGCGTGAGGCACCCGTCTCCGGCGAGAAGCTGAGCGTCCTGCTCGGCAAGGTGCTGAAGTTCTTCAGCGACCTCAAGACCGTGGCCTTCTCCGGCAGCTATAAGGATCTGAGCGACAAGCCGACGATCCCGTCCGCTGCCGCTGACGTCGGCGCGATCCCCGCAACGGAAAAGGGCGCAGCCGGCGGCGTGGCCGAGCTGGACAGCGGCGGCAAGGTGCCGGCCAACCAGCTCCCGAGCTATGTGGACGACGTCGTCGACGCCTACATCCGCACCGGCGTCACGGCCCTCGGTGCCAACTGGCTGAGCAAGACCTCCGGCGGCGCCGCCCTGACGCCTGAGTCCGACAAGATCTACGTCATCCTGAGCGAAGGCGAGTACCAGAACAAGACGTACCGCTGGAGCGGGACGACCTACGCCGTCATCGGCAACGACCTCGCCATCGGCGAGACTGCGAGCACCGCCTACCGCGGCGACCGCGGCAAGACGGCATACGACCACAGCCAGAGCCCCCACGCTCCCGCCGACGCCGAGAAGAACGTCCAGAGCGACTGGAACGAGACGGACGGCAATAGTGACGCCTTCATCAAGAACAAGCCCGCGATCCCGAAGGCCGTCACCAAGACCGTCCAGACCCTCAGCGACGCGGCGAGCAAGAGCTTCACCGTCACCGGCTACATCCTCAGCGTGATCCTGATCGACAGCGCCACCAAGGAGCAGGTCATCGGCGACATCTCTTTCGAGAACGCCACGGCCTCGGCCAACGGCAAAGTCACAGTCACGCTCGCGGCCGCGCCCTCCAACCCGATCCTCGTCATCATCACAAGCATCGCACTGTAAGGAGGCCGGCCTATGAAACACTACGGAGCAGTCGACGACCCGAAGGACATCACGACGAAGGAGTATGTCGACGCGGCTGACAACGCTCTGAAGGTGAAGGTCGACGCCCTGTGGGACTTCGTCTGCACGGACATCACGAGCAACCCCTTCCAGATCACATTCGACGATCTGGAGGGGCTGACCGTGAGATCCGGCATCTGGAACACAGGGCAGCGGAGGCTCGAGTGCTGATGGGAAACTGCTACAACTACACCCCGATCCCACCAGCCGAAGCCTCCTGCATCATCGCGCACCTGTTCGTCGAGCTGGCCCTGCCCTGCTCCTGCTGCAAGCGGGAGGACGGCGTCATCGTCATTCAGGGCAAGACCTACGACGGCAGCAGCGCCCGCGTCACAATCAAAGGCGAGGAGGTGAGATACTACGGCAAGCAACGGACACTCGCGGCCATACGAGCGGGCCAATGTAGGCCGCCCGCCCTTCGGCCGTGACAAACTGCCCGAGATGCAGGTCATCACGGACGCCAAAGAGCTCGAGAAACACACCTACATCAAGACCAGAAACCCGGCCGTTTTCCCGAAGAAGGAGCGGCTCGGTCTGGCGCAGAGGATGATGAACGAGGCCAGCGACCTCGTCGCCGATCTGATGGAGGCCAACGATCTGCTCCTGACGGATCCCGAGGAGCGTGAGCTCAGGTATCGCGCGCAGCGGTCGGCGCTTCGCAACTGCCGAAAGCTGATCCACCACATCGAGCTCGCGCATGAGATCCTCAGCGGCTTCAGCGATGACGCCTTTGCATACTGGGCGAAGATGGCGGCCGGCGTGAAGAACCAGACCGCCAAATGGTACAAAACCGACAAAGAGAGGGCCACCAAGCTGGACGCGCAGAAGCGTCACCAGTGAGGCGGCCCTCGGGGTATGCCTTGTTTTTTCGTGCCGGCTCGGCCAACAACGCCCGCAACGTCAACACCGATGGCACTCTGAACAGGAACAACGCCTACAACGGCAACAACGGCCTGCGCCCCGCTTCGATGGATCGCCCGACTTATTAACCGCCCGGAGACGGACGGCGAACACTGTGCCCCATCATCCAAGGAAGGCATATCCCTCCCGCAGCCGCGGCCGTTTGACCGGCCCGGTCATGGGTAAACACAAGACCGCCGATGCCCCCGGCGGCGCACGCAAAGCGTGGCCGGAGCTATACACGGCGGGGAGACTTTTCAATGGAGAATATCGTAAACAGCACCATCGCGCTCTACAAAGCATACCGCAAAACCCGCTGCGGAAAGCGCGACAACCCGACCGCCATGCGCTACCGCATGGAGGCCATCGAGCGCACCGTCGCCCTCTCTGAGAGGCTCCAGCGGCGCGACTATTCCTTCGGGCCCTACTACCCCTTCAAGGTGTACGAGCCCAAGGAGCGGCTCGTCCTCGCCATCGACTTCGAGGGCAAAGTCGTCCAGCACTCGCTCTGCGACAACGTCCTCGAGCCGGCGTTCTCCCGGCGCTTCATCCGGGACAACTACGCCGGCCAGATCGGCAAAGGCACCCACGACGGCCTCGACCGTCTGGCTGCGGCCATGCGCCACTATTTCTTCAGCCGAAAGGCAGCAGACGAAGCAGCCCGCAAGGCTGCCGGCCTGCCGCCCCGGCCGATGAACGAGTGGGACTACGCCGACGGCTGGGTACTGAAGGGCGATTTTTCAAAGTTCTTTTACACCCTGCTCCATTCCTACTATTACGAAACGGCCCGCCGGGCCCTGAAGTGGCTGAAGGATCCCGAGCTGATCGACTTCGCTGAGTGGCTGCTGTGGCTCATAATCGACAGCACGCCAGACCCCGGCATCCCGATCGGCAACCAGTCGAGCCAACTGCTCGCGCTGCTCTATCTGGACGCCTTCGACCACTGGCTGAGGGATGACCGCGGCCTCGTATATGGCAGGTACATGGACGACTTCTACATCATCCACAGCGACAAGCTGCTGCTCCGGCAGATACTCAAGGAGATCGAGGCGTACATCAAGCCGCTCGGCCTTCGGCTGAACGGCAAGACGCAGATCCTCCCGCTGAAGAACGGCATCGACTTCCTCGGTTTTCACACCTACCTCACGCAGACCGGCAAGGTCGTGAGAAAAGTGCGAGCCAAGAGCATCGACAACATGAAGCGCAAGATCCGCAAGTTCCGCGGGCTGGTGGACTCCGGCAAGATGACACTCGACAGCGTCGTGCAATCCTACGCGAGCTGGACGGGCCACATCTCACACGGCAACACCTACCACCTGCGGCAGAACATGGACGCCTATTTCTTCAGCTATTTCCCGGAGCTCAAACCATCACCGAAAGGAGACAACACTCATGGCCCAAAAACTGAGCAACCTCGCAAACAAGTCGAAGGTCAAGTTCGGCAGCCTGTACGGCAGCCCGATCGTCTGGATCGTGGCCGATAAGAACCACGCAGGCTACCCCTCCAACAGCGTCACGCTCGTGACCAACCAGATCATCAAGATGCTGTGCTTCGACGCGGCAGAACCGAGTAACGGCAACAGCGACCGCCGCAACTTCGGCAACAACCGCTACATCTACTCGAACCTGCGCCAGTGGCTCAACAGCCCCGCGGCTGCCGGCCAGTGGTACACCGCACAGTACTCCGCAGACCAGACGCCGGACTCCTCCCACGTCTGGAACGGCGTCAACCCGTACAGTGGCCTCGCCGGTTTTCTGAACGCCTTCACCGCCAACGAGCGGGCGGCTCTGCTGAACACTACCATCACGGTCGGCAAGAGCTCCACAGACGGCGGCGGGACGGAGACCTGCACGGACAAGATCTTCCCCCTGTCCTGCACGGAGGTCGGCCTGAGCGGCGACCACGTCTGCGGCAGCAAGCTGGCGATCTTCAGCGACAACAACAGCCGCATCGCCACCGTGACGGCCTCCTGCGTCGCCAATTCCAACTATTCCAGCAACCCGGGCTCTGGTGCCGCGTGGTACTACTGGCTGCGGGACGCCTATGCCGGCTCGGCCTACGGCGCCCGCCGCGTCAGCGCCGATGGCACTCTGAGCTGGAACTACGCCTGCATCGGCGACTGCGGCCTGCGCCCCGCTTGTAATCTGTCCTCTGATCTCCTGATCTCCGACTCCGTCGACTCGGATGGATGCTATACAGTGATCTACAATCAGGCACCCACAGCGCCGTCGTCCATCACTGTCCCGAGCGAGGTGCTCGGCGGCGAGAACCTGAGCATCTCGTGGGCGGCCTCCACCGACCCCGACGGCAACCTCTCCGGCTACGTTCTGGAGCGCAAGGTCGGGAGCGGCACATGGGCGCAGGTCTACAAAGGATCCGCGCGCACCTACACCGACACCATCACCTACGGATGGACGAGCGTGCAGTACCGCGTCAAGGCATACGACGCCGCCGGCGCGGAGAGTGCGTACACCACCAGCGCCACCCGCACCGTCACCAATAACCGACCGCCCGTCATCAGCGGCACGGACGGCGCCCTCGGCAGCTTCAGCACGGCGGCCCCGTCCTACGAGTACACCGTCACCGACGCCGACGGCCATCAGGTCGACGTCGTGGAGATGCTGGACGGCGTGACGCTGCGCAGCTACACCGTGACCCTCGGCCAGACCAACACGCTGACAATCGGCTCCGAGGCGTGGCTGAAGGTCGTGAACGGCAGCCACACCCTGAAGATCGTGGCGACCGACGCCAAGGACGCCAGCGTCACCCGCACGCTGACCTTCACCAAGGCCGTCACGTCCGTCGAGTTCGAGCAGACCCTCGCTATGGAGGCCGACGCCATGCCGACCAAGGCCCTCGTCAACATTCAGGGCAATTTCCCGGCCGGCTGCACGCTTCAGGTCTGGATCTGCAACAACGGCAACGACGCGAGCCCGACGTGGGAGGACATCACACAGAAGGCCCGCACCGGCCAGAAGCACTATTTCACCAACCAGACCAAGACGGCCGCAGCGTGGGGCGTCAAGGTCAAGGCCAAGCTGCTCCGCGGCTCCGCTACGGAGACCTGCTACATCCAGTCGATCGGAGGTAACTTTGCATGATTAAACACAGAGCCGACAGCATCCAAAAGCTGAACGACGAACAGGCCGCAGAGGCCAAGAAGGACAAAACCATCGCCGAGCAGGCTGACACCATCGAGCTGCTGAAGGGCTGCATCATGGAGCTGGCCGACGTGGTCTACGGCGACGGAGGGGAGGTAACAGCATGAGCAAGATCGTCGAGCTGTACGTCAGGGAGCTGACCCGCGAAGGCTCCACCATGACCATCAACGACGTCCCGAAGAAGCTGCGCAAGCAGGTCGAGGACGCCATCGCTGCCATCGAGGCAGCCGCAAACGCTGGCACCGCGAAGGAAGGGGCGAGCGAATGATCGCCCGGGCCCTCGCGTGGCTATTATTAAAAATTGCAGGAAAGGAGGAGCGTGAAATGCTGGTACGTCTGTATGCAGGCGAGATCATCATGGGCCGCATCACCGAGGACAACGTCCCCGCGAAGCTGAAGGCCCGCGTGCACAAGTATCTCGTCGACATGGGCTACTTCGACGACGTCGAGGAGTAAGCCCAACAACAAGGAGGGCCGCGTCCTGCGGCCCTCCGGCTTTTATGAGGTGACACAATGATCGAAATCAACATCGGCGCGCTCGTCGTCCTACTGGGGATCCCGACGGCCGCGACCGGCTTCTGCTTCTGGATGCTCGAGCACAGGATCCAGAAGCGCGAGAAGCAAAAGGAGGCCGAGGAGGCCAAACGGCAGAAAGAGGCAGCGGCCCGAGAGCGTGCCCGTGAAGATCTCCAGATCATCACCATTCAGGGCACGTCGGCAGCCATCGCTCTCGGCGAGGCGACGGCCCGGGCCGTGCAGCGCATCCCTGACGCGCATTGTAACGGGGATATGCACGCGGCCCTCGACTACGCTGCCAAAATCAAACACGCGCAGAAGGACTTCCTCACCAGTCAGGGGATCCACGCGATCATCGACTAAGGAGGTGAGCAGCATGGCCGCAAAGAAGCGCCGGCGCAAGCGTAAAAAGAAAATCGAGACGAGCAAAAAGCTCGCATACTGGGCGGCCAGCGTGGCAACGCTCAGCGCAGCCAGCTCTCTGCTGCTCTCTGCCTTCGGGCGCGACCCGGTCGGTGAGCTGACCGGCACCATCTTCACCGCCTGCGTCGGCTATCTAATCACATACGCCGGCAAGAGCCTCGGCGAGAAAATCAGCCGAAACCGCCACGGGCTCGACGCCGACGGCAACCCGCTCCCGGATCCGTCCGGGGACACTCTCAACAATGAGGAGGCAAAAGGATGAACACCATCGACATCACCCCTATCGTCAACGCAGCCCTCGCCCTGATCGGCGCCGGCGTCAGCGTTTTCCTGATCCCGTGGCTGAAGAAGCAGACCACCGAGGCACAGCGCAAGGAGCTGACCGCGTGGGTAAAGATCGGCGTCGCTGCCGCTGAGCAGCTCTACGTCGGACAGGGCCGCGGCGAGGAGAAGAAGCAGTACGTCCTCGACTTCCTGAAGCAGAAGGGCTTCAAGGTCGACGAGGAAAGCGTCGTCAACGCGATCGAGGCAATCGTCAAGCAGCTCAACACTGAGGGCCTGACCATCGAATAACGGAGAGGGCGGGCTCCGGCCCGCCCTTTTCTTGCTTGTAAAGGAGGCAAACCCATGAAAAACCAGAACACCGACGACATCAAGCTGAAGCCCGGCGAGGCCATCACAGACGAGACTCTCGACGAGCTGACCGGCGGGAAAGGAGACGACAATGAGTAACAGCCCTCTGGTGGTCTACACCAAGCTCAGCCCGAACCACTCGGGCAAGCGCACCAAGAAGATCGACACCATCACGATCCACTGTATGGCCGGCAACTGCTCCGTCGAAACCTGCGGCAACCTGTTCGCCAACTCTGCGCGGCAGGCGTCCAGCAACTACGGCATCGGCACCGACGGCCGGATCGCCCTGTACGTCGACGAGGCAAACCGCTCGTGGTGCACCTCGTCCAACGCCAACGACCAGCGGGCCGTCACCATCGAAGTCGCCAACAACGGCGGCGCGCCTGACTGGCCCGTCTCCGCGAAGGCATACGCCGCGCTGCTGGATCTCGTGACCGACATCTGCAAGCGCAACGGCATCAAGCGCCTCGTCTGGTCGACCAGCAAAAACGACCGCGTGAACCACCTGAACGGCTGCAACATGACCGTGCACAGGGACTACGCGAATAAGAGCTGCCCGGGCGACTACCTCTACAACCGCCACGGCCAGATCGCGGCCGAGGTCAACAAGCGCCTCGGCGTCAAGGATGCAGGCGGCAGCACAGGCAGTCAGACCTCGGGCGGCACTACATCCGGCCTGAAGGTCGGCGACGTGGTCGACTTCAAGGGCACGCAGCACTACACCAGCGCGGCGGCCAAGGACGCCAAGATCTGCAAGCCCGGCAAGGCCACCATCACGGCCGTCGCGGCCGGCAAGGCGCACCCGTACCACCTGAAGGCGGTCAGCGGCGGCGGCTCCACCGTTTACGGCTGGGTAAACGCTGCGGACATCTCGACCGGCAGCACCGGCACGGCCACGAGCTACCGCGTGCGGACGACGGCTGACGTGCTGAACATCCGTAAGGGCCCCGGCACCAACTACGGCGTCGCCGGCCAGATCAAGGGCAAGGGCATCTACACCATCGTCGCCGAAGCCGCAGGCCCCGGCGCGACCAAGTGGGGCAAGCTCAAGAGCGGCGCGGGCTGGATCTCTCTGGACTACGTCACGAAACTCTAAAACCGCATAGAAAAGCAGAAACCCGCCCGGAGATCCCGGGCGGGCTTTTTCTGTTATGTAGGGTTTTACTCCTCGGCGTCAGGATCCGGCGCTTCACCGGCAGCGGCGAGCTCGGCCTCTGTGGGCTGGAACCGCAGTACACGGCCCTCGGAGTCATAGAAACCGCCGAGCAGGATGGTGAAAATATCGACCAACCAGCCGATCCCGCAGACCCCGGCCGTCAGCAGCCAGATGACGCCTGTGCCGGTTTTCCCGACATAGAACCGATGGACACCGAAGAAGCCGAGGAAGATGCACAGCAGCAGCGCCACCGTCTTGCTTTTCGGCGACGTCGGCCGCTGCGCTGCGGGGATGCTGACCGCGCCCTGCTGCGCGCCGGACTTCCCGCCGGAGCTCGTCGTATATGACAGACCCGTCCCGGGGATCCCGACGGTCGTGTGGCTTTTCCCCGTCGTGCTGACCGTGTGCTTCAGACCCTTCGGGCCGAAGCTGATGCTCGCGCTCTTTTTGTTCAGGTTTACCCGGACACCCGGGGCCACCTTAAAGCTGCGTCTAAACCTTGTACCCATGCTTTTCCCTCCTATGTGCGCTTTTTAGCGTTTAGTCATCTTTGGCATAATATTACCATGCCAAAACTGGTAAAGTCAATATTGCATAGTCATCTTTAGCATAAAGGGAGGCGAGGGCTGCGAAAATATACAAACCAGACGGCAGGTGCAACATCTCCGGGGAGAGAGTCAGGGAGGAGCGGCTGCGGGCAAACCTGTCACAGGAACAGCTCGCCTACAAGCTCCAGATCATCGGGCTGGACGTCACGCAGAAGGTCATCAGCAGGATCGAGAACGGCAGCCGAGTCGTCGCTGACTACGAGCTGGACTATCTGGCGACCGCTCTCGGCACCACCATCAACCACCTGCTCGGGAAAGAATGAGAAAACCGCACGGCAGCGACGCCGTGCGGCTTTTTTGTGGAAAAACGCGGGAAAATGTTGAAAATCTGCCGAATTATGCTTGACATTATAGAGCAAATGCTCTATAATATAATCACAGGCAAGGGATAGCCGAGTACAGAAAGAAAGGAGAGCAAAACCGCGGAAAGGAGGCAAAGCCGTGGATGCTGAGCAGATGAAAAAACTGCTCGAGCTGCTGGAACAGGCTCTAAAGTGTGAACAGGTTGCCACCATTACGATCACAATAAAGCCGAACCAAAAGCCCAAGCAGTAAGGTCGAAGGACGGCGGGAAAAATCCCGCCCGCCGTTCCTTTTCATTATAACCACGAAACCACGGCAAAGTCAAGCGGGAGGAACAACATGGACATCTCGATCAAAGTGACATACAAAAGCGAGGGGCTGCAAAAGCTCCGCAAGGCTGCCGGCCTGTCTCAGTCTCAGCTCGCCGATCTGGCCGGGATCAAGGTGCAGGTGCTCCAGCAGTACGAGCGCGGCGCCCGGGACATCAACGGCGCGAAGCTGCCGACGCTGCTGAAGATCTGCAACGCGCTGGAGTGCAGGCTGGCTGACATCATCACAGACGATGAGACGCTCGAGCTCCTGAAAAAGTACGAGGAACACTGACACACAGAAGGGGCGGCCGGCGGGCCGCCCCTTTTCTTTTATCACGGAGGGGAACACAATGGGACAGCACTGGAGCCATCTGACGCCGCCCAAGCGCATCCAGCTGGACGC
>DBFWVW010000040.1:0-21417 GCA_048217285.1 Oscillospiraceae bacterium
GACTGACGTAGTCCCTATTTTCACACTTTTTATTAGACCAGCACTTTGTGGTGGTCTTTTTGTGTTGCCCTTTTGCTCTACCTGCTGCCTGTAAATTTTTCTTCGCTCAAGTCCTGTTTCGGACTTGACTTTTTATTTGCAGGCTTTCTGGCAAAGCCGCCGGTGCGGCGGCGGAGAAATTTTCCCATCGGGCGGAGCGTCTGCTCCCCCGCATCCCATTGTACCCAAAGCGGCGGCATTTGGCAACGGCTTTTGCGCCGCAGCGGGCATTTTTTCCGGCCGCAGGATGGAAAATACGCAGAAAATGTGAAAATCATCTTGCAATCGGCGGGGGTTTCTGCTATTATGAGAAAGCTGTTCTCGCAGACAATAGAGAAGGAGGTGCTTCAACCAATGGCAAAATGTCAGTTTTGCGACAAGGGCGTGAGCTTCGGCATCAAAGTGAGCCACTCTCACCGCCGCTCGAACCGCACTTGGAAACCCAATGTGAAGCGCGTCAAGGCCATCGTGGACGGCAAACCCCAGCACGTCTACGCATGCACCCGCTGCCTCCGCAGCGGCAAGGTCACCCGCGCTGTGTGAATTGCACTACAATGCACCGAACAAGGCTCGCCCGATTGGGCGAGCCTTTTTCGCATATTCGGGCCTTGCACCGCACCCTCAAGCCCTCCCCTTGAGGGGAAGGCAACGCCAACCAGCGGTGCGGTGCACCTGCAAGGGGAAGGCTGAAAAGGTGCACGCCGAATCGGGGGAAGGTTTTCTTGAGCACTGGCTTCGCGCCGGGAATGTCCGCGCGGCGGGCGGAAAACGCAAAAATGTCTGCGTAAGTGAATACGCAGACATTTTCTCATATCATGTGGGAAATTGCAACCCCACCACAGTCCGGACAATGGGACAGTGCGGGGGATCTCCGGTCGTTTTTTATCCGTTTTTGCGCCAGAGCTCCACGGCGCGGATGCGCGCGCGGGCGCGGGCCAGCGCCGCCTCAGGTGCGGAGACATTCATCTCCATGCCGCGGGTCTCAAGGTCCGATTCGGCACGGCGCAGCGCCGCCTCGGCGCGGGGCAGGTCAATATCCGGCGCGGGCTCGGCCGTGCGGGCGAGCACGGTCACGGTATTGGCCGCGACGTTCACGGTGCCGGGACTCACGGCGCAGTAGTGCTCCGCACCGCCGGCTGTGTAGCGCACGACGCCGCTCACGAGCGCGCCGAGCAGCGGCGCATGGCCCGGCAGGACGCCGGCCTCGCCGTCGGCAAGGGGAAGCGTGACCTGCACGGCCTGTGTGTCCACGGCCGCGCCGCCGGCCGTGACGATCTCCAGATGCAGTGTATCGGCCATGGCGTGCCTCACTGGAGCGCGTCGCGCTTGCGCAGCACGTCGTCGATCGAGCCGCAAAACAGGAATGCCTGCTCGGGAATGTCGTCGCACTCGCCGCCGAGAATGGCCTCAAAGCCGCGGATGGTCTCCTCGAGCGGGACGTACTTGCCGGCCATGCCGGTGAAGTTTTCCGCCACGTGGAACGGCTGCGACAAAAAGCGCTGGATGCGCCGCGCGCGGTTGACGGCGGCCTTGTCCTCCACGCTCAGCTCGTCCATGCCGAGCACGGCGATGATGTCCTGCAGATCCTTGTACTTTTGCAGCACGCGCTGCACGGCGCGCGCGGTGTCGTAGTGCCGGCGGCCGAGAATGTCCGGCTCGAGGATGCGCGACGTGGAGCCGAGCGGATCGACGGCCGGGTAGATGCCCAGCTCCGAAATGCTGCGGTCGAGCACGGTCGTGGCGTCGAGGTGGGCAAAGGTCGTGGCCGGGGCGGGGTCGGTCAGGTCGTCGGCGGGGACATAGATCGCCTGCACGCTCGTGACCGAGCCGTTGCGCGTGGACGTGATGCGCTCCTGCAGCTTGCCCATCTCGGTGGCGAGCGTGGGCTGATAGCCGACGGCGGAGGGCATACGGCCGAGCAGGGCCGACACCTCGCTGCCCGCCTGCGTGAAGCGGAAGATGTTGTCGATAAACAGCAGCACGTCCTGGCCGGACTCGTCGCGGAAGTTTTCCGCGATCGTCAGACCCGACAGCGGCACGCGCAGACGCGCGCCGGGCGGCTCGTTCATCTGGCCGAAAACGAGTGCGGTCTTGCTGATGACGCCGGACTCGTTCATCTCGTTCCAGAGGTCGTTGCCCTCGCGCGAGCGCTCGCCCACGCCGGCAAAGACGGAGTAGCCGCCGTGCTCGTAGGCGATGTTGCGGATCAGCTCCATGATGAGCACGGTCTTGCCGACACCCGCGCCGCCGAACAGGCCGATCTTGCCGCCCTTGGCGTAGGGCGCGAGCAGGTCGACGACCTTGATGCCCGTCTCGAGCAGCTCGGTCGCGGGGGCGATGTCCGTAAAGGCCGGGGCCTCACGGTGGATGGGCAGATATTCCGTGGCGTTGACGGGGCCTTTGCCGTCGATCGGCTCGCCGATGACGTTGAACATACGGCCGAGCGTTGCCTCGCCGACGGGCATTTTCACGCTCGTGCCGGTGTCCACCGCGACGCAGCCGCGCTGCAGCCCGTCGGTGGAAAAGAGCGAGATGCAGCGCACCGCATTGTCGCCGAGCTGCTGCACCGCCTCCATGACGATGCGCCGCTCGCCTGCGTGCACCTCGATGGCGTTGTTGATCTCCGGCAGCTTTCCGGCCGGGAACTGCACGTCCACCACCGGGCCGATGACCCTTTTGACGATACCGTTTTCCATACGTTCTCCCTTCGTGGGACGCGGCGCTGCCGCCGCGGTGTTAGTTCGATTTGTCCGATTTTTTCAGCGCGGCGCTGCCGCCGACGATCTCGGAGATCTCCGTCGTGATCGCGGCCTGGCGCGCGCGGTTGAACTCCAGGTTCAGTTCCTCGATGAGCTCCGCCGTCGAGTCCGTGGCGGCGGTCATCGCGGTCATGCGCGCGGCGTGCTCGCCCACGCGCGCTTCGAGCATCACGGCGTAGACCGTGTTGTTCAGGTACAGCTCGAGCACGTTGTCGAGCACGGTCTGCGCGTCCGGCACGAACAGATAGTTGTTGTTCGCGGCGGGCACGCCGGCCTCCGGCGCGGCGGGCAGCAGCTGCCGGTGCACCGGTGTCTGGTGCAGCACGGAGTCAAAGCGCTGGTAGACGAGATGGATCTCGTCCGCCTCGCCGGTGCGGTAGAGGTTTTTGAGCGCCTCGGCGATCTCGAGCGCCTCGGCCATGGTGGGCGTGTCGCTCAGGTCGGAGAAGATCTGCCGCACGGGCAGGCCCGTGCCGGCGAGCACGTCGCGTCCCCAGCGGCCGCACACGATCACGGAGCAGGGGCGCGCCTCGGCGCGCACGAGCCCCTCGAGATGGCGCAGCAGCAGCTGGTTATACGCCCCGCACAGCCCGCGGTTGCCCCAGAACACCACGTAGCACACGTGCCCGACGCGCCGCCGGGGCATGAGATACGGGTGCTCAAAGCTCGCGTCGCCGGCGAGCAGGGCACTGAGCACGGCCTGACTCTTGTCTGCGAACAGGCGCACGCCCGCAAGACTCGTCTGTGTCTTGCGCAGCTTCGACACGGCGATCATTTTCATCGTGCGGGTGATCTGCTGCGTGCTGTTCACACTGCGGATGCGCGCGCGGATCTTATGCAGGTTCGTCAAGGTGCTTTCGCTCCTTTCTGCCGGCGGCGGGGAATGAAATTCATAGATTTTTCAGGGTCTCGGCGGCGAGCTCCCGCAGGCGGTCGAGCGCCTCGGACGGCAGCTTTTTGCCGCTGTGCACGAGCGCGTGCAGCTCCGGATACGTCCGGTGAATGCGCGCGAGCAGAGCCTCGGTATAGCGCGGCACGTCCTCGACGGCGATCGTGTCCGTGTACCCCTCACCGGCGGCGAAGAGCACCGCGACCTGATCGGCTGCGTCCATGGGCGCGTACTGCGGCTGCTTCAAGAGCTCCGTCATGCGGCTGCCGCGCGCGAGCGTGTCGCGCGTGGCCTTGTCCAGATCGGAGCCGAACTGCGCGAACGACGCCAGCTCCCGGTACTGCGCCAGATCCATGCGCAGCCGGCCGGCGACCTGCTTCATGGCGCCGAGCTGCGCCGCGCCGCCGACACGCGACACGGACAGGCCCACGTTGATGGCCGGGCGCACGCCGGCGTGGAACAGATCCGTCTCGAGGAAGATCTGCCCGTCGGTGATGGAGATGACATTCGTCGGGATGTAGGCCGAGATGTCGCCGGCCTGCGTCTCGATGATGGGCAGGGCGGTCATGCTGCCGCCGCCGGCCGCGTCGCTCAGGCGCGCGGCGCGCTCGAGCAGGCGGGAGTGCAGATAAAACACGTCGCCGGGGTAGGCCTCGCGTCCGGGCGGACGCTGCAGCAGCAGGGAAATTTCACGGTAAGCCACGGCCTGCTTCGACAGGTCGTCGTAGACGATGAGCACGTCGCGCCCGCGGTACATGAAGTACTCGCCGATGGCGGCGCCCGCATAGGGCGCGATGTAGAGCATGGGCGCGGTCTCCGACGCGTGCGCGCACACGACGGTGGTGTAGGCCATGGCACCGCGGTCGCGCAGCTTCTGCACGACGCCCGCGACGGTCGATTCCTTCTGGCCGATGGCCACGTAGATGCACAGCACGCCGGTGTCCTTCTGGTTGAGGATGGCGTCGATGGCGATGGCGGTCTTGCCGGTCTGGCGGTCGCCGATGATGAGCTCGCGCTGGCCGCGGCCGATCGGCACGAGCGCGTCGATGGCCTTGATGCCGGTCTGCAGCGGGACGCTCACGCCCTTGCGCGCGATGACGCCGGGCGCGGGGCTTTCGATGGCGCGGCGCTCCGTCGTGCGGATGGGGCCGAGGCCGTCGATCGGCCGGCCGAGCGCGTCGACGACGCGGCCGGTCATTTCTTCGCCCACGGGCACGGACGTGATCTGCCCCGTGCGGCGCACGCGGTCGCCCTCCTGCAGGTGGCCGTAGGGCCCGAGCAGTACGACGCCGATGTCCTCGCGGCCGAGGTCCATGACCATGCCGCGCAGCGTGCCGTCAAAGGCCAGCAGCTCGCCGGCCATGACGTCGGCCAGGCCGCGGATGCGGCAGATGCCGTCCGACAGGCTCGTCACGACGCCGGACTGGAACACGTCGATGGCGACGTGCGTATCCGCGAGCTTGGCGCGGATGCACGCGGCCAGATCGGGCTGTTCGTCCGTGGTGTGCAGGACACTGTTGGCCGCGTCCTGCTCGAGCAGGTCGAGCGCGTGGCGCAGCGTGCCGTCATAGTGCGTGTCACCGATGCGCAGGCAGATGCCGCCGATCAGCTCCGGGCGCACGGTCGTCATGCACGTGACGTGGCCGTAGGCGCGCGTGAGCGTGTCCGTCAGCGACCGGAGCGCGGCGGCGGGCAGCGGCTCGGCCGATTCGACCGTCACGGTCAGCGTGCCGGTCTCGGCGAGGGCGAGCGCGTCGCTCGGCTGGGTGGTCAGATGCTCGCCGATGTGGGCGAGGAAGTCGTCGATCAGTTTTGCGCGCGCGGGTGCGAACGCGTCCTGCGCCAGCACACCGGCGGCAGCGGCCGTGATGCGGCCGATGGCCGCGTCGCTCACGCGGTCTTCCATGTCGCTGCGCAGCTGCGCCTCGGTCTGCTGCGCGCTGCGGCGCACGGCTTCGGCCTCGCGCGCGGTCTCTTCGGCGGCGGCCGCGGTGTTGGCTTCGGCCTGACGCTGCGCGTCCGCAAGCTGGGAGCGCGCCTGCGCGTCGGCCGCCTGCTGCGCCTCGGCGATGTCCTCGGCGGTGTGGCGGGCCTGATCCTGCGCGTCGGCCGCGCGGCCGAGCGCGTCGGCGATGCGCTCTTTCCGGTCGTGGAAGAGCTTGCGGATGCGCTTGCGCGTCAGGAAGATCAGCGCGCCGGCCAGCAGCAGGAAGTTGAAGATGGGGCCGATGGCTCTCAGAAACTCCATGACGTCGGCGCCCCCTTTCGATTCATTTCATTCATGGCTCAGCCCTCATGCGCGGGGGCGACCCATTGCCGGATCTGCGCGGCGTTCTGCTCGGCGGCGGCGCTGCCGAGCAGCCCGGCGGTCAGCGCCGTGACGAGCTCAGGCAGTTTCGCGTCCACAGCGGCGGCGGTGGCGGCTTCCTCGTCGCGCACGCGCGCGCGCATGGCGCGCGTGGCCTGTGCGGCCTCCTGGTGCGCGCTCTTCAGCGCCTGGGCGCGCTTGCGCTCGGCTGCGCTCTTGGCCTCGGCCAGCAGCGCGTCCGCCGCGGCAGTCTGCTTGCGCTGCGCCTCGCTGCGTTCGCGCGCGGCTGCGTCGAGCTGCTGCTGGGCGGTGCGTCCGGCGCTGAGCCCGTCCTGAATGCGCGCGTCGCGCGCGGCCATGAACGATACCAGCGGGTCAAACAGCAGCTTCTTCAAAACCACCAGCAGCACGAAAAAGCAGATCACCGTCCAGATCAGTTCGGAGATGTTGATGCTCAAAGCGTGTGCCTCCCTTGCTCCGTGCCGTTCAGCCGATCTTGCCAATCAGCAGAAACGCGATCAGCAGGCCGTAGATCGTCAGCGATTCGAGCAGGCCCATGGCGATGATCATGTTCGAGCGGATGGTGCCGGCGGCCTCGGGCTGGCGCGCGATGGCGTCCATGGCGTGGGCGGCGGCCAGACCCTGACCGATGCCGGGGCCAATGGTGCTGATGGCGATGGCGAGCGCGGCGGCGATCGCGATGATTCCGGTTGACATAACTCTTTTCCTCCTAATTTTTCTTGGATATCTGAATCTTCTTTCCTTGTGCGTTTATGGGATGCGCGTCACTCCTCGATGGCTTCCTCGATATAGATCGACAGCAGCATCGTGAACACGACGGCCTGAATCAGGCAGAACAGCAGGCTCAGCACCTGCATGAGCAGCGGCAGCACGAGCGGGAAGAGGTTGCCGAGCTCGTGCGTGACCATTTCCTCGCCGTAGAGGTTGCCGTACAGTCGCAGCGCGAGGGAGAACGGCCGCACGATCTGCTCGATGAGGTTGAGCGGCAGCATGAGCAGGAAGGGCTTGATGAAGCTCTTGAGATAGCCCTTGAGCCCGCGGCGCTGGATGCCGACGGTGTGCGTCATGCAAAAGGCGATGATGGCCAGCCCCGCCGTGACGGACAGCGTGGCCGTCGGCACGGTGAACACCTCGCCCGCGCCGGGCAGCAGCCCGATGTAGTTGGACACGACGATGAAGATGAAAAACGTCGCCATCATCGGGAAATAGCGCCGGGCGTTGGCCGGGCCGAGGATGCCGCCGTAGAAGCCCTGCAGCTTTTCAACGGCCATTTCGGCGGCGTTTTGCAGCGGGCCGGGCACATCGCGCAGCTTGCGCGTGGCCAGCCATGACAGCAGCGCCAGCACGGCCGCGATGACCCACATGGTCACGACCGCGCCGGTCACCTCCAGCGGGCCGATGGAAAACAGTACATTCGTCTCACCCATTGGTGTCATCCCTCCGTTCGTCCGCCGGCTCGGTGTCCGGCATCTGCTCCTGCGCCGCGTCGGCGGGCGGCTCGATCGTCTCCGCGTCCGGCACCTCCACACCCTCGGCGGGGATGGTGTCGTCCATCCTCCGGGCGAGGATCCACACGCCGGCGATGCTGCCGCCCGACAGGCCGACGGCCGTGCCGATGAGCGTGCCGGCCAGCGGCAGCGGCAGCACGTTGCGCAGCAGGTACACGAGCACGAGCGCGGCGAGGTTGATGACCTGCCGCAGACCGCTGGTGCCCATGACGGAGGCGGTGTTCTGTTTGGCACGCTGCAGGCTGCGGCGCGTCAGCAGCGTGTTGCCGGCGGCCACAAGCAGACCGAACGCCAGTCCGGCCGCGCCGCCGAGCAGATATTGTCCGATCGACATTGGCTGTTCCTCCCGATGCGTGGAAAGCCCCGACACTGCCGGGGCGATTTCTTAGCGAAAACTTAGCGGATACTTAACAGTATTCTACTATATCATGACGACGAAAAATTGCCAATACCCAATTCAGGAATTTGAATAATTTTGTTGGATTCTACAAATAGCTGCAAAATGCCCCGGAACCCGCTGCTCCGCTTCACAAACCGGGGAAAATAGTATATACTGTGGGGCAGAAAAAAGCCGCGGGTCCCGGCATCCCACAGGGCACCCCGTGGCGAAAAATCTTCCGAAAAGAGGGATACAGCATGAAATACATTCTCGTCATCGGCGACGGCATGGCCGACCACCCGCTCGACTCGCTCGGCGGCCGCACGCCGCTGGAAGCATCGAAAAAGGACGCGATCGACGATCTCGCCCGCCACGGCATCCTCGGCAGCGTGCGCAACGTGCCCGAGGGCTTCGCTCCCGGCAGCGACACGGCCATCATGTCCATCTTCGGCTGCTCGCCGCGCAAGTACTTTTTCGGCCGCGCCCCGCTCGAGGCGGCGGCGTCCGGCATAAAGCTCGCCCCAGGCGACGCGTGCTACCGCTGCAACATGGTCACCTACGCCGATGAGGACGTGCCGTTCGAGCACAAGCACATCGTCTCCCACAGCGCGGGCAGCATCGAAGGCCGCGAGTCGGATGCGCTCGTGACGATGCTCTTTGACCACCCCGACTTCCGCCCGCTGGCCGAGCAGGCCGGCATGGTCATCCACAAGGGCTCGTCGTTCCGCCACCTCGCGGTGCAGAGTCATGTGGACATCCGGGGCATAAAGCTCGCCCCGCCGCACGATCATCTCGGCGAGGAGATCGGCCCCATCCTGCCCACCGGCTGCCCGAATGCCGACGTGCTGCGCGAGCTGATGCGCCGCGCGTTCGACATCCTCGATCAGCACCCGATCAACGCCGCGCGCCGCGCCGCCGGCAAGCTCCCGGCCAACGGCGTCTGGTTCTGGGCCGAGGGCACGGCGGCTGCGCTGCCGAACTTCCCCGAGCACTACGGCTCGGACGGCGGCGTTGTCTCGGCCGTGCCGCTGTGCCACGGCATCGGCATCCTGACCGGACTGGAGGCCGTCACCGTCCCGACTGCAACCGGCGAGTGGGACACCGACTACGCCGCGAAGGTCGCCGCCGCGCTCCGCGTGCTCCAAAAGCACGACTTTGTGGCCCTGCATCTCGAGGGTCCGGACGAGGCCACGCACAACCACGATCTCGAGCACAAGATCTACTCCATCGAGCGCCTGAGCGCTGACGTTGTCGCTCCCGTGACCGAGGCGCTGCGCGCCGCGGGCGAGGACTTCCGCCTGCTGCTGCTCTCGGACCACATGACGTACATGGCCAACGGCGCGCACGGCGCCGACCCCGTGCCGTTCGTGCTCTATGACAGCCGCGTGCGCGATGGCTCCGGTCTGCCGTATTCCGAGGCCAACGGCCGCAAGGGCCCGTATGTGGACGACGGCGCGGAGCTGATGGATCTGCTCTTCGAGCTGAAAAAACTGTGACCGGCGCAGCGACGGAGTCCGCGTGGGCGAAGCTGAACCTGTCGCTGGACGTGCTCGGCGCGCGCGCCGACGGGTTTCACGACCTGCGCATGGTCATGCAGAGCGTGGACCTGCACGACGACGTGACCGTCACGCTCGACGGCACGGGCGTCTGCCGCGCCGAGACCAACCGCAGCTATCTGCCCTGCGGGGCGGACAATGTGGCCGTGCGCGCGGCGCAGGTGTTTCTGGCGCGCGCGGGGCTGGACTGCGGCGTGCACATCCGGCTGCATAAGCGCATCCCCGTGTGCGCGGGGCTGGGCGGCGGCTCGTCGGACGCGGCGGCCGTGCTGCGCGCGCTCAACCGGCTGACCGGTGCGGGCTTCACCCGCACGGAGCTGGAGGAACTGGGTGCGGAGGTCGGCTCGGACGTGCCGTACTGCGTTGCGGGCGGCACGATGCTGGCCGAGGGCCGCGGCGAGCGGCTCACGCCGGTTGCGCCCATGCCGCGTCTGCCGGTCGTGATCTGCAAGCCGGATTTTCCGATCTCGACGCCGGAGCTGTTCCACCGCGTGGACGCGCGCACCTCGCGCTGCCGTCCGGACACGGAGGGCATCTGCGCCGCGCTCGCGGACGGGGATATGCCCCGGCTCGCCCGCCGGATGTACAACGTCTTTGAGGACGTGCTCACCCACCGGGAGGGCGAGATCGCGGCCATCAAGAGCCGCCTGCTCGACGGCGGCGCGCTCGGCGCGGTCATGAGCGGCACGGGCTCGGCCGTGTTCGGCCTCTTTGCCGATGCCGACAGCGCGGCGTATGCCAAGCGCCGACTCGCGCGCGATTATGCCGAATGCTTCCTGACTGAGACGATCGCCCGCCTGGAACTTTGATCCTGCCGGATTAAAACCGAACAAAACTGCCGATACTGAGCACAGATGCCCGGTACCGGCAGTTTTTTTATCTCAGAAAGGCGGACATACGATGCATACCCATTCTCTCTCCATAGATTCCGGCCGTGCGCTGCGCCCATGGGAGCTGGCGCTGCTGCTGGCCGTGTGCGTGACGCTGCTGGCAGGCACATGGGCGCAGGCGCGCAGCCAGATGCTCGCCGCCCGGCTCGTGCGGCTGCACGTGATCGCGGTCTCGGACGACGAGACCGAGCAGGCCGTGAAGCTGCAGGTGCGCGACGCGGTGCTGGCCTATCTCGAGCCGCAGCTTCAGGACGTGACGGACGTCAACGCGGCGCGGCAGCTCATCGCGGGCGACCTCGACGGCATTGCCCGCGCGGCGCAGACGGCGGCCGGCGACCGGCCGGTGCGCGTTTCCCTCGGGCCCGAGCACTATCCGACGCGCGACTACGGCGCGTTCGCCCTCCCGGCGGGGGTGTACACGTCCCTGCGTGTGACGCTCGGCGCGGGCGCGGGGCACAACTGGTGGTGCGTCATCTTCCCGCCGCTGTGCGCGCAGGCGGCGGGGCTGTCGGAGCAGGCGGTGCAGGCGCTCTCGGACGATGATGTGCGCCTCGTCACCGAGTCCGGCAGCGGCTATGTCGTGCGCTTCCGGCTGCTGGAGCTGTGGGACGCGCTCGTGCAGCGGCTGAGCTGACGGAGCGCTTGACACCCCCCGGCGAGGGTTACACCGGCATCGGCAAGGACTTTCTCGACATGGAAAATATGCTCGTCCTCGCCGACCGGCAGGGCATCTTCGGCTCGTCCATGTCCGATTCCACGCGCGCAATGGTCACGGAGGCGGCAGCGGACATACTTGTGGTCATCTACTGCTTTGAGGACGCTGTCGATTTGCCGGCGCTGCTCGCGCGGGCCGGGGCTGCATTTGCGCAGTATGCGTGTGCGCAGAACGTGGAGACCTGGCAGGTGTGACGGCGGCGGGCAGAAAAAATCACTCGATCCGGTAAGATCGAGTGATTTTTTTACGCATGGTCAGACTCTGACCACGCTCACGGCCTGCATATGCTGCTTTCTGTGCCGGTCCTCGACGGTGGCTCTGTCATAGGCGATGACGCCGTTGTTATTCCACGGATCGTTGAACAGGTAATGCTGCTCATCATAGCCGACGAGGAGCATACAGTGCTCGTTGGAAAGCCAGGTGAAATCCCCACCGCTGTCCTTGAGCTTCCAGCACGGGCCAACGATGATGTCGCGAAGGTCGATGGTCGCCCAGAGCGCAACCGGCATATCGTTGTCGATGTATGTGCGCAGCAGATAGGGCAGATCGCGTCCGGTTTCATCGACCACGCGGTATTTGTCTCCGAGCACACGCTGCATGGTTTTTTGAATGACCGGCGCATAGCAGCCCATGGCGTCCTGATCATACGGATCGCCCACAAATTTGTCATAAGGGCTCGGACCGTATAAGACGCCGCCAATCTCCGTGAAGTCCTCTTTTTCCAGATAATGATCGATGAAATCGTATATGGAGATATCGCAACCCAGATACTGAAGGAACATGACCGCAGTGACGCTTTCGCAGCCTGTAAGGGCTCCGCCGCCGGTCTGATCGATATAAGGTACGTCGATTCGCTTCATCGTTTATGCGGCTTCCGCTGCCTTCTTGTTCTTGGAGACGGTGTAGAGCACCAGGATGACTGCCAGCATGATCACGATGGAAATGGGCAGGGCGATGTACCAGCGCTTTACGGCGCCCGCAATGATATAGCTGACCGCGGACACGGCGATGACGGGAATGGCATACTGCATCTGCGTTTCCACGTGGTTGATGTGGTTGCACTGCGCTCCGGCGGAGGACATGATGGTCGTGTCGGAGATGGGGGAAATATGGTCGCCGCAGACTGCGCCTGCCATGGTCGCGGAAATGCAGATGGTCATGACGTCGGGCATACTTGCGCACATGGGAACGATGATCGGGATCAGGATGCCCATGGTGCCCCACGAGGTGCCGGTGGAGAAGCCGAGGATGCACGCTACGAGGAATATGGCCGCGGGCAGGAAGATGCTGACTGCCGTGCTGTTGCGGAAAATGCCCTGCACGAAAACGCCGATATCGAGCTGGTCAACCAGCCCCTTAAGCGTCCATGCAAAGATCAGGACGGTGATGGCGGGGATCATGACCTTGAAGCCCTCGACCAGGCAGTTGATGAATTCGCGCGCGCTGACGATCTTTCTGGGGATATACATGATCGCCATGACGATCACGGTCATGAACGTTGCAAACACGAGCGACAGGCTTGCCGAGCAGTTCGCGAAAGCGTCGATCAGGGTTTCCGCGCCGCTCTGATATCCGGTGAGGATCATTGCGAACACAGCGGTAGCGATCAGCACAACGATGGGAATGAGCAGATCGGATACGCGGCCCTTGCTGCTGCCCTCCTGCTCGGACTGTTCCATATCCTTGAACTCCTCGCCGCCGGAGGTGAACAGGTCGCCCTTTGCCGCATTCAGCTCATGGCGGCGCATTTTGCCGAAGTCAATGAGAAACAGGCTCGTGAAGAAGACCATGATCAGCGTCAGGATCGCGTAGAAGTTAAACGGAATGGCGGAGCAGAACATCTGAAAACCGTTGATGTCATAGCCCTCGGGAATGTAGCTGCTGACGGCTGCCGCCCAGCTGGATACCGGCGCAAGAATGCACACGGGTGCGGCGGTCGCGTCGATGATATAAGCCAGCTTTGCGCGGGATACCTGATACTTGTCGGTGATCGGCCGCATGATGTTGCCGACCGTCAGGCAGTTGAAATAGTCGTCGACAAAAATCAGAATGCCGAGCGCCGAGGTGGACAGCATCGCGCCTCTCTTGCTCTTTATGCGCTTGCTTGCCCATGCACCGTAAGCTCTGGAAGCGCCGGACTTTGCCAGCAGAACAATGATCATGCCGAGCAGAACGTCAAAGATGAGAATATTCAGATCCATATTGTCGGCCATGGAAGCGAACAGCCGCTCAAAGCTGCCCCATGCGACATTTCCGACCGACGGCCACAGTCCGAGACCGGCGGGCAGAAGCGAAACGGAAACGAATATCGCCGCCAGCAGACATCCGGCAAACAGCGAGCTGTAGACTTCTTTTGTTATCAGTGCCAACACAATTGCCACAAGCGGCGGAACGATCGCCCAAGCTGTACCGATGAACATAATACAACTACCTCCTCAATTTGTGATAAAACAAAATCGTGCCGCACATGAATATGCGGCACGACGGGAAACGGTCTTTGGCAGATGTCTCTTATGCAAAGTACTCCACTACCGTGACAGTGCGTACCATGTTCTGGCACACCCCAGAAGCCTGGCCTGACAGAGCGCAGACAACTTCGGCGAAACTTCCTTTCCGTTTTTCCATGCTGTCACAAAACAAAAAACGTACTGATAAGCCCCGCGCCTCTTAGCATAACATGAATCGGTGATTTGTTGACGTCATCATAGCACGCGCACCCATTTCAAGTCAATTACAAATTCACGATTTGTTTCCATATCGTCGATGTTCCCAATGCGCTGGTTTCACGCGCGGCCGCAGTTGTAAATATGACCAATCGCTTGACGAAAAAAACCGCTCTGACGAGCGGTTTTTTCGCGTTTTCGACAGCCCGGCCTCCGGGGCGCGGGCGACCCTTTTTGCTCCGGCTCAGGCCGCAGGGGCATTTGGCTTAGAGTCACACAAGCTGCTTCCGGCGCAGGAAAGCGCAAAGCCTTCTCCCAACGGAGAAGGCTTTTTGTATTTGCAGGATTCAGCGCCATCCGCTCAGTAGCTGTACACGCCGCCGCCGATAAACTCGCGCAACATACTCTCGGGCGCGAGCAGGGCGGGGTCGATCGTCTCGAAGCGCTCGAGCGCCGGCAGGATGCTGCGGATCTCCGCGTAGCGCTCCGCGCCCTCGGGCACGGCCGCAAGCAGGGGCGCGGCGTAGTTTTTCAGGATCGACACCTCGCACGGGAACGACGAGTCGAACATCAGGTTCGCGCGCTCCTTGAACGGGGAGATGAACCGCTTCTCGCCGCGGCGGACGTTGGCCCACATATCCAGCGTGGCGGCGGCGGGGGTGCCGCGGAAATTGCTGTCGCGCACGAGACGGCGCAGCAGGCGCATCCACGTGCCCTTGAACACCTCGCACCCGTCGTTGTCCACAACGATGGAGCGCGCGCTGATGTACAGCCGGAACGCGTCCGGGCAGTAGGCGGCGATGTCGTCATTGAGCGCGTGGATGCCCTCGCACACGGCGACCTCGTCCTTGCCGAGGCGCATGGGCCGGCCGATGGGGCCGGACTGCACCCGCGTGACGAAATTATACCGCGGCAGATGGATCTCCTCGCCGCGGGCGAGGGCGTTGAGGTGCGCGCCGAGCAGGCCCATGTCCAGGCACGCGGGGGACTCGAAGTCGATGCCGCCCTCCGGCGTGCGCGGCGCGGTGCGCGGGTTCACGGTGCGGAAATAGTCGTCCATGGCGAGGCTCTGGCTGCCGACGCCCAGTTTGCGCAGGGCCTCGGCGATCTTCATGGCCGTGGTGGTCTTGCCGCTGCCGGACGGGCCGGACAGCAGCACGATCGGGCACGTGTGCACGTTGTCGGCGATGGCGCGGGCCGCGCGCTCGATCTTGGCTTCGTAGGCCGCGTCGCACGCGTCGACGAATTCCTTGGGGCCGGCCTGAATGCGGCGGTTGATCTCCTGAATTTGATAGCTCATTGGAAAAACGCCTCCAGTTCCGCCTTGGCCGCGCAGATGCGGTCGATATTGGCGATGTATTCCGTGGGATACTTGGGGTCGATGTGCCGCTCGAGCTTGCCGCCGGGGCGCACGAGCTTCGTCGAGGCACCGCCGCCCATGGCAAGGATGCTGCACAGCTCCTCCATGATGCAGATGTTGTAGAGATTCTCCTGCCCCGGCCGTGTCCAGCCGACGTTTTCAAATCCGCCGGACATGAACTTCTGCCGGTAGAGGTAATACGGCGCGTAGCCGGCCGCGTCCAGCGCGCTGCCCGCAAAGTCGAGCATCTCGCCGACGGCCGCCCCGTCGGGGATGGGCGCGTCCTGCTGCGAGAGGCTGGCCCCGCGCTTGCGCGACAGCGTGTGCACGGTTACATTTTCGGGTGCGAGCGCGAGCACCTGTTCGAGCGTGGCGCGAAAGCCGTCCGGTGTGTCGCCGGGCAGGCCGGCGATCAGGTCCATGTTCACGGCGAAGCCGCCGGTCGCGCGCACGAGCTGCAGCGCGTCGTAAATGTCCTGCGCGGTATGGCGGCGGCCGATCGTTTCGAGCACGCGGTCATCAAGCGTCTGGGGATTGACGCTGATGCGGTCGACCCGGTGCGCGCGCAGCACGTGCAGCTTGTCGGCGGTGATCGTGTCCGGCCGGCCGGCCTCGACGGTGAACTCGCGCAGCGCGCTGAGATCAAACGCCGCGTCGAGCTGCGTGCACAGCGCGTCGAGCTGGCGCGCCGAGAGCGTGGTCGGCGTGCCGCCGCCGATGTAGAGCGACACGACGCGCAGACCGGCACGGCGCACGGCCTCGGCCGTCGCGGCGATCTCGCGCGCGAGCGCCTGCAGAAACTCCGGCACGAGCGCCATGCTCTTTTCCACCGACTGGCTCACAAAGCTGCAGTAGTCGCAGCGCGTCGGGCAAAACGGGATGCCCACATACAGGCACACGTCCTTTTCGCCGAGCGCGTCCATGGCGCGCAGCGTGGCGTGGGCAGTGCGCACGACGAGCGCAGCGCGCGCGGGCGCGACGTCATAGCGCCGCTCAAAGTAGCGCGTGGCCTGCGTGTCGTCCATGCCCTGCGCAAGCAGGGGGGTCATGAGCTTGCCGGGGCGCACGCCCGTGAGCATCCCCCACGGCCTGTGCGGCAGGCCGATGCCCATGGCCGCGCGGTAAAACGCGCGCTTGACAGCGCCCTGCAGCCGCCGGTCTTTTTCGGCTGGGTCTGCCAGCTTGCTGTTGGGCACGCTTGTGCGGCCGTTGGCCGTCTGGGCCTGATAGACGAGCACGCACGTTGCGGTCGTCACCCTTGCGCCGGACATGAGCCGCAGTTCCACGCGGTCGCCGGTCGGCCGTCCGTCCGGATACACCGGGCGCTCGTCCGGAAACAGCGTCAGGAGCATCTGCTCGACCGCATAGCGGTAATCATGTCCGATCAGATAGAGATTCATGATGTTCTTTTTCTCCTTTTCCCGTGTCAGGTCAGGAGCGGTCCTTGGCCTTGTTTTTCAGTTCTCTGGCCTTTGCCTTCACGGCCTTGGCCAGCTCCTTGCGGCGCTGGGCGTGCTCATGCACACGCGTGAAGGCCAGGCCGTTGGTCTTGCCCTCGCGCAGCGCCGGGAACGCCTGCGCGATACGCTCGTGCACGATGTTGCGCTGGCTGAGCAGCTCCTCGCGGCGCTGCAGCAGTTCGCTGCGGCGGGCCAGCAGCTCGCTGCGGCGCATGATGGAACTTTCGGCGCGCTTGTCGGCGATCTCGGCGCCCTTTTCCTTCACGCCGGAGTAAACCTCCATGCCGCGGTCTTTCGCGTCAGAGGCGCGAATATAGATCTCCTCGCCGATCTCGTCGGAGATGGCCGTGAGCGAATCCTCGATGGCCTGCAGGGCACGCAGCTTCTTCGGCAGCTTGCGGATCTCCATGGCGGTGATGATGTTGTCCGCGATCCACAGGGCGCTGAATGTGCCGAGCAGGGCCCAGCCGAGCTTCTTCGGGATGAGGTCAACGGCCTTGGCCACGAGCGGCTGGAACACATCGACCACGAACACGCACGCAAGCCCCCACAGCACCGAGAACTCCAGGCACACGTAGCCCTTGATGTTCAGCGGGCGCTTGGAGTAGTCCCACCACTTGTCGTGGAACACTTTCTCGAGCACCCAGCCGGTGAGGTATTCGATGGCGCTCGTGAACAGCACGCTGCCGCCGAACAGCAGCCAGAAGCTGCTCTTGAGCGGCCCGAGCACGAGCAGCACGCTCATCACGCCGAAGCCGTAGATGGAGCAGATGGGGCCGTTGACGAAGCCGCGGTTGACGAATTTGCCGTGCGCGATGGCGGCGAAGGCCACCTCGGAGCACCAGCCGAGAAAACCGTAAATGTAGAAGTACCAGAGGATCTGGAACCAGGAATAGGGCACAAGCACGAAAAAAACTCCCCTCAGATCTGGGCGTCTGCGGTGATACTAACCCAGTATAATCATAATCGTTCGATCATTATAACATGGCCGTGCCGGCATTTCCAGTCCTTCCGGCGCGGATGGGGACAAAAGCGGCAAAATGGACAAAAAGCATCGTCGGTCTCGCGCACCCCAAGCCTTCTCCTCAACGATGTGCACCGCACCCCTCGAGCCTTCTCCTTGAGGGGAAGGCTATTTTGACGCCTGCGTACAGGCAATTTCGCTGTGCCCATGCTCGACCGGCGGCGCGGCAGGAGACGCACATTTCCTCCAGCGCTGCGTTTTCCTCATCTCTCGCACGCACAAAAAAGCGGAGCGCACGACAGTGCGCCCCGCTGAAAAACCGGGAATTTACTTGATCGTCAGCAGCAGCTCGCCGGCCTTGACCGACTGGCTGGGCTTGACAAAGACTTCGTCGATCGTGCCGTCCATGCGGGCGACGACGCTCGTCTCCATCTTCATGGCCTCGATCACGGCGAGCACGTCGTTGACCTTGACCTGATCGCCGGGCTTGACGTTGACCTTGGACACCATGCCCGGGATGGACGCGCCGGCCTGGCTCTTGTCGTTCGGGTCGGCCATGACGACGGTCTTGGCCGTGTCGGTCGCGGTCGGGTCGGGCACGGCGACCTCGCGGCGCATACCGTTGAGTTCGAACTGCACGTTGCGCGTGCCGTCGTCGTTGCGGTCGCCGAGGCCGATGTACTTGATCATGAGGGTCTTGCCGTCCTCGATGTTGATCTTGTTGACCTCGCCGACGGCCATGCCGTTGAAGAACACGTGGCTGCCCATACGCATGATGTAGCCATACTCCTTGCGGTGGCTGATGAACTCCTCATAGACCTTCGGGTACATGGCGTAGGAGATGAGGGAGCGCGGCTCCTCGTAGTTCGGGTAGAATTTGACGATCTCGCGGCGCAGCTGATCCCAGTCGACGGGCGGCAGCAGGTCGCCGGGGCGGCCGGTGATGGGCTTCTCGCCCTTGAGCACGACGCGCTGCAGATCCTTCGGGAAGCCGCAGGGCGGCTGGCCCATCATGCCCTTGAAGTAGCTCACGACGCTGTCGGGGAAGGCAAGGTGCTCGCCCTTTTCGACGATGTTCTCGGGCGTGAGGTCGTTTTGCACCATGAAGATCGCGAGGTCGCCGACCATCTTGGACGACGGCGTGACCTTGATGATGTCGCCGAGCATGAGGTTGACGGTGCGGTACATCTCCTTGACCTCCGCGAAGCGGTGGCCGAGGCCGAGGGACTCGACCTGCGGCTGCAGGTTCGTGTACTGGCCGCCGGGGATCTCGTAGCGGTAGATGTCGGTGACGGGGACCTTGAGACCCTTGTCGAAGTTCTCGTAGCGCAGGCGCACGTCGGCCCAGTAATCGGCCAGCTCCTGCAGGCGCTGCGGGTCAAAGCCGGTGTCGCGCTCCTGACCGCGCAGGGACTCGACGACGGCGTTCATCGACGGCTGGCTCGTGAGGTTCGCGAGCGGGCCGATGGCGGTATCGACCACGTCCACGCCGGCCTCGGCCGCCATGAGATAGGTCGCGATCTGGTTGTCGGTGGTGTTGTGCGTGTGCAGGTGGATGGGGATGCCGATCTCCTGCTTGAGGGTGCTCACGAGCTTCTTGGCGGCGTAGGGCTTGAGCAGGCCGGACATGTCCTTGATGGCCAGCATGTGGGCGCCGCGGCGCTCGAGCTCCTTGGCGAAGTTGACGTAGTACTCGAGCGTGTAGCGGTCGCGCGCCGGGTCGAGGATGTCGCCGGTGTAGCACACGGTGCCCTCGAGGAACTTGCCCTGGCGCAGGACCTCGTCCATGGCGGTCTCCATGTTCGGCATCCAGTTGAGCGAGTCGAACACGCGGAACACGTCGATGCCCTCGCGGGCGGACTCGGCGATGAAGGCGCGCACGAGGTTGTCCGGATAGCTCGCGTAGCCGACGAGGTTCGAGCCGCGCAGCAGCATCTGGAACGGGATGTTCGGAATCTTCTCGCGCAGCATCTCCAGGCGCTCCCACGGGGACTCGTGCAGGAAGCGGTAGGCGGTGTCGAACGTCGCGCCGCCCCACATCTCGAGCGAGAAGCAGTCGGCGAGGATGTCGGCCGTGCCGTCGGCGCCCTTGAGCATGTCGCGGGTGCGCAGGCGGGTGCTCAGCAGGGACTGGTGCGCGTCGCGCATCGTCGTGTCGGTGATGAGCAGCTTCTTCTGGCCGAGGACCCAGTCCTTGACGGCCTCGGGGCCGTCGGTGTCGAGCAGGAGCTTGAGCCCGTCCTGCTTCGAGATCTCGCGCTGCGCCTTCGGGAAGCGCGGCGTGTCGTACTGGTGGCGCTCGGCGTCGGGATTGTTGACCTGGATGTTGGCGATGTATTTGAGCACGCGGGTCGCGCGGTCGCGCGATTCGGTGAACTCGAACAGCTCCGGCGTCTCGTCGATGAACTTCGTGTGGCACTTGCCGGCGATGAACGTCGGGTGCGTGAGGATGTTCGTCACGAACGGGATGTTCGTCTTCACGCCGCGCACGTGCTCTTCATTGATGGCGCGGATGGCCTTGCGGCAGACGGCGGGGAAGGTGCAGTCCCAGCTCGTGACCTTGACGAGCAGGGAGTCGTAGTACGGGGAGATGACCGAGCCCGTGCCGACGTTGCCGCCGTCGAGACGCACGCCGAAGCCGCCGCCGGAGCGGTAGGCCTCGATCTTGCCGTTGTCGGGCGCGAAATTGTTGGCCGGGTCCTCGGTGGTCACGCGGCACTGGATGGCATAGCCGTTGACCTTGAGGTCGTCCTGGTTGCCGAGACCAATCTCCGGGTGGCTGATCGGCTGCCCCTCGGCGATGAGGATCTGCGCGCGCACAAGGTCGATGTTCGTGACCATTTCGGTGACGGTGTGCTCGACCTGGATGCGGGGGTTCATCTCGATGAAGTAGTGGTTGCCGTCGCGGTCGACGAGGAACTCCACCGTGCCGGCGTTGACATAGCCGACGGCCTCGGCGATCTTCACGGCGTCGGCGTGCAGCTGCTCGCGGATGCTCTCGGGCACGCTCCACGCGGGCGCGAACTCGACGACCTTCTGGTAGCGGCGCTGCAGCGAGCAGTCGCGCTCTCCGAGGTGGCGCACGTTGCCGTACTGGTCGGCCAGGATCTGCACCTCGATGTGCTTGGGCTGCACGAGGTACTTCTCGATGAAGATGTCGTCATTGCCGAAGGCCTTGCGTGCCTCGCTCTTGACGAGCTCGAACGCGGGGATGACGTCCTCGGGCATCTCGCACAGGCGCATACCGCGGCCGCCGCCGCCGGCCGCCGCCTTGAGGATGACGGGGAAGCCGAAGCTGATGGCCTTCTCGAGCGCTTCCTGCCCGTCGCGCAGGGGCTCGGAGCAGCCGGGGATGACCGGCACGCCGCACTCCATGGCGATCTGCTTGGCCGAGAGCTTGTCGCCCATCTTGCCGAGCACGTCGCTCGGGGGGCCGATGAACGTGATGCCGGCCGCTTCGCAGGCGCGGGCGAAGTCCGCGTTTTCGGACAGGAAGCCGTAGCCCGGGTGGATGGCATCGACGCCGCGGCGCTTGGCCAGGTCAATGATCTCGGGAATGTCGAGATACGCGCCCAGAGGGCTCTTGTTCTCGCCGACGAGGTAGGCCTCATCGGCACGGGTGCGGAACATACTCAGTTCGTCTTCCTTGGAGTACATGGCCACGGTGTGGATGCCGAGGTCGTAGCACGCGCGGAAAATACGCACCGCGATCTCGCCGCGGTTGGCGGCAAGGACCTTGTTGAAAACTTTTTCTGACACGGTCGTGTCTCCTGTTACTATATATTTGCCCCTTGGTTTATGGCAGCCAGCCATAGGCATGGGACATCTCGTTGCCTAAACTGTTAGAATAGTGGGGTAATGGTCTGACCTAAGCCTCCAAGGGCTAATACGTCCGCCAGAAAGTCA
>DBFWVW010000041.1:0-11825 GCA_048217285.1 Oscillospiraceae bacterium
ACAGCAAGCGGCATCTTTATGAGCAGTATGCACTCGGAGAGATTGATTTGGAAACCTATCGAACACGAAAAGCGGTTTATGACACGGAGCTGGTACAAGCCAAAAATGTTCATGCTGTCATTACTGCACAGACAAAGCAGATAAAAAGTGATTATGAGATTAACGGCAGCATTGGCACAGGTACTTGATGTTGCACCGCAGGCTCTTGATGTTCCCGATATTGACAGTTACATCGGACTTATGCACACCTTATTTACCCTTGAGGATATTTACGGTCTGACCGTCGGCGAAACAAACGGCGAAGTCTGTCTGAAAGTCAACAAGGATAAAGGCAAGGACGCTGCCGAGTTACTGAAAATGCTCTATGCTTGGAAAGAGCAGGCGGACAAACTATCTGCTGACGAAATCGACAGAGAACAGTACGACCAATGGCGTTACCACTATCCGAAATTCGATACCACACAACGATGGGCGAAAGTACCATCTCAGGAATTGAGTGATGCTTTGGTAGAACAATTCAAAGACCAACTCAAAACAGATTGATAAGAACGACAAAAACGCCCTTAGCCGTGTTACCCACAGCTAAGGGCGTTTTAATATGGATTGTTATATCTAAAAGCCGTTTCTTATCATTCTCTTACCCACAAGCCAGTGGATTACAAGAATAATCGCTCTCATATAACTGTTATCAATTTGTTATCAAAAGACTTCTTCAAGTGCCGCAAACCCGCATAACTACTGGCTTTTTACGACCTCTCAGTTTATTCCCACTCGATCGTGGCGGGCGGTTTGGACGTGATATCGTAGACGATGCGGTTGATACCCTTGACCTCATTGACGATACGCACGGAGACCCGGTCGAGTACGTCGTACGGAATGCGCGTCCAGTTAGCAGTCATGAAGTCCGTCGTCGTGACGCTGCGCAGCGCGAGCGTGTAGTCGTATGTGCGGCCATCCCCCATAACGCCGACAGAGCGCATATTTGTCAGCACTGCGAAGTACTGATTCATCGTCTGCTCCAAATGCGCCTTGGCGATCTCGTCACGGAAGATAAAGTCCGCGTCACGCAGGATGTCCAGCTTGTCCTTCGACACCGCACCGAGGCAGCGGATTGCCAGCCCGGGGCCCGGAAACGGCTGGCGCATGACCAGATACTCCGGCAGACCAAGCTCACGCCCAAGTGCGCGCACCTCGTCCTTGAACAGCAGACGCAGGGGTTCGATAATCTCCTTAAAGTCCACATAGTCCGGCAGACCGCCGACGTTGTGATGGCTCTTGATGACGGCAGCCACATTCGTGCCGGATTCGATCACGTCAGGATAGATCGTGCCCTGGACCAGATAGTCCACGGAGCCGATCTTCTTGCCCTCTTCCTCAAAAACACGGATGAACTCCTCGCCAATGATCTTGCGCTTCGTCTCCGGGTCGGAAACATCCTTCAGGCGCGTGAGAAAGCGCTCTTCCGCGTTGACGCGCACGAAGTTGATGTCCCAGTTTTGGAACGCGGCCTCGACCTCGTCGCCCTCATTCTTACGCAGCAGGCCGTGATCGACAAAAATACATGTGAGCTGGTTGCCGACCGCCTCCGCCAGCAGAGCGGCCGCGACCGAGGAATCCACACCGCCGGAAAGCGCCAGCAGCACCTTACCGTCGCCGACTTTGGCACGGATGGACTCAATCGACTTGCGCATATAATCGCCCATCGTCCAGTCACCGGTCGCGCCGCAGACCTCATACAGGAAGTTGCGCAGCATGGCCTGACCATTCTCGGTGTGATTGACCTCCGGGTGGAACTGCACGCCGTAGAACCCGCGCGCTTCGTCACAGATGCCAACCGTCGGACAAGCGGCCGAGTGCGCCACAAGCTGGAATGACTCCGGCACCTTGGCCATATAATCGCCGTGACTCATCCACGTGATGCTCTGCTCCGGCAGACCGCGGAACAGACGGCAGTCGGTATTGAACCAGGTCTGCGTTTTGCCGTACTCGCGCGCGGTATCCTTCCCGGCGGCGGTCACTTCCCCGCCGAGATACTGCGCCATGAGCTGGCAGCCGTAGCAGATGCCAAGAATCGGGATGCCGAGTTTGAAAATCTCGGGATCTACCTGCGGCGAGCCCTCGGCGTACACGCTCTGCGGGCTGCCGGTAAAGATGATGCCGATCGGATCAAAAGCGCGGATTTCCGCAATGGACATCGTGTGCGGCTTGACTTCGCAATACACATTGCACTCGCGCACACGGCGCGCAATGAGCTGATTATACTGGCCTCCAAAATCGAGGACGATGACAGACTGATTCGGCATGGACGACGCTCTCCTTATTCGACGGTAACGGATTTGGCAAGATTTTTGGGTTTATCGATCGCGCAGCCGTTGGCTTTCGCGACATAATAGGCAAAGAGCTGCAGCGGCACGATCTCTGCCGGGACAACAAACAGATTATCCATCCGCGGCACGAGGATGACATCATCTGCCTCGGAATAGATGGCCCGGTTGCCCTCAAGCGCCACACCGAGCACGCGCGCCCCGCGCGCCTTGACTTCCTTGACATTGCTCATGGTCTTGTCAAACAGCGGCTCGTAGCACGCGACGGCAATGACGAGGCGATCCTCCTCAATGAGTGCGATGGTGCCATGCTTGAGCTCTCCCGCGGCATAGGCCTCCGAGTGCAGATAGGAGATCTCCTTGAGCTTCAGCGATCCTTCCATGCAGACGGCATAGTCCACATTGCGGCCGATGAAAAACAGGGACGGGTTGTTCTTATAGCGTTCCGCAAGCTGCGCGATCTGTGGGTTGAGGTCGATGGCGCGCTGCACCATCTGGGGCAGGATCATGAGATCATCCGTGAGCTTAGCAGCCTCTTCCCTGCTCAGGCAGCCGCGCTTTTCGCCCAGATAGAGCGCCAGCAAATACAGCACCGACACCTGCGTGGTGTAGCCCTTCGTAGTCGCGACGGCGATCTCCGGACCGGCCCAGGTGTAAATGACATCGTCCGAGATACGGGCGATCGTGCTGCCGACGACATTCACGATCGAGAGCACGTAGGCGCCCTTGGCCTGCGCCTCGCGGATGGCGGCGATGGTATCCGCCGTCTCGCCGGACTGCGAGATGATGATCATGAGCGTGTGCTCATCCACGATCGGGTCGCGATAGCGGAACTCACTCGCGAGGTCGGCATCGACCGGGATGTGTGTGAGCTTTTCGAGCGCATATTTGCCCGCCTGACCGGCATAAAATGCCGAACCGCAGGCCGTGATCATGATCTTGTTAAAGCCCATGAGCTGCGCATCGGTCATCTTCAGCTCGTCAAACACGACGCGGTGGTCTTTCACGCGCGGGTCGAGCGTTGACTTGATGGCGCGCGGCTGCTCCATGATCTCTTTGAGCATGAAGTGCTCATAGCCGCCTTTTTCGGCCGCTTCAATGTCCCACGCGACGCGGGAAACCGGCTTTTCCATGGGCTTTCCGGTGCAATCATAGACGGTATAGCTGTTGGCACGCACCTCGGCAAGCTCACCGTCGTCGATATAGATTACGTTTTTCGTGTGCGAGACCAGTGCCGTGACGTCAGAAGCGAAAAAGTTCTCGCCCGCGCCGACGCCGATGATGAGCGGGCAGCCATTGCGCGCGATGAACAGCTGATCCGGGCAATCGGCACACAGGATGCCGAGCGCATAGCTGCCCTCCAGACGACCGAGCGTTTTCATGACCGTCTCTTTGAGATTACCATCGCCGGTATAGTACATATCCAGCAAGTGCACAATGACCTCCGTGTCCGTTTCACTATGGAACACAAAGCCCTTGGCTTTGAGCATCTCGCGCAGCTCCATGAAGTTTTCGATGATGCCGTTTTGGACGATGGCGAACTTGCCATCGTTGCTCACATGCGGGTGCGCGTTTGCCTCCGTCGGTGCGCCGTGCGTCGCCCAGCGCGTATGGCCGAGACCAATGTAGCCGCGAAGGTCCTCGCCGTCATGCGTTTTGGCAAACAGGTTCTTGATCACGCCGCAGGCCTTGGCCAGTTCGATCGTGCTGCCATCGAGCACGGCGATGCCGGCCGAGTCATAACCGCGGTATTCGAGCTTCTGGAGCCCTTCGAGAAGGATGGGCGCAGCCTGCTGCGCGCCGACGTATCCAACGATTCCACACATAATCGGTTCTCCTTATTATTTTGAAAAATCATCGTTATCGCAATTCTATGCCAGCGCCGTACAAATACGTACAAAACGCCAAAATAGCATTCTAAATTTTATACCGATATCTCATCCATGTCAAGCTGCGCTTTTTGAACGTGTTATCCGGTGCTGAACACGTCGGTCTAATGAATCAACGGTATAGCTAACACAGTTGCTACTACAGGCTTTCGCGTCCGTCAGGTATAAGCGGCCACCAGCTTGCTTTCACAAACTGGCGGCATTGCATCATGAAGGGTGTGCATTTTTCGCACAGCGGAAGCGGCCGGAAAGAAAAGCAAATATCGACAAAAATGCTTGCAAAAATTGCATTTTTCTGCTCTGCATACTTCCATCTTGTCCGCAGAAAATAGTAGCGGGTCAAGAAACCCAAAATGAGAAAAGGAGATGGAAAAACGAAATGGCTACTTCCAAGAGCAACAACCTGGTCAACCCCAATGCGCGTGAGGCGATGAACCGCTTCAAGATGGAAGCCGCGTCCGAGGTGGGCGTGAACCTGAAGCAGGGTTACAACGGTGACCTGACGTCCCGTCAGGCCGGCAGCATCGGCGGCCAGATGGTCAAAAAGATGATCGCCGCCTACGAAAACGGTATGCAGTAATCTAAGCAAATTCCAACAAGCAGGGTCACGGAAATTCCGTGGCCCTGTTTCCTGTTTGCATCATTTTTCGGGATAGGCGGCAAAAAACGCCTCGATCACATCGGCCGGTGCCGTGCACGAGCCTTGGATCATCATCGGTTTGCCGCCGCCGCAGCCAGAAATAGCCGCGTTGATGGCTTTCGCCTCCGCACGCAGATCGACCGTGCGGCTGCCGATGATGTAGCGATAGCCCTCCGCATCGCTGCCGGTGAAGGCGGCACAGACGCCGCCGGCGAGCAGCACGCCGGCGTTGACGAATTCACGCATGGCGACCAGATCGTCAAAACGGTCGATCACGCAAATGCTGCCTGGCGTTTCCTGCAGCAGCTGCAATCTCTGTGCGTTGAGGCGGCGCTCCAGCTCTGCCGCTGCGGTTTTTAGCTGCGCGATCTCATCCTGTAGACGCTGCACGGCCGGGACGACATCCGCCTGCCGCACGGACAGCTGCGCCGAAAGCGCCGCGACCTGCGCACTCTTTTCCCGGTAATCTGTCTCCGCATCCGGTCCGCACAGGATCGTCACGCGCACACCGCCGCGGTGGCGCATGACCGACGTGAACTTGATGGCGCCGATCTCGCCTGTGTGCGACACGTGCGGCGCACAGCAGGCGCAGACATCATAGCCCTCCACGGTCACGATACGCACGTCCTCTTTCAAGTCGAGCTTGCTGCGGTATTCCATATGTGCCAACTGCTCCGGGTCCGGATACTCTGTCCGAATCGGCACGTTACGATACACGGCCTCATTCGCAAGCTGCTCGATATGCATGAGCTGCGCCCATGTGAGCTCCCCGTTATAATCCATCGTAATCGCATCTTCCCCGAGGTGGAAGCCAACGTTATCAAAACCATATTCCTTATGGATCAGGCCGGAGATAATATGCTCGCCCGAATGGCCTTGCATACGCCGGAAGCGCTGCGGCCAGTCGATCTCTCCATACACCTGCGTGCCTTCGACGAGCGGTGCGTCCGTATAATGCACGATCACATCCGGCAGGAGCTGCACATCCAGAACATGCGCACCGCCGAGCACGCCGGTGTCAGCCGGCTGACCGCCGCCCTCCGGGAAAAACACCGTCTGGTCGAGCACGACGGCATAGTGATCCCCGTCCGGATCGCAGCGAAGCACTGTCGCGGAAAAATCGCGCCGGTGGCTGTCGAGATCATATAGCTTTCTCGTCATGGTCAAACCCCCCATTTCTCATAGTAGTATAACAGGAATTTTCAGTGATCTCAACCCTTGCTTATTTGTATCGAATATCGTATCCTTGAGCCACTAACAGAAATCAGGTGATATTTATGAATCAGAAACTCAGGAACCTCGTCTACACCGCTATGCTCATGGCTCTGTGCTGCGTGGCGACGCTCGTCATCAAGATCCCGACCGTGACTGGCGGCTATCTCAATGCCGGTGACATCGTGGTCGTGCTCTCCGCCCTGCTGGCCGGTCCGCTCTACGGCGGCGTGGCTGCCGGTTTTGGCTCCGGGCTGGCAGACGTGATCTCCGGCTACATGAGCTATGCCCCCGGTACCCTCGTCGTAAAAGGGTGCGCCGCCGTGGTCGCGGCACTGATTTTCCGCGCCTGCCGCAAAAAGAGCTTCGGCTTCGCGCTGATGAGCGCCATCTGCGGCGAGATCGTGATGGTGCTGGGTTACTTTGTGTTTGAGGACTTTGTCCTCGGTTACGGTCTGGCCGCCGCCGCTGAGATCGCAGGCAACGCCGGACAGGCTGCCGTCGGCATCGTGGGCGGTCTGGCACTGTACTTTGCGCTGAGCAAGGTACAGCAGATCCGCGATTTCTCCGAATCCGCGCTGGCGAAAAAGCAGAAATAAACAGGCTCTATACGCAAAGCAGCCGCTCCCGATCGGGGGCGACTGCTTTGCTATATGTACCTTATACCACACGCACGCGGATGACTTCCGGTATGCGGTCAATGTCCGCCACCTGATCCTCATTCAGGCGGCCGTTGAGGTCGATCATGGCATAGGCATACGCGCCATAGGCTTTGTTGATCATGTTCTCAACGTTCAGGCCCGTGCTGCATGCGATCTCGAGGAATTGATTGAGCATCGTCGGTACGTTCTGGTGCAGGATACACACACGGCTGACGCCCATGCGCTCGAGCGTCGCGTCCGGGAAGTTGACGGAGTTTTTGATGTTGCCGTTGGCAAGATAATCGTAGAGCTCACGCGCGGCCATGACAGCGGACTTCTCCTCGCTCTCCGGCGTACAGGCACCCAAATGCGGCAGGGCGATAATGTTGTCCACGCCGACGACCTTCTCATTGGGAAAGTCCGTGACATACTTGCCGACGCGGCCGGAGGCGATGGCGGCGAGCATGGCGTCATCATCCACGATTTCGGCGCGCGACTCGTTGATGATGCGCACGCCGTCTTTCATCTTGGAAAGCGCCTTGGCATCGAGCATATGGAACGTCTGATCCGTGTACGGAACGTTGATGCTGATGTAGTCTGCCTTGGCATAGATGCCGTCGAGGTTCACCTCGTGCTTGACATCACGCGAGAGACGCCATGCAGCGTCCACAGACAGGTACGGGTCGTAACCGCAGACATTCATGCCGAGGTTGACGGCAGCGTTGGCGATCAGCGCGCCGATCGCGCCAAGGCCAATGACGCCCAGCGTCTTGCCCATGAGCTCTGGGCCGGCAAACTGGGCCTTGCCCTTCTCGACGAGCGCGGGGATGTCCTTGCCCTTGCCGTTGAGGCTCTTGACCCAATCGATACTGCCAAGCACGTCGCGCGACGAGAGTACCAGCGAGCAGAGGATCTGCTCCTTGACCGCCTCTGCATTTGCTCCGGGCGAGTTGAACACGACAATGCCGCGGTGGCAGCAGTCCTCAAGTGGGATATTGTTCGTTCCGGCGCCGGAGCGCGCAATGGCGATCAGGCTCGGCTCAAAGGCATAGCTGTGCAGGTCGGCCGAACGCAGGATCAGGCCGTCAGGATCCGGAATGTTCTCCCCGACAACGCAGCCGCGCTCTTCGAGCTTCTGCAGGCCGCAGGGGGATATATGATTCATGGTCTTAATTTTATACATGGTGTTCTACCTCAAACTGTTTCAAATAATCCACAAGCGCGTCCACGCCCGCCATCGGCATGGCGTTATAGAGCGAGGCACGCATACCGCCGGCAATGCGGTGGCCCTTCAAATTCATCAAGCCGTGTGCTGCCGCGCCGCTGATAAATTCCTTGTCGAGCGCATCGTCCCCGGTGCGGAACGTGACGTTCATGTCCGAGCGGGAGCCCGGCTGCGCACAGGCGTGGAACAGCGCGCTGTTATCGAGAAAATCGTATACCTTTGCGGCACGCGCGCGCTTAAGCTGCTCCATACCTTCCACGCCGCCCTGCCGCTCAAACCACGTGAGCACGAGGCCGAGGATATAGATACACCAGCACGGCGGGGTGTTATACATAGAATCCTTGTCGATCATGCGCTGATAGCTGTACATGACCGGCGTGATGGGCAGTTCGTGTCCGGTAAGGCTGCGGTCAACGATCGCGACCGTCAACCCGGCAGGGGCCATATTCTTCTGCGCACCGGCAAAAATCACGCCGTATTTTGACACATCAACCGGGCGAGAGAGAATGTCCGACGACATATCGCACGCGAGCGGAACGCGGCCGGTCTCGGGAACGTACTGCCACTCGGTACCGTAGATCGTATTATTGGCACAGTAATAAAAATAGGACGCGCGCGCGTCGAGCTGCAGCTCGCTCTGCTGCGGGATCCGGGTGTGGCCGCAGGCAGCCGTATCCGCCGCGATATGCACCTTGCCGTACTTCTCGGCCTCTTTGGCCGCATTGCCGGAAAAGTGCCCGGTCACGGCATAGTCCGCCGTTCCCTGCTCGCCCATCAGATTGAGCGGGATCATGGAAAACTGCGCCGTGCCGCCGCCCTGCAAAAACAGGATCTCATGTGTGTCCGGCACGGACAGCGCGGCGCGAAAGCGCGCCTTCACGTCCTGAAAAATATCCGAAAAAGCCTGACTTCGGTGACTCATCTCCATCACGGACATACCCGTGCCATGATAATTGAGCAGTTCCGCCTGCGCCTGACGGAGCACTTCCTCCGGCAGGACCGACGGTCCGGCAGAAAAATTGAACGTTTCACTTCGGGTCACAGAAATCGCCTCCAGGGGGTCAAAATTGGTCATATACAGCACATTCTGCATGGATTGAGAAAATTCTAACACGTTCCGCGAATCGCGTCAAACCAAATCCCCCACAAGCATTTGCCCGGAAACGGCAGAGATTTTGACACTTTTCACAAGTCCGCGCAAATCGTTCCCCACGACGCTCACCAGGCAGTAATTATCCGAGTGTCCGACCCAGCAGCCGTCGTGCTCTGTCTCGAACAAAACAGGCAGGATCTGGCCGACCTGCTGCGCCAGATAACGCTGCTTGCAGGCATCCGACGCGCGCTGCGCTTCGTGCGCGCGCGCCGATTTGACCGCATGGCTGAGCTGCTCCGGCATGGCGTCCGCCTTCGTGCCGGGGCGGCGCGAATACGGGAACACGTGCACGGCCGCAAAGCAGACCTGCTCCAAAAACGCCACTGCGGCCGCCTGATCTGTCTCCGTCTCGCCCGGAAAGCCCGTGATCATGTCCGCCGTGAGTGCACACCCCGGGAAATACCGCCGCAGCCGCTCAACGCAGGCGAGAAACTCCGTGGTGTTGTATTTTCGGTTCATGCGTGCAAGTGTGCGGTCGCAGCCGCTTTGCAGCGAGAGATGAAAATGCCGGCAGACCTGCCCGGTCGCGGCGGCACGGCGGCAGAAATCCTCCGTAATGACCGTCGGCTCCAGCGAACCAAGACGCAGGCGCATCTGCGGCGCAGCGGACGCAACTGTTTCAACGGCATCGGCCAGCGTCAGTTCCCCCGGCAGGTCCCGGCCGTAGGACGCGATCTCGATGCCGGTCAGCACCAGCTCGCGATACCCCTCCTCAGCCAGGTGCGCCGCCTGACGCGCCATTTCATCGAGCGGCAGACTACGGATACGGCCCCGCGTATACGGGATGACACAATAGGTGCAGAAATTGTTGCAGCCGTCCTGGATCTTCAGCATCGCGCGCGTGCGGCCGTAGGCAGCGCCGGCCGGCAATGGTTCAAAGTCAAAGCGCCGGAACGGATTATCCACGCACGTGACGGGCGTGTGCTCGCGAAACGCACGCAGGATATCATCCACAAACGCCTGCTTGCTGCCGCTGCCGTGCACAACGTCTGCTCCAATAGACGCCGCGTCTTCCGGGCTGAGCTGCGACCAGCAGCCGCACACAGCGCACAGTGCCTGCGGATGCTCCTCGCGCAGCTTGCGGATCATCTGGCGCGACTTCCGCCCGCCCTCCGCCGTGACAGCGCAGGTGTTGACAACGATCAGATCGACCGGATCGCCGTCCGCCGCCGCCGTGAAGCCGTGCGCGTGCAGGAGCGTTTCGATCGCCTGTGCTTCATACTGGTTGACCTTGCAGCCAAGGGCGGTTATAATGTAGTGCATAAAAACATCTCCAAATCGAGGTAAAAATCATGGTATATCTGGACAATGCCGCAACAACCCGTGTCTGCCCGGAGGCAGCGGAGGCAGCAGTGCATATGATGACGGAGTGCTTCGGCAACCCGAGCACGACCTATAAGCTCGGCCGCGAGGCAAAGGCTGCCGTGGATAAAGCGCGCGGCCAGATCGCCAAGGCGCTCGGCTGCCAGCCGGACGAGGTGTATTTTACGTCCTGCGGCTCCGAGGGCGACAATTGGGCGCTCATCTCCGGCGCGCGGTATATGCGCCGCCGCGGCGGGCACATCATCAGCTCCGCTGTGGAGCACGACGCGGTGCGCAAGTCGCTGGACTTTCTGGAAAAAGAGGGCTATGAGATCACACGCCTAAAGCCGGACGGCACCGGTGCCATCCCGCTCGAGCGCGTGCGCGCAGCGTTGCGGCCCGACACGATTCTCGTCTCGCTCATGATGGTCAACAACGAGACCGGCGCGATCAACGACATCGCCGCCGTCGCCCGGATGCTGAAGGCGGAAAACAGCATTGCCCTGCTGCACACAGACGCCGTGCAGGGCTTTTTGAAAGTACCATTCTCAGCCAGAACGCTCGGCGCAGACATGATCACCATCAGCGGCCATAAGATTCACGCGCCGAAAGGCATCGGCGCGCTCTATATCCGCAGCGGCCTGAAGCTGCAACCCTATATTCTCGGCGGCGGGCAGGAGCGCGGTATGCGCGCCGGCACAGAGGCCATGCCGCAGATCGCCGCCTTTGGCACGGCGGCCGAGATCGGCTGTGCAAAGATGCAGGATGCCACAAAAACCATGGCTGAACTGCGCGCCCATGCAATCGACCGGCTGACGGCCGAAGTGGACGGCCTGGTCGTCATCGGCGGTGGGGCGCCGCACATTCTCAGCATTTCCCTGCCCGGCTATCGGAGCGAGGTGCTGATGAACTTCCTCGAAGCACGCAACATTTACACATCAAAAAGCTCCGCCTGCAAAAAAGGCGGGCGGAGCCATGTACTAGAGGCGATCGGGCTGCCGGCAAACGTAATCGACGGCGCGCTGCGCATCAGCTTTTCGCGCTACACCACGCGGGAAGACATCGACGCGCTGTGCGATGCGCTGCGGGATGCAAAGCAATCCCTCTTCCCGTCACTTCACTGAATTGTCATTCGTATCCTTGAGCGATTCCGGCGGCGCTTCCTCTGGCAGACGCACCGGCTGCATCGTCTCATCGTCGATGTAATCCAGATCCATATATTCCGCGGTCTCCGTTTGGAGGCCGCGTTTTTTCAGCCCGTTATTGACAAGTTTCTCCATGCCTGCATAAATCACAACAAATACCGGCACGCCCAACAACATACCGATAAAGCCGAGCAAACCGCCGCCGAGCAGGATGGCGAACATGATCCAGAAGCCGTTGATACCGGTGGAATTGCCAAGAATCTTCGGTCCGATAATATTGCCGTCGATCTGCTG
>DBFWVW010000042.1:0-12558 GCA_048217285.1 Oscillospiraceae bacterium
TAAAACCAACTTGACAGATAATTAACTAACGAAAGCGCAAGTTGAGAACCATTCATTAAGGAGGAGTGAAACTCATGAGCAAGCAAATGAAAAAGACGATTTTCGGCATTTTGGGCGGTATTGTCCTGATGCTGCTGATCGCCTACCTGCCGCCGGAAACGGAAATGATGAGCCGTCAGGGCTGGCAGTACCTCGGGTGCTTCGGCTTCCTGCTGACGTGCCTGATCTCCGGCGCCCTGCCGGACTGGGTTGCGACCCTTGCGACCATGGTCATGCTGCTGGTATTCAAACTCGGTAAGGTGGCGGACGTCACGGTCGAGTTCTCCGGCACGACCGTCTGGCTGTGCATCGGCGTGTTCATCATGTCGGTCGGCATCAACAACAGCGGCTTCATGAAGCGCCTGGCACTGTGGGTCCTCACGAAGTTCCCCGGCACCTATCGTGGCCAGGTCACGGCCATGATGCTCGCGGGCATCATCACCACCCCTATGATCCCCAGCTCCTATGCCAAGACCTCCATCATGGCGCCCCTGATCGGCCAGGTCTGTGAGGCGGTCGGCGCGGAGCCGAACAGCAAAGCGGCTCGCGGCCTGTGGTTTGCCAACTTCATGGGCACGTACATCCTCGGCATTGCCTTCATGTCCGGCTCGGCGTTCGTTGCGCTGATGATCGGCTTCATGCAGGGTCTCGCCTTCACCTGGGGCTCCTGGCTCAAGTGCACGATCGTCTGGTATCTCGTGCTCATCGTTCTGACCTATCTGTACTGCACGATCATCTGCAAGCCGAAAGAAAAGCTCGCCGGCGACGTGACCTTCCTCAAGGAGCAGTACAAGGCGCTCGGCGCCGTCTCCAAGAAGGAGAAGCAGGGCATCATCATCGTTGCCATCGCCATCATCCTCTGGATCACCCAGAAGCTGCACGGCGTGGACGCCGGCTTCGTGGCCATTGCGGCCGACGTGGCGTTCTTCGCCACCGGCCTGCTGACGGCGCCGGAGGCCAATGCCAAAGGCCAGTGGACGCTCGTCGTCTTCATCGGCGGCATCCTCAGCATCGCCAAGTTCATGAACACCACCGGCGTCAGCGCATGGCTGGCCAGCCTGCTCGGCCCCATCTTCGCACCCATCATGAGCAGCCCGTACATCTTCGTTCCCTGCCTGTGCATCATCACGTTCGCCCTGCGTTACGTGATCGTGTCCCAGACCTGCATGCTCACGATGATGATCGCCATCTTCGGACCTCTCATGGAGGCACACGGCATGAGCATGTTCATCCTCGTCTTCGTCGAGTGGCTGTGCGGCACGTACTGGAACACCGCTTACGGCAACCCGTCCGTGGTCGGCTTCATCAAGATGACCGGCGACAAGTGCGTCGACTATCCCTGCGCGCAGAAGGCTTCCTACGCCTACATGGTCATGACGATCATCGCCATGGTGGCCAGCGTTCCGCTCTGGCAGGCGATCGGTCTCTGCTGATCCGAATATCCCCGTCAGATCCGCCGTCCCCTGTGCAGACATCCTCTGCACGGGGGACACTTTCCAGATGCGCAGCTGGTCAAGGTGCCTACGGCGTGCCGGACGAGACCTGGGGCGAGCACGTGAAAGCGAGCGTTGTGCTCATGCCGGGCAGCCGGCTCACGGCAGAGGCGCTGCGCCAGTACTGCCGCGCGCATATGCCGACGTTCCGCGCGCCGAAGGAGATCGAGATCGTGCCGGAGCTGCCCAAGGGCGCGACCGGCAAAGTGCTCACGGCCGTGCTGCGCGCGCGCAGTGTCCAGGCAAGCTGACGCGCGCATCTTGTAGGCCATGCCCATCCAATGCGCGGCGCGTACTGCTGTTTTTTGGAGAAATCAGCGTTGTGAAGCGACCGACGGTTTGCTATTGTGAAATCACAAACAGCCAGGCGCCGCACAGCGGCACACGTGAATATTTCAGGAGGTAATACCTATGATCCGTACCAAACTTACCGAAATGCTGGGGATCGAATACCCCATCGTGCAGGGCTGCATGCAGTGGATCTCCCGCGCACCGCTGGTCGCCGCCGTGTCGGAGGCCGGCGGGCTGGGGCTGCTGTCGTCGAGCACGTTTTCCTCGGCCGATGAGCTGCAGGCGGAGATCCGCAAGATCAAGTCCATGACGAGCAAGCCCTTTGCCGTCAACCTCACGCTCATGCCGTCGCTCGTCGTGCCGGACTATGCGGGCTACATCCGCGTCTGCGCCGAAGAGGGCGTCAAGGTCATGGAGACCGCCGGCCGCCCGCCGAAGGACGACATGGTGCGCGCCATCAAGGATGCCGGCATGGTGCTCATCCACAAGTGCACCACCGTCAAGCATGCGCTCAAGGCGCAGTCGCTCGGTGCGGACATGGTTGTTGCCGACGGCTTCGAGTGCGCCGGCCACCCGGGCGAGAACGATCTCGGCACCATGGTGCTCACGCCGTGCTGTGTGGAGGCGCTTGATATTCCGGTCATCTGCGCCGGCGGCGTTTCGACCGGCCGCCAGATGGCAGCCGCGCTCATGCTCGGTGCCGAAGGCGTGTACATGGGCACCCGCTTCCTGCTGTCCGAGGAGTGCCCGGTGCTCCCGGCCGTGAAAAACTACCTCGTCGAGCACGCCAACGAGATGGAGACGATCCTGCTCCTGCGCTCGTTCCAGAACTCCACGCGCATGTATAAGAGCGAAGTCGCCAAGCGCGTCTTTGCCAAGGAGCAGGCCGGCTGCGAATTCAAGGATGTGGCCGAGGACATGGCCGGCAAGACGGCCTGCAAGATGTTCTTCGAGAACGCGGACGTGGAAAACTGCGGCGTCATCTGCTGCGGCCAGACGTCCGGCCTGATCCACGATGTGCTGCCCGTGCAGACCATCATCGACCAGATGATGCACGAGTGCGAGGCGACCATCGCAAAGTTCGCCTGACTTTGGTAATCCCCCCATTCCCTTCTTTTTTCTTTGGAGCGGCTCGGCCCCCGGGCCGGGTCGCTCCCCCCTTATTATCAGAAATGGAGATCCGATCATGTTCTATTCGTTTCATGGAAAATGCCCGCGCGTCGATCCCACGGCGTTTGTCAGCGCCAGCGCCGAGCTCATCGGCGATGTGACGGTCGGCCCGCGGTGCTATATCGGCCCCGGCGCCGTGATCCGCGGCGATGCCGCCGAGATCATTCTCGAGGAGGAGGTCACGGTGGAAGACGGCGTCATCATCCATGCCGGCGGGGCGGACAAGCGCTGCCTGCTGTCCCGGCGCGTGACCATCGGCCACGGGGCGATCGTCCATGCGCGCTATCTCGGCCCGGAGGCCAGCATCGGCATGGGCGCGGTGCTCAGCCTCGGCTGCGCAATCGGTGCCGGCAGCGTCGTGGCGGAGTCCGCGCTCGTGCCGCAGGGCAAGTCCGTGCCGCCGGAGACGCTCGTTGCCGGCATCCCGGCCAAGCCCCTGCGCCCGCTCACGCAGGCGGACCGCGAGAGCTGGCAGGCCACGAAGGACTGGTATGTCCGGCTCACGGCGGCGTACCTGGATCCGAATAATTTCTTTCCCGTTGCACCGCGGGAGGTGTGAGCGCGATGGATTGGCGGGAGATCTATGCACGCAAGCTCTGCACGCCGGAGCAGGCGGCTGCGCTGATCGCGCCTGGCGACCGCATCTTTGCCGGCGGCGCCGGCAGCTTTCCGGCTGTGCTGATCGACGCGGTGAGTGACCGCGCGGAGCTGCGCGGCATCCCGGTTGTGACCGTCGTCAACGGCACGGAGAGCCGCGCCCTGTCCGACCCGGCCTGCTTTGCGCGCACGCCGTATCACTCCCTGTTTCTCGGCCGCGCCGACCGCAAGTTTCAGCAGCGCGGCGGCCTGCACGAAAACTCCGTGCAGTTTCACCAGACCGTGCGCGCAGCGCGCGAGGTCTATCACGTCAATACACTGATGCTCGAGGTGTCCGAGCCGGATGCGGACGGGTACCTGTACTACGGCCCGCGCGGCACGGCCTGGAGCTCGCTCGATACGCAGGTCGAAAAACGCATCTATCAGGTCAACGCCTTTCAGCAGCGCACCCGCGGCGAGCACCATCGCATCCATGTCTCGGAGGTCACGGCGCTCTGCCGCGCGGATCATCCGCTCAGCACCTATCATTATAAGGAACCCGATGCGCTCGATGCGCGCATTGCCGCACACATCCTGCCGCTCGTCCGGGACGGCGACACGCTGCAGGTCGGTATCGGCGGCATTCCCAATGCCGTCGCCTACGGGCTGCACGGACGCAAACGGCTCGGCATTTACACGGAGGTGCTCACGCAGGCACAGTTGCGTCTGATGGCCAGCGGCGCGGTCGATCTCGACCGGGTCGAGGCGTCCATCGTGCTCGACGCGGCGGGGCATCTGGATGATTTTGCGCTCGCGCACATCCGCATGATCCCGGTGGACGTGCTCAACGATCCGTTCCGTGCCGCGCAGCAGCCGGGGCTCATCTCGGTCAACGGCTGCCTGATGGCCGATCTGACCGGGCAGGTCTGCGCCGAGGCCATTGACGGCCGGCAGTATTCCGGCGTCGGCGGTCAGCTCGATTTTGTCCGCGCCGCGGCGCGTTCCGCCGGCGGGCGGAGCTTTCTGTGCCTGCACTCCACGCACGAAGCGCCAGACGGGACGCGCACGTCCAACATTCGCGCGCATCTTCCGGCCGGCGCAGTCGTCACGACGCCGCGCAGCGATGTCATGTACATCGTCACGGAGTGGGGCGCGGCCGATCTGCACAATCAACCGTTGCAGACGCGCATCTGCGCCATGATCCGCATCGCGCATCCGCGTTTTCGCCGCGCGCTCGCACAGGAGGCAGTCGCCTGTGGACAACTGTCACCGGAGTGCGCCGCGCAATTTGATACACAGCCCGAACCAGAGAAGGAGGAAACCATATGAACCCCGCATACGAACCGCTGTTTACACCGTTTTCGATCCGCAATACGCGCATCAAAAACCGCTATTTTATGGCCGCCATGGGCACCGTCACGCACAACGATGAGGACGGCGCCTACCTGCCGGACGCCGTGGACTATTTCGTCCGCCGCGCCGCCGGCGGCGTCGGCCTGATCATCACGGGCGCCAACTGGGTGGACAACAACATTGAGGTCCACAGCCCCGGCTCTTTCCCGTGCCCGACGATCTGCCCCGGGAAATACATCAAGGCCGCGCGCGAGCTGACCGACCGCGTGCACGCCTTTGACACCAAGATCTTCGTGCAGCTCACGGCCGGCCTCGGCCGCAGTGCCATGCCCGCCATGATCCATGACCGCAAGTTTGTCGCGCCGAGCACGATCAGCAACCGCTGGAACCCGCGCATCGAGTGCCGCGAGCTGACGACGGAGGAAGTCGAGCGGCTCGTGGAGCAGTTCGGCGTGTCGGCCGCCATCGCCAAAAAGTGCGGATATGACGGCGTCGAGGTGCATGCCGTGCACGAGGGCTATCTGCTCGACTGCTTTGCCATGTCGCTGTTCAACAAGCGCACGGACAAGTACGGCGGCGATCTCAACGGCCGCCTGCGCTTCGCCATCGAGATCGTGCAGAAGATCAAGCAGTACTGTGGTGAGGACTTCCCGGTCATCCTGCGTTTCTCGCTCAAGAGCTATATCAAGGATCTGCGTCAGGGCGCGGTGCCGGGTGAGACGTTCACCGAGCTCGGCCGCGATACGGACGAAGGCCTGCAGGCGGCCAGGATCCTGATCGACGCGGGCTACGACGCGCTCGATGTCGATGCCGGCACCTACGATAGCTGGTACTGGGCGCATCCGCCGATGTATTTTGACAAGTGTGTGTACCTGCCGTTTGCCGAAAAGGTCAAGCAGGTCGTGGACGTGCCGGTGCTGGCCGCCGGCCGCATGGACGACCCGGATCTGGCGGCGCAGGCGCTGCGAGACGGCCGCTGCGACATGATCGGCTTGGCGCGCCCGCTCCTGACCGAGCCCGACTACGTCCGCAAGGTGCGCAACGACGAGCTCGCGCTCATCCGTCCGTGCCTGTGCTGCCACGAGGGCTGCTTCGGCCGTGCGTTTGACGGCGCGGTCGGCTCCTGCGCGGTCAACCCCGAGTGCGCGCGCGAGCGGCTCGTCGGCATCACGCCCGCGACGGAGAAAAAGCGCGTGGTCGTTGTCGGCGGCGGCCCTGCCGGCCTGGAGGCGGCGCGTGTGAGCGCGCTGCGCGGCCATGATGTCACGCTGCTCGAGGCGAGCGATGCCCTCGGCGGCGCACTCAAGCCGGCCGGTGTGCCGCACTTCAAGCAGGCAGATCGTGATCTTGTCGCCTGGTATGCCGCCACGCTTGCGCATCTGGGTGTGGACGTGCGCCTGAATACGCGCGCGGATAAGGCGCTGCTCGATTCCCTCAAGCCGCAGACGGTGTTCGTCGCCGAGGGCAGCACGCCCAGAACACTGGCACTGCCCGGCGCGGACGGGGACAATGTGGTCAGCGCGCTCGACGTGCTCGAGGGCAAGGCGGAAACCGGCAAGTCGGTCGTCATCATCGGCGCGGGTCTCGTCGCCTGCGAGTTGGCGCTGCACCTGGTGCAAAACGGCCACACCGTCACGCTGCTCGCCCGGCGCCAGCTCCTGCGCTCGGCCAAGCTGCCGGCCATGAACGAGCTCATGCTGCGCGACCTGCTCGTGTTCCACGGCGTGCACATCGTCGAGGGCGCGGCGCTGGAATCCGTCGATGCCAAGGGCGTCTATTACGAGGTCGATGGCACGCCCGCGCTGGCGGAGGGTGACACGGTCATTGCTGCGGTCGGCATGGAGGCCAACCATGCGCTCTTTGACGCGATCCGTGATGACTACGAGACCGTGCTCGCGCTCGGCGACGGCCGCCGTGTGCGCAACATCTTCGGCGCCATCTGGGACGGGTACGAGGCGGCACGCAGCCTGTAATTGCGATCCGAATACGTTTGCCCGGGCGGGATCTTCCCGCCCGGGCCTTTTGCTTGCATCCGGCGGCTGCACATGATAAAATCGTACATCTTTTATTGGAATGGAGAGACCATTATGCTCTATACCATTGGCGGGAAGACCCCGCAGGTCGACCCGACGGCGTTTGTCAGCGCGAGCGCGGAGCTCATCGGCGACGTGATCGTCGGCCCGCGCTGTTATATCGGTCCTTATGCCGTCATCCGCGCGGACGCCTCGCGCATCGTGCTCGAGGAGGAGGTCGCGGTCGAGGACGGCGTCATCATCCACACCGGCGGGTAAGACCCCGTCGTGACCATTTCACGCCGTGTGACCATCGGCCACGGTGCAATCATCCACGCGCGCGCCATCGGGCCGGAGGCCAGCATCGGCATGGGCGCGGTGCTCAGTCTCTGCAGCGAGATCGGCGCGGGCAGCGTCGTGGCCGAGTCGGCGCTCGTGCCGCAGGGCAAGATCATCCCGCCGGAGACGCTCGTCGCGGGCGTGCCCGCAAAGCCGCTGCGCGAGCTGGCCGACAAAGACCGTGCCGACTGGCGCGAGACGAAGGACTGGTACGTGCACATGACGGCGCAGTATCTCGACCCGGACAACTATCACCCGGTCAAGTGACGGCTTGAAATGGCCGGACACGCATGCTATAATAAGCTGCTATGTCAGCCGCAGCCGCGGCTGGGAAACGAAGGAGATGCTCGGATCTATGAAACTCGGAATCGTTGGCCTGCCGAACGTCGGCAAGTCCACGCTGTTTAACGCCATTACGAACGCGGGCGCGGAAGTCGCCAATTATGCGTTTTGCACCATTAACCCGAACGTGGGCGTGGTCTCCGTGCCGGATGCGCGGCTGGATTATCTGGCGGAAATGTATCAGCCGAAGAAAAAGACTCCCGCGGTGATCGAGTTTGTCGATATCGCCGGCCTTGTCAAGGGCGCGTCCAAGGGCGAGGGGCTCGGCAACAAGTTTTTGTCCAACATCCGCGCCACGGATGCGATCGTGCACGTTGTGCGCTGCTTCGACGATGAAAACGTCATGCACGTCGAGGGCTCGACTGACCCGCTGCGCGATATTGAGATCATTGACCTCGAGCTCATTATGGCGGACATCGAGATGATTCAGCGCCGCATCGACAAGGCGGCCAAGGCCGGCAAGAGCGGCGACAAGTCCAGCCTGCACGAGGCGGATGTGTTCCGAGGTCTGCTCGAGCACCTCAACGATGGCAAGAGCGCCCGTACTTACGATTGCAGCGATGAGGACCGCGCCCTGCTTGAGACGAGCGACTTGCTGAGTATCAAGCCTGTTATCTACGCGGCCAACCTCGATGAGAACACGTTCGCCGCAGGGTACGAGGACTGCAAGTACTATCAGCAGGTGCGCGATCTGGCCGCGTCTCAGGGTGCGCAGGTGCTGCCCATCTGCGCGAAGGTCGAGCAGGAGATCGGCGAACTGGAGCCTGACGAGCGCGCCATGTTCCTCGAGGAACTCGGCATCGAGGAGTCCGGCCTTGACCGGCTCATCCAGTGCTCGTACAGCCTGTTGGGGCTCATTTCGTTTTTGACCTGCGGCAGCGACGAGTGCCGTGCCTGGACGATCACCCGCGGCACGAAAGCACCGCAGGCCGCCGGTAAAATCCATTCAGACTTCGAGCGTGGCTTCATCCGCGCTGAGATCGTTGCGTTTGACGATTTGAAAGCCTGCGGCAGCATGGCTGTCGCGAAGGAGAAGGGCCTCGTCCGTTCCGAGGGCAAGGACTATGTCATGCACGACGGCGACGTGACGCTCTTCCGCTTCAACGTTTGATTTTCCTATACAATCAAGACCGCACGCGGTGAGACGCCGCGTGCGGTCTTTTCCTCTTTCATTCCGTTGTGTTGCCGCCGTGCAGGCGACCAAACTTTCCGCGCAGGCGTTCGCTGAATTTCGGCGGCTGCACAGGGCACTCCAGCAGGAAAATGCCGCAGCCGGCGCAGTATCGACAGTCGGCAAAGCTGCCGTTCCAGATCCCGTGGCTCACTACGAGGTCGCCTTCTTCGTCCGTACGAAAGGATATGGACTTCTCCTCCTGACTCCAGATGATCTGCCGCGCGCTCTGCAGATAGCCGGAGAACAATTCCCTGCCGCAGTAGGGGCAGATATTACCGATTTCCATTTTGGAACTCCTCATTAAGTAAAGTAGTTGTGATCAGATCATATGAGAAAAGTTGTTTCAAGTTCACTGCCTCCTCGCATATTCAATCGAATTCTGCTTTTACCTAAAGCTGTATCCTGTACTTATTCTGATTTTTAAATATCACCCACATCCACGCGAAGACTGTGTGACTGTCTACGTTTGGCATATTATGCATTATACACAATTCAACAGGCAATTTCAACCTTCTTTTTTAAAAATTATTGGAATTTCATCTAATGTGTAGAGCGAAAAGTGATGACGATTGTGCAGTATCCCGTTTGTTGATGGCTGTTATTGCATAGTAGAGATTTTTATGCACAAACGGCGGAAAACCTGCTCGGATTTCGTATGAAATTGTGCTTGACAGGGGATAACAGTCGGTGTTACGATGATACCGTTACAAAGGCAACGACGGGACTTGCACCCGAGTGAGGACGGACAGAGAATGGCGGTCATAGGCTGTGAGCCGCCTGCGGCACCCCTCCGGCGCAGACCTTCCCCGAGCCGATCGCCCGAACCATTATAGTAAGGCGACCCGTGCGGCGCACGTTACAGCGCCAACTGAGTAAAACTCAGGGTGGAACCGTGTGATTTCAGCACCCCTGTGCCGCAAGGCGCAGAGGTGCTTTTTTGTTCTGAAGGAGGAGACATTATGGACGATCAGTACACCTTTGAAAACAAGACCTACAAAGACACCTACCGTCACACCACCAGCCACATTCTCGCCCAGGCCATGAAGCGCCTGTACCCTGAGGTGAAGCTGGCGATCGGCCCGGCCATCGAGGACGGCTTCTATTATGATTTTGACAGTCCCCAGCCTTTTACGCCCGAGGTACTTGAGAAGCTCGAGGCCGAGATGCGCAAGATTTGCAAGGAAAAGCTGCGTCTCGAGCGTTTTGAGCTCCCGCGCGAGGAAGCGTTGAAGTTCATGGAGGAGCGCGACGAGCCGTATAAGGTCGAGCTCATCAACGATCTGCCGGAGGATGCCGTCATCTCCTTCTACCGCCAGGGCGAGTTTGTCGACCTCTGCGCCGGCCCGCATCTGGACTCCACCGGCCGTGTCAAGGGCAATGCCATCAAACTCACGAGTGTCACCGGCGCTTACTGGCGCGGCGACAGCAACCGCAAGATGCTCCAGCGCATCTATGGCACCTGCTTCCCGAAGAAGGAAGAGCTCGATGCGTATCTGGCCCGCATCGAAGAGGCCAAAAAGCGCGACCACCGCAAGCTCGGCAAGGAGCTCGGCCTGTTCACATTCATGGACGAGGGCCCGGGCTTCCCGTTCTTCCTGCCCAACGGCATGGTGCTCAAAAACCAGCTGATCGATTACTGGCGTGAGATCCATAAGAAGGCCGGCTATGTTGAGATCTCGACGCCGATCATGCTCAATCAGGATCTTTGGCACCGCAGCGGCCACTGGGATCATTACAAAGATAATATGTACACGACCGTCATCGACGATGTGCCGTTCGCGCTCAAGCCGATGAACTGCCCCGGCGGTATGCTGGTCTATAAGTCCCAGCCGCACTCCTACCGCGACCTTCCGCTGCGTGTCGGCGAGCTTGGCATCGTGCACCGTCATGAGCTGTCCGGCGCGCTGCACGGCCTGTTCCGTGTCCGCTGCTTCACGCAGGACGATGCGCACATCTTCATGACGCCCGATCAGGTCAAGGACGAGATCAAGGGTGTGGCCAAGCTCATTGACGATGTGTACTCACTCTTCGGTTTCAAGTATCACATGGAGCTGTCCACCATGCCGGAGGATCACATCGGCACGGACAAGCAGTGGGAGATCGCTACCAACGGCCTCGTCTCTGCGCTCAACGAGCTGGGCAAGCCCTATGTCATCAACGAGGGTGACGGCGCGTTCTATGGCCCGAAAATCGACTTCCATCTGGAAGACAGCCTTGGCCGTACCTGGCAGTGCGGCACCATCCAGCTCGATATGCAGATGCCCGAGCGCTTCGACCTCGAGTATGTCGGTGCAGACGGTGAGAAGCATCGCCCGGTCATGATCCACCGCGTCTGCTTTGGCTCTATTGAGCGCTTCATCGGCATTCTCACCGAGCACTATGCCGGTGCGTTTCCGCTGTGGCTGGCGCCCGTGCAGGTCAAGGTCATGCCCATCACCGGCCGCACGAATAACTACGCCAAGCACGTTGCCGACCGACTGGAAAAGGCTGGCCTGCGTGTCGAGACCGACCTGCGTAACGAGAAGATCGGCTATAAGATCCGCGAGGCACAGAGCCAGAAGATCCCGTATATGCTCGTCCTCGGCGACAAGGAAGCGGAAAATGACACCATTTCCGTGCGCACCCTCTCCGGCGAGCAGAGCGTTGAGAGCCTCTCGGACTTCATCGCACGCCTGCAGGCGGATGTCAAGGCACGCAAAAGCTGATTTTTCAAATTTACCCGTATAGGAAAAAACGCTCCTTCGCAGACTAGAACCAAACGTCTGCGAAGGAGTTTTTATATGCAGAAACGATCCAAACGCTTGTGTCTCGTGCTCGCAGTGCTGCTCTCGGTGGGCATGGTGCTCATCGCACTCGCCCCGGCTGTCGAGGCGGCCTCGTATAAAAAAGGTTCCAGCGGCGCGATGGTCACGCAGATCCAGACAAAGCTCAAGAGCTGGGGTTACTATACCGGCACCGTTGACGGCGTCTACGGCAGCGGAACGGAGCGCGCTGTGCGCGCCTTCCAGCAAAAAAACGGGCTGACGGTCGATGGGAAGGCCGGCACTCAGACGCTGGCGGCTATGGGACTGTCTACGAGCGGTTCGGGCAATTCCGGCGGCTCGGGCGGCGCGTCCAGCTCGCAGGTCGATCTGCTCGCGCGCCTGATCTCAGCAGAGGCCCGCGGTGAGCCGTATTCCGGTCAGGTGGCCGTCGGTGCTGTCGTGCTCAACCGCATCAAGCACCCGTCGTTTCCGAATACGCTCTCCGGAGTTATCTATCAGAGTGGTGCTTTCACGTGCATCAGTGACGGACAGTTCAATCAGCCGGTCGCGGAGAGCGCCTACCGGGCTGCGCGCGATGCGCTCAATGGGGTGGATCCGTCCGGCGGCGCGATCTATTATTTCAATCCGTCCACAGCCACCAGCTCGTGGATCTGGTCGCGGCCACTCATCACGGTCATCGGCAAGCACCGATTCTGCTCCTGATGTCCGGGATCACCGCAAAATAGGGGATGCGGCAGCGTATCCCCGCTACATATAGAGGGGCGAAAAAATGTTGTCAGAAAGTTTAAAAAGAGTATTGACAAATGGCAACAAGAAGTGCTATATTATCAAACACGCGAGGGGTTGCGCGTCAAGAACGAATGAAACTTCCGAAAGAAAGTTGAAAAAAGTTCTTGACAAAGCGAACCGCGTGTGGTAAGATAAACAAGCTGTCGCCGAGAGGCGCAGCGGCGTGTACCTTGTAAATTAAACAATGTAAGAACACAAAACTTGATAAGTTTTGT
>DBFWVW010000043.1:0-5681 GCA_048217285.1 Oscillospiraceae bacterium
CATGTCTTGTGTTATACTCTTGCTCATGAGGAATATGGTCTCCTTTCGGGCTGGTTTGGTGTGGTAACTTAACTATAACCCATGAAACCATATTTCTCATAGCTTTTTCTTCAATTGTCCAACATGTATTGTAGTCCTACACTTTTTTTATTTCTGGAAATGGAATAGTGATTGACGAATCCGGCTGCAGCGGGTAAAATAAATCATGTATGCTGGAAAGGAGCGCGCGTATGCTGCAATTTCAACCACAGGAGCACCTGCTGCATTCGTATATTGTCGCGTCCCAGTCGGAGCAGGCGCGTGATCGGTTGACGCACGATCTGGCGGCGGCCATGCTCTGCCGCGGTGACGGTGTGCGTCCGTGCCGGACGTGCCGGGATTGCCGCAAGGTCTATGACGGTGTGCATCCGGATGTGATCTATGTTGCGCCGGATCCGGACGCCAAGGTGCCGTCGATCAAGGTGGACCAGATTCGCAGCGTCGCTGCCACGGCGTACATTCTGCCGAGTGAGGCAGAAAAGAAGGTCTATGTTCTGCGTCAGGCGGACACAATGAATCTCAATGCACAGAATGCGTTTTTGAAGCTCTTGGAGGAGCCGCCGAAGAGTGCGGCGTTCATCCTTGCGGCAGCGAGCCCGGAGCTGCTGCTGCCGACGGTGCGCTCGCGCTGTGCACTGCTGCGCGACCCGGCGGAGCAACTGCAGGAATCGGACGAGATCCGCGCCTTGGCAGAGGACTATCTGCGCGCGGTCGCGTCGCAGGACCGTTTGACGCTCCTGCGTTGGTGCCTGGCACAGGAAGGCATGGATGCGCAGACGCTGGCGGCGTTTCTCCCCGCTGTGCAGCACCGGCTGGTACAGCTGCTGGAGGAGCCGGACGAGACGGTGCTGCCGCAGGTATTATGCGCACAGCAGCTTCGCCTGACGGAGACCTGTGAGCGCTACCGCCGTGCCAATGTTGGCACGAAGCATATCTTTGGTCTGCTGTCCGTTTCGGGCGTGCAGGCGAAAGTTCAGAAGTGAGGATACCAAATTGATAGAAGTAATCAGTGTAAAATTCAAAAACCGCGGCAAGGTCTATTTCTTTGACCCGCACGGCATTGCCGCGCACACAGGCGACAAAGTGGTCGTCGAAACATCACGCGGGCTGGAGTTGGCCGAATGTGTTCAGGGAAATCACGAGGTGCCGGACGAGACGGTCGTGCAGCCCCTGCGCTCGCTGGCGCGCATTGCCACGAAAGATGACCTGCGCATCGAGGAGATCAATCGCCGCCGCGAAAAAGAGGCGTTTGCCATCTGTAAGCAGAAGATCGCCGAGCACGGCCTGGATATGAAGCTCGTCGATGTGGAATGCAGCTTTGAGGGCAACAAGACCATGTTTTTCTTCACGTCTGACGGACGTGTCGATTTCCGGGAGCTGGTCAAGGATCTGGCCTCCGTGTTCCGTAACCGCATTGAGCTGCGCCAGATCGGCGTGCGCGATGAGGCGAAGATGCTCGGCGGTATCGGCATCTGCGGCCGCCCGTACTGCTGCAATCAGTTCCTGGACGATTTTCAGCCGGTCTCCACAAAGATGGCGAAAGTGCAGTCCATGTCGCTCAACCCGTCGAAGATTTCCGGCGCGTGCGGCCGTCTGATGTGCTGCCTGCGCTATGAGCAGGCGGCGTATGAGGAGCTGGTCAAGGCCGTGCCGAAGGTTGGCACCTTTGTGGAGACGCCTGCCGGCTACGGCACCGTGTCATCGGTCAATATCCTGCGCAGCAGCCTCAAGGTCAAGCTCGACGGTCAGGGTGAGGACGTTTTTAAAAACTATCAGGCGGATGAGATCGCCGTGATCCCCGGTGGCCGCCCGAAGCCGGGTGAACCGCTGCCGTCTCTGCTTAAGGACCGGCCGAAACCGGTGCGCGACGAGGAGCCGAAAGAGGATCCATGGGCGCTGCCGCAGCTTTTTGCGGACGAGGTTTATGGCGACAAGAAGCCGGAGGGGGCGCACACGCAGGAAACCGGCGAGAAGAAAAAGCGCCCGCGCCGCCGCTCGCACGGCCACGGCGGGAAGAAGCCTGCGGACGGGCAGACCGCGCCAAAGGCGGAGCAGCCGCCGCAGGAGGGCGCGAAGCCCAAGCAGCAGCGACAGAAGTCCCAGCCCAACCGCAAATCCGGCGCCCGTAAGCCTGGGGACAAGTCCGCGGGCGAGAACGCCGAACGCAGCCGTGCCAAAGCGCCAGCGTCTAAGCCGGCCGAGGGCGCAGCGCCGAACGGTGAAAAACGCACGGATGGTCATCGCCGCCGGCATCGCGGCGGACGCGGCCGCAATAAGTCCGCGACGTCCGGCAATGCTGCGCCCAGCGCACCGGCGTCAGAATAAAAATGAAAACAGGTGCATACCGATCCGGTGTGCACCTGTTTTTTTGCGCTGTTTGGTTCAGATCAGCAGTCCGCCGTCCACGCCGAATACTTGCCCGGTCACAAAGCGGGCGCGCGCACTTGCCAGCAGTGTGATTGCATCGGCCACATCCTCCGCGGTTCCCATACGGCACAGCGAGGTGCTCTCGGCCAGCTCCGCCTTGTCTTCGGGGCTGAGGTTTGCGATCATATCCGTGTCAATGCAGCCGGGGGCAACGCAGTTGACGCGGATGCCGGACGGGCCGAGCTCTTTTGCCAGTGCCTTCGTGAATGCGACGACGGCACCCTTTGTGGCTGAGTAGGCCACTTCGCAGGAGGCACCGTTCGTGCCAAGAATCGAGGCCAGGTTGATGATGTGTCCGGCTTTTATATGCACCATTGGCGGAATTGCGCACCGACAGCAGTTGTACATACCGGTGACGTTCACATCAAAAAGCCGCTGCCAGACGGCCGGGTCGAGATCTGTCATCAGACCGTAGACCGCGATTCCGGCATTGTTTACCAGAAGATCCACGGGGCCTGTCCGCTCGAACATAGCCGCGACGGCCTGTCCGTCGCTCACGTCGGCGCAGATGGCCATGCCGCCGGTCTGCGCGGCGACTGCCTCGGCCGCTTCACGCGATTGGATATAGTTCACGTGCACTGTCCAGCCGTCGCGGGCCAGTGCCAGCGCGGTCGCTTTGCCGATGCCGCGGGACGCGCCGGTCACGAGTGCGATTTTTTTCATGCAAAGATCCTCCCAGAAACGAACATTTGTCAAAACGCTGCGTCTATGTTATTATATACTTGTTTCTTTGAAATTTCTATCCATCCTGTTGATTCCGGAGGAAAAAATATGAGCAGACAGACAACCACACGCCGCCGTCACGGTGTCCGGCGCATGAGTGAGCGCAAACGGCTGACGATCACGGCGATCTCGGCTGTGCTCGCTCTGGTCACGGTCGTGATCTGTGCGCTGTCCGGCGTGTTCAATTTTCATAAGGGCAATGAGCGTATCCTGCCCAATCTCGTTGGACAGACGGAGGAATCGGCCAAGGCGCAGCTTGCGGAGCTGGACGCTGAGCCGAGCATTACGTATGAAAACAGCGACGAGACCAAGGGTATCGTCATCCGGCAGGACGTCAACGAGGGCGCGCAGCTCAAACACCGGCAGACGGTCGCGTTTGTTGTCTCGCTCGGCCCGAAAGAGCAGCCGACAGCGCCGGAGGATACCCCGGTCGCGATCCCGAGCTTCGTCGGCCTGACGCTTGAGCAGGCGCAGGCGACGGCCAAGAGTCTCGGCGTTACCGTGGAGGCGGGCGGCAATGTCTATGATGACAATGTGCAAAAGGGCTCTATTGCGCGCCAGAACCCAGTCGGCGGCTCGATGGTTAAGCCGGGCACGACGATCCAGGTCTCCATCTCGGCGGGCCCGGAGAAGAAGGAGTACACCGTCACCGTCACGTGCGGCACCGGCGGCAGCGTCAGCCCAAGCGGCAATCAGAAGGTGGGAGAGGGCGGCAGTGTGTCGTTCACGATCACACCGAACGAGGGCTACGAGGTTGCAACATTGGTCATTGACGGCACAACGGTCCTGCCGCTGACGAGCTATTCTTTCATGAATGTCGACAGCAACCACACGCTCTACGTCACATTCCGTGAAAAGTAAACATTGCAGCAAAGCGCTCCCCCGGTTCAGTCGGTCCGGGGGAGCGCTTTTTACGTTTCGGGAATTGCGTGGATGCCGACGGTACGGACTGCACCGTTTTCCGTCTCGATACTGGCATATGTACAAAGTGAGCCGACACCCGCTGTGCCCGGGTTGACGACGTACAGCCCCTGCGTGGTCTCACTGACGGCGCGGTGCGTGTGGCCGAAGAGCACCATGTCTGCGTCGGCGAAATATGCTGCGTTGAGCAGGGCGTCGAGCGAATACTTCACACTGTATCGGTGCCCGTGTGTGAGGAAGCATTTCACGCCGTCGAGTGTGAGCTGCAGCACTTCAGGGTGGATAGGTTCGTGGTCGCAATTGCCGCACACGCGGTATAGCGGCAGGTCCGGAAACTCCTTTTCCAGCCGCTGCGTGTCGCGTTCGCAGTCGCCGAGGTGGAATACGGCGTCCGGCTGCTGCTGCCGGATGGCGCGCACCATGCCGAGCGTCCGGCCGTGGGAATCGGAAAAAACAAGGATCTTCGTGGCAAGTCACCTCTGCATTGCTCATAGAATACAATAAAAGCAGGATACCCGGCACGGCCGGGCCATCCGCATTATACGGGACGCGGCCTGCAAAGTCAAGCCGCCCCGAATGGAGCGTGACCGATATGAAGGACTTGGATGCGCTGAAAAAACAGCTCGCGCGCGACGGGCGCCTGCAGCGCCTGCAGGAGATCGCCGACTCGACCGACGGGCAGAAGCTGGCCGACGCGCTCGATGCGCAGAAGATTGAGCAGGCAGCGCGCGCGGGGGACACCGAGACGCTGCGTCAGATCCTCACGCAGGTGCTCAGCACGGACACCGGGCAACGTCTTGCCGGAAAAGTAAAGGACGCGATGCAGGATGGATGAGATCGGAGAAAAGCTCAACGCGCTGCTCAATGATCCGAAGCAGTTCGGTAAGATTGCGCAGCTGGCATCTTCGATCCTGGGCGACGGCGGCGACAAGCCAGCGCCGCCGTCCGTGTCGGAGCCGGACTTCGACCTGGACATGGGGCAGCTGCGCAAGATGATGTCGGCACTGCGCGGCGGTGGGTATGACTCTGCCAACCGCCATCTGCTCGAGGCTATGAAGCCCTATCTGGCCGAAAAGCGCCGGCGCAAGATCGACCGCGCCATGAAGCTCGCGCGGCTTGCGTCGCTTGCGGAGATTGCCGCCGAGGACTTGGAGGGGGACGACCATGTATAATCGTTATCAGGGCAACAGCGGCCGGGTCGAGCGCGTGCCGGATGCGCCGCAGCCGGAGATCCGTCCGCGCCCGCCCGCGCCGTCTGCCGGAAACAACAAGCCGCCGCCGGGCTTGCCCGTCGGCGGCTTGCAGCAGTTGCTGCAGAAATTTTCGCTTGCAGATCTCGAAAGCGAGGATCTGCTGCTGATTCTGGTGCTGTATCTCATGTACCGCGAGAGCGGCGACAAGGAGCTGCTGTTCATCCTCGGTGGGATGCTGTTTCTTTAGCGCGCGGGCACAAACGGCTCGGGCGGCTGCGCGCCGGGAAGAAAATGGCTCAAAATGGCCTGCGCAATGCGCGGGCAGGCCAGCCCGTCGCCGTAGGGATTGACGGCCTTGGCCATCCGGTCATAGGCGGC
>DBFWVW010000044.1:0-3066 GCA_048217285.1 Oscillospiraceae bacterium
ATGTTCGGTCACGATGTCAAGCTGGGCATCCTGACAAGTCCGCTGCTCGATCCGCTGACCGATACGACGACGATCCTCGTCGGCGCCATGGTCCTTGGCTTTATTCAGCTTTTGACCGGCATGATCGTAAACATGGTCATGGAGTGCCGCCAGGGCAAGGTCGGCGATGCGATCTTCAACGAGGGCACGTGGATCGTGCTCTTTGCGGGCCTCGGCCTGTTCGTGCTCAAGATCGGCAACATCGGCGGCGTGCCGGTCGTGCTGTGCATTGGCGGCCTGATGCTGATCTACGGTGCCGGCCGCGACGCCAAGGGCTTCGGCAAAGTCACCGCTGTGTTCGGTGCGGTCTATAACGGCCTGACCGGCTGGTTCGGCGACATTCTCTCGTATTCCCGACTCATGGCTCTGATGCTGGCCGGCAGCGTTATCGCGCAGGTGTTCAACACCCTCGCTGCAATGCCGTCGCAGGGCGGCGTGACGGTTGTGTCGATGCTGATCTTTATCGTCATCTTCCTGTTGGGCCATCTGCTCAACTTCGGCCTGAACCTGCTCGGCTGCTTCGTGCATGACCTGCGTCTGCAGTGTCTGGAGTTCTTCGGCAAGTTCTATGTCGACGGCGGCAAACCGTTCCGCCCGCTCGAGATCAACACGCACTATGTCGACGTGGAAAATCATAATTTCTAAACATTCGTATTTAAGAGATATTTAAGGAGGAAAATGAAAATGGCATTTCTCGAATCCATCGGTGGTCTGGCTCTCGGCCTTCTCGGCGCTGCGCTCGCAGCGGCTCTCGCGTGCATTGGCTCTGCAAAGGGCACCGGCATCGCCGGTGAGGCCGGCGCAGGTCTCGTCTCGGAAGATCCCAGCAAGTTCGGCAAGGCGATGATCATGCAGGTCATCCCCGGCACGCAGGGCCTGTACGGCTTCGTTATCTGGTTCCTTGCTCAGAGCCAGATCTTTGCCGCCAACGCCGCCGCTCCGCTGACCGTTGCTCAGGGCCTGCAGTACTTCGCAGCCTGCCTGCCGATCGCACTCGGCGGCTGGATCTCCGCGATCGCACAGGGCAAGGTGGCTGCCGCTTCCCTGAACATTCTGGCCAAGAAGCCCGACGACTGGTCCAAGGGCATGATCTTCTGCATCACGGTCGAGTTCTACGCCATCCTCTGCCTGCTGGCATCCTTCCTGATGCTCAACGGCTTGAAGTAATCCCCATCCTCTTCCGACAGAAGGGAATAAAAATCTATGAATGGTATTGAAAAAATCACCGGCCGCATCGAGGCGGACGCGCAGGAGCAGGCAAAGGCCATTGCAGCCGAAGCCGAGGCCAAGTGCGCCGAGATCCGTGCCGATTATGACAAACAGGCGCAGGATCAGTACTGGGCCCGCGTCCGTGACGGTGTGAAAGCGTGCGAGGACCGCGTGCAGCGCATGGGCCGCCTGGCGGAAATGGAAGCCAGAAAGAGCGTTCTTGCCCTCAAACAGGAGATGGTCGACGCGGCGTTTGCCGCCGCGCTCGACAAGATCTGCACCATGCCGCAGGCGGACTATGTGGCGTATCTGGCCAAGCTCGCCGCGCAGGCCGCGACGACCGGCACCGAGACTCTGGTGTTCAACGCCAAGGATCAGGCCGCGTGCGGTCAGGCGGTCGTGGATGCGGCCAACGCGCTGCTTGCGCAGCAGGGCAAGCCCGGCCGGCTCACCATGAGCCGGGCTACGCGCGATCTGCGCGCCGGTTTTGTGCTCCAGCAGGGAGATATCGAGGTCAACTGCGCCGTGGAGACGATTGCAGAGCTCTGCCGCAGTGATCTGGCTGCTCAGGTTGCCGAGGTCTTGTTCGGCGCGTGACCTGCCCCGCCCCATGCGGGGAAATGAATTATCCTATATGGGGCGCAGAGCTCTGCGCCGCATGAGGGAGGAACCGAATTGTCTAAAGTAAAAGATACGAATTACCTTGCGATTACGGCAATGCTGGCAGCCCGCGAGACCAAAATGCTTTCCGCTGAGCGCATGGAGCGCATGATTGATGCGCCCACCAACGACGAAGCGGCGAAGATCTTGGAAGAGTGCGGCTATGGCGACCTGAGCGGCCTGTCCGCGAAGGAGGCCGGTGCTGCGCTCGAGGCGCACATCCGGGCGCTGTTCAATGAGGTCGAGGGCATGGTCCCGGAGGCACAGCTCGTGCAGCTGTTCCGCCTCAAGTATGACTACCACAATGCCAAGGCGCTCATCAAAGCGCAGGCAATGGGTGTGGAGTGCGATGCGATCTTGTCGCAGCGCGGCACGGTGCTGCCGCAGAAACTGCACGCGGCGTTTTACGAGGAGGACTACCGTGATGTCCCGCCCGTTCTGGCGCAGGCGATGGCCAGCGCCGCCGCGATCTTGGCGCACACGGCCAATCCGCAGGCGGCGGATTTTGAGCTCGACCGCGCGTATTTCGCACAGATGCTCGATCTTGCCGACGGCCTGAGCGACGGCGGCTTTGCCAAGGGCTATGTGCAGCTGCAGATCGACAGCGCGAACCTGCGCGCTGCCGTGCGCACGCGCCGCATGGCCAAGGATGCGGACTTTCTCAAGACCGCGCTTATCCCGGGCGGCACGATCGGCACGGATCGCGTGCTCGCGGCGTTCGACTCGGCCGAGGCGCTCACGGCGCTCTACGGCAACACGTGGCTGGGCAATGCGGCGGCTGCCGGCGCGGTGGCTATGAGCGGCGGCGCACTGACGGCATTTGAGCTGCTGTGCGACAACGCACTCATGGACTACATCCGCGCGGCCAAGCTGCGCAGCTTTGGCGCGGCGCATGTGACCGCTTATCTCGCTGCCATGGAAAACGAGACCACGGCTGCAAGAATGATCCTGACGGGCAGACTCGCCGGGCTTCAGCCCGCGGTCATCCGGGAAAGGCTGCGTGAGACTTATGCTTAAAATTGCAGTTGTCGGCGGTGCGGAGACCGTTATGGGCTTTAAGGCGCTCGGCCTCGAGGCCTGCCCGGTCGCCAATGCCGAGGAGGCGCGCGAGACGCTGCGCCGTCTGACGAAAGATTCTGAGGACTACGCCATTATCTA
>DBFWVW010000045.1:0-5269 GCA_048217285.1 Oscillospiraceae bacterium
CGGAACCTTGTTGCGGCCGTAGCCGGTGCCGATGAGGTAAGCGAGCTCCTTGGAGTCCTTCAGGCCAACCTTGCCGCAGACTTCTTCCATCGCCGCGATCGCGGACTGCTCCGCGTTGATCTTGCTGCGGATCGTCGTGTCAGCGCACATTTTGCCGTTCTCGTCGAGAATAACTGCCTTCGTGTAGGTGGAACCTACGTCGCATCCGCCAAAGTATTTCATAGTATCTGTATCCTTTCCTTCAAATCAAAAACGTTTACATACACACGTCGTCCGCGAAGTCAAGCAGACTCTCGTCGATCGGCGTGGCGTGCATGACGGTGTCCATGTAGCTGGAGACCATGTCGCGCATGGAGCGGCGCGAAACGGTGCGCGGGTCCATCAGGTCGTGCGGGATCCAGATCAGGTGCAGACCCAGCTCGCGGCCCTGCTCGTCGAGCAGACCCTGGACGGTGGCCATGTTCTTGCACGCAACGTGCTGCCACATGATGACGATGCTCGTATTCCAGGCTTCGCACTGACGCCAGAGCTCCGTGACGACGTTGTGATAACCGCCGTTGGTGTGGCGGCGCATGACCATGCGCTCGTACAGGCGGGCCATGTCGCGCAGCGCCTCGGTCTCATCGGTGGTGTTGAGGTGCTTGGTGTAGTTGAGCGATTCCATTTCAACGAGCACGTTGATGCCCCAGCTGTTGGCCAGCCAGTTGGAGAAGTTGGCGTAGTAGTGCGGGGGGCAGCTCCAGGTGATGGCGCGATAGCGCATCTTGTTACGCCAGGCCTGCTCCTTATTCTTGTACGCCTTAAGGAGGATCTTGTTGACCTTCTCGCAGGACTTGATGGTACGCGGATCAAGGCCGCCGTCCATCTCGTAGCACCACTTGCGGAACAGCTCGTAGGTCGGGCCGATCAGCTGCGGATAAGCGGTCTTGTTGATCTCCCACTTCTGCAGCTCGTAGTCGGTCTCGGTGTTGAAGCGCTTCATTGCGGTGAAGTAAGAATCCCAGTTCCACTTCTCTCCGGTCTGCTTCTCGATGAAGCGGATGCACGCCTTGACGTCTTCCACAGCGGCGTCGAGCGTCAACTCGTCCTCGTAGCGGACAGGGAAGCACAGGTGATGCACCGGGATATCGGGGAAGCGGCGGGCGAAGTAGCTGGATGCCATGACGGAACCGTCACACGGCATGGAGCTGGAGATGTAGCAGCTGCCCAGATGCGGCAGAGCGTCGATGACGAGCGCGCCGCACTCGGACGTCGGAACCGGGCAGGTATCGGCCGGGAGACCGAAGGACTCGACGGCGTCGATGTACGGGATGCAGGTCAGCTGGTCAAGCTCGGAGACCAGGAACACCGGCAGCAGCTGGTGCGGGATGCCATACAGGGTCGGGAAGCCCGCCATGATCTGCGCCATGGTCATCTCGTCGATCAGAACGAGCTTGCTGTTGAGCTCCTCGCTGTTGCCGTTGCGTCTGTCGCCCTTGGCAAGAATGACAAGGTTCTCGGCGACGTAGCGGTAGATGCAGTAGGTAAGCTCATGGCTCATGCGCAGGTTGGAGCCGCGCAGGCCGAGGAGGTTCTTGTCCATGAAGCTATGGCAGCAGAAGTAAGACACCATCCAGCGATAGTACAGCGTCTGGTTCATAGCCGGGATCAGGTCCTTGGAGAAGGCCATGAGCAGCATACCCCACAGACGAGCCCATTCATAGAAGTCATAGACCGTGTCCTTGATGCCGCGCCACTCACGACGCACGGTGCACATGGCGCCGTCGCGATACAGGCGGCCGAGGTGACGCTCACCGTTGAGGATGAGGTCGATCTTATCCTTCATAGAGGCAGCCGCGAAGGCCTGATACTCTTCTTTGATACGGTCACGGTCGGAAATAAGAATGTTCTTCCAGCCCTCACCGAACTTTTTCCAGTCGGTCGCCTTGAACATGTCCCAGAAGATGCCGCCGACTTCTTTCAGGTTCTTGCCCTGCGCGGCCCAGTCAATGTTGTCTTTTGCCTTGAAGAATTTCGGATTGGGATATTTCACCTTGCCCATTACTCGGCGCCCCTTTCTCTCTGGATTTTCTTGATCTCGAGGCTTTCCACGAATGCCTGCACGCGCGTGCGGAGCTGACCCGAGTAGCCGTTGTTATACACACGGTCGATACTCAGCACCGGCCAGCCGTACTCGGTGTTCATGACGTAGCTTGCCAGCGCACGCTCGAAGCCCCAGTAGTCGCAGTACTTCATCTGCTCATAGATGATGCCGTCGGCATTGTACTCACGTGCCAGACGGTCAGCCGTCTCGCGGCGCTGGTGCACCTTCTCATCGGACATGTAACGAGCGCACTCGCTGGTCTCCATGTAGTGGCGGCAGATCTGACGCAGGACGTCTTCCTCGTCGTTGAGCTTGATGACCTCGCGGCCCGGTGTGCTGCCGAAGCAGTAACGGTCGGACACGACGAGCGCGCCGCAGCCCTCGATGAGCTTCGTCAGGCTGGGATCGTCGATCTCGCTGCCGACGATGGCAACGCGGGCACGGTACGGGCTCTTAGTGTCCGGCTTGCGCTTTTTGAGCTCGGCGAGCGTCTCGCGCAGGTAGGGCAGGATGAGCGCCTTCGGGCAGGTGTAGCTCACGAGGTTGAGGATGTGGAACTCATAGCCCGTGATGACGGGGTTCTCGGCCTTACGCATCTGGCCGATTTCAGTGATGATCTCGCAGACCTCGTTGTGCTCGGCGACTGCCTTGCGCAGCGCCTCGTCGGAGGTGTCAACGCCAAAGGTCTCGGTCAGACGGTTGAGCACGTGCTCGCGCATCTGCGTGGTGTAGGAGTCGATGTAATAATCGGTCACCTTGAACGGCATGTCAGTGTGCGTGACGAAGAATTTCTCCTTGTTGTTCACGTGCAGGACTTCAAAGTGTTCCATGGCGCGGTTCATGGCCGAGCAGGCATCCACGCCGATCATCGCATCCAGGAACTGATAGCCCCCCTCGATCGCGCGCTCGACCAGCGCACGCGCAAAGTCACAGGTATAGTTGGACATGTAGTAGGTTGCAATATCCAGCGAACCGGTCTTAGGTGCTCTGAGTCGCACGGAGATGCAGTTGTCTACATTGAGAAGGACCTCCGGAATGTGGTAGCAGGTGTAGCCGAGGACGATGCTGCCGTCCGCCTGAGCCTGCCGAACCAACTCGTTGTTGGCGTCTTCCAGAAGGTTTTCAAAGTAGATCAGATGCTTCAGATCTTTCAAATGTTTCCCCTTCCTTCCTGATGTTTGTTGTTTCCGACTCTGGTATTACCAGAATTCAGCATTATCATATAGCAGTGCGCATGAAAAAGCAATGATATGTGTCTCAATTTTAACATTTTCGGAACTATGCCGACATTTGCACTTGACAGTCCGTCAAAATGATGGTAAATTCAGATACGAAAATACTTGGTAATACCAAATACATTTCAGGGGTTGGATACGATGGGATTCGACAAGATCGAGGCAGTTTCGCTCACGGATCAGTTCGTTCAGAAAATTGAGAGCATGATCATTTCCGGGGAGCTGATGCCCGGTGATCAGCTGCCGCCGGCGCGGGAGCTGAGCGCGCGCATGGGTGTGAGCCGTCCGGTGATCTCGGCCGGTCTGATCGAGCTGGAGAAGATGGGCTTTGTGGAGATCGTGACGCGCCAGGGCGTGTATGTCAGCGATTACCGCAAGACCGGCTCGCTCGATACGCTCACGGCGCTGCTGAATTATAACGGCGGGGTCATGCGTGACGATGAGGTGCGCTCGCTCATGGAAGTGCGCAGTGCAAACGAGTGCCTGTGTATGAAGCTGGTGGTCGAGCGCGCCACGCAGGAGGAGCTGGATGGGCTTGCGCCTTTGCTGGATGCGATCAAGGACGCAAAAACCGATCAGGATGCCGCTGAAGCGACATTCCAGTTCCATCACGCGCTGAGCGTCTTGTCACGCAATGCGTTTTTGCCGCTGCTGTATAACTCCATCCATGGCTACGGTATGCACTTCTGGAGTCTGTATCGAGAGCGTTATGGCGCCAACCGGCTGTATCAGAACAAGTTGGAGCTCTACCGCGCGCTGCTCGACCGCGATGCCGAGCACGCACAAGCGTTCACTTCCGATATGCTTGACGGGATTGCCAACGGAACGTTCTCACTTTATAGTCATCCCAACCAGACGTAACGCAGCGCATGAAAAAGCCGCAGGGCCCGATGGGCCCTGCGGCTTTTGACCGCCGGCTAGGGAAGAAGAGGTGTAACAGATCGGATCATAACCGGCGACCGGTACCTGCGCGTGTAAGGGTGGCCACACGCTGGGCGCCGGGGATTGTACACAGCAGATGACTGTCCTACTGTGGTATTACCACGTGGCGCGACATCATCGTAACCCGAATTCCCGCAGATGGCAAGCGGAAAATGCGAAATTGACAAATTATCAGCAAAGTGTTTCTGCCTGACGATTGAAAACTATGAAAAACGCAGAATTCACACGTGCGCTTTCTTGGTAATACCAAATGACCAAATGGAAAGGTGAAAATTCCGCAAGCACGCAAAAGCCCCGCTGCAGTCTGCGCTGCGGCGGGGTCTTGTATGTGAAACACATGACCGTGTCAGATGACGTAGTCATTCGCGGCGCGCGCCGTCTGTTGCTCGAGCAGATCCTGAAGCGTGATGCCGTCGAGATAGTTGCGTATGACCCGCTCCAGCCCTTCCCACATGGGCAGGGTGGCGCACTCTCCGCAGCGCGGGCAAGCGTTCGGGTGCTGCTCGAGACAGGCGACAGGCGCAAGCCCGCCTTCGGTCAGACGCAGGATCTCGCCGACGGTATAGTCCCGCGGCGCGCGTGCCAGCCGGTAGCCGCCCTGATAGCCGCGTGTTGTGCGCAGAATGTCCGATTTACCCAGCATGGGCACGATCTGCTCCAGATATTTTTTCGAGATCTCCTGCCGTCGCGCGATGTCCTTGAGCGCGACATAGCCGTCGCCCTGATGTGCTGCCAAATCGAGCATCATGCGCAGGGCATATCGGCCTTTTGTAGATATTTTCATGGGTAGCCCCCCTTTGCAACATACTACAATAATAACATATACTTACTAGGTTTTCAAGCGGTTTCTGATGAGTCCGAAGAAAGACAGTGTAGGACTACAATACATGTTGGACAATTGAAGAAAAAGCTATGAGAAATATGGTCTCATGGGTTATAGTTAAGTTACCACACCAAACCAGCCCGAAAGGAGACCATATTCCTCATGAGCAAGAGTATAACACAAGAC